>JAICXC010000051.1 GCA_025980665.1 Bryobacteraceae bacterium
CTTCAGATCACTCCCGCGCTCAAGACCCGGCTGGGCTATGGCGAGGTGCGGGGTTGCTACTACGGCACGCAAGGTCAGACTAACCATCGCCGCATCACTTCGGAAAACGGGGAAGACTTTCGCTGCGACATCGATTTGTTCGACGCTGAAAAGGACCGTTTCCCCTACGACGATGGGTACTTCTCCACCGTGCTGTGTTGCGAGCTGATCGAGCATCTGCCCTCCGATCCGATGCACATGATGTGCGAGATCAACCGGGTTCTCAGGCCCGGTGGAACATTGGTGCTGACTACGCCCAACATCGCCTCCGCACGGGCCGTCTCGGCGATCCTGCAGGGCTTTCATCCTATGCTGTTTCCGGCTTACATTCGTCCGAATCCTTCGGGTGAGACCGAGGCTCGCCACAGCCGCGAATATTCCCCGCGCGAGGTGAAGGATCTGCTCGAGAACTCCGGGTTCGAGGTTGATGCGCTCGAAACCGGGCCGTTCCGCGACGAGCCTAAGCCCGAGCATGCCTGGGTGGAGCACCTGCTCGACCGCTACATCCTTCCGAAGGAGCATCGCGGCGAAGGGATTTACGCCGTGGGCCGCAAGCGTCGCGGCGTGCGCGATCGCTATCCATCTTGGCTATATGCATAAGCTGTATGCCTAAGATGGACGTCCTGGAGGCCGTCGCCGAAGGCACCACGATCCATCTTCGCTTTCAGTTGGACCAGCCAGGATTGATCGGCTGGCAACTGTACGATCCATCCACGGGAGCGTTTCTTCAGGAAGGCGAATGGTCCGAGGTGACCAGTCGCGAGGTAGACCTACGCATTCCTTTGCCGGCGGAGGAAGGCGCATACAGCGTCCAAGTCGCGCTCGTGAAGGATCGATCGCAGTTCATTGAGATCGCCGCGCGGGTGGGGGCTGGGGCCCCGGGGACGACGCTCGAGATCGGGACACCGCGCGTGCTCACGGCCTCATCCGTGCGGCGCGCACGAATTCTGCGAGCTATACCCAAGGCGTTTATCCTGCCTGCACGCAGTCTCTGGCGAAATCGCAAGCTGATGGGGTCGATGGTCCGCCGCGATATCGTGTCGCGCTATCGCGGCAGCTTCGGCGGGACGTTGTGGACGTTTCTGAATCCACTGCTGCTGATGGCGACGTATTTCTTTGTGTTCGGCGTGGTGCTGCGCACGCGCTTCGGTGCCGACACCAGCCGCACCGGATTCGTTCTGTATTTTCTGGCCGGGATGCTTCCGTGGCTCGCGTTTTCGGAAGCCGTCGGCCGCTCGCCGTACGTAATACTCGAATACCGCACCTTCGTCAAGAAGATCGTATTTCCGCTGGAGACGCTGCCTATAAACCTGGTAATCTCGGGTGCCGTCACGGAAGCAACTGGCCTGGTGATCTTCACGATCGGATTGCTAGCCGTGCGCGGGTCGGTACCCGCCAGCGTGCTTTGGCTGCCACTGCTGTTGATTCCTCAGATCCTGTTCACGGCGGGGTTAGCCTGGATCCTCGCAGCAACCGGCGTCTACGTGCGCGATCTCGGGCAAGTCACCGGCTATCTGCTGACGCTGTGGTTTTTTTTGACGCCGATCTGCTATCCGGAGTCGTCGCTTCCCGCAAGCGCGGTCCCGATCCTGCGGTTCAATCCGCTATTCATTTTGGTGCGGGCCTATCGCGCGGTGTTTCTGGAAAATCAGGCGCCGTCGATGCGGGGTGTGATTGGGTTGTGGCTAGTGGGCGCGGCGGTAGCCATAACCGGATACGCCTGGTTCCACCGGCTGCGTAAGAGTTTCGCGGACGTGATCTAGTTCGCTACCGCGTAGTATCCCTTGCGAGCCTGGACCTTGTAATCCTTGTTCGCCATCTTGAAATCCAGCTTCCGATAGGTCCCATCTTTCTTGGGATTGGTAGGCGAGTACGCGATCGCGTACTGGCTGCGCATCTCGTCCTGGATTTGCTTGAAGATATCGTCCAACGAGTTCTTGCGATCCACCTTGAACACTCGCCCACCAGTCTCGTCCGACATCTTCCTCAGCTCGGCCTCTCCGCCGCCGCCGAATCCGAAGCCGCCGCCATAGAAGGCCGGATCGCTGTAGTCAATGCTGTACACCACGGTGTCCGCCAGCTGAGCCTCGTGAATGGCTTGCTCGCGGGTTTTGCGGCTCCCCTCATCGACGCCATCCGTAATCACGACGATCACCTTGCGGCCCGCTTCGCTCTTGAGGCGCTCATTAGCAGCCAGGTACACCGCGTCCCATAGAACCGTGCCCGCCTGGTTCTGCGCGGTCGGAACCGGGCCAGGTTGTAGGCCGCCTACCCCGGCGTTCAGGCGCAGCTGCTTCAGCCCGTCTTCCAGGAGCTTGGGTGAGCTGGTCGAATCCTGCAAGAGCTCGGAATCCTTACCGAAGCTGATGATGAATGCCAGGTCCTTGGGACGGAGAACTGACCGGAAGAAGGCGCTCGCGGCCCGGTGTTCGGTGTCAATGAGGCGCTCCTGGCTGCCGCTGACGTCTACCAGCAGGCCGATCGTGAGAGGCAGATCGGTTTCCCGAGTGAAATATTTGATCTCCTGTTCCTTACCATCTTCGAGCAGGTGGAAATCGCCTTTTTCCAGGCCGCCGATCAGGGCGTTATTCTTTCCATGGACCGTACAGAGGACGTTGACCAGGTCCACGTCGACCTTGATCGTATTGTCCTGAGCCCAGAGGCCGAGCCCTAACAACATCGCCATTCCAGGGACACACCAATACAAACGACTCATACTTATACTGTAAGACTGCCCCCCGCGCGATGGGGTTTCATCGCCTTTTTAAATGAAAAAAGCGCTACTACACCTTCAAAAGGCCGACCCTGTCCTTGGCGGCATCATCCAGCGGGTAGGCCCATACCGAATGCAGCACCGCGATCCGAACTTTCACACCTTGGTGCGCTCCATTGTCTATCAGCAATTGAGTGGAAAGGCTGCACTTACGATATTCAATCGATTGATTGCGGCCACCAAGGCGGATCCGTTGACGCCGGAATCCGTCCTGGAACTGCGGCCAGCGAGGATGCGGACGCTGGGCCTGTCGAAACAGAAACTTACCTATATCCGCGAGTTGGCCCGGATGACGCGCGACGGGCAGGTGCGCTTCGACCACGTGCATACACTTGAGGACGCGGCCATTATTGAACACTTCACCAAGGTCAAGGGAGTGGGTGTCTGGACCGCTCAGATGTTCCTGATCTTTGCGTTGCGCCGCCTGGATGTCCTGCCCACGGGCGACCTGGGCGTGCGGGCGGCCATCAAGAAAGCCTACAATCTGCCGGAGCTGCCTTCGCCCGCCGAAATGGAAAAGATCGCTGCGGCCTGGCGGCCTTACTGTTCCGTGGCTTCCTGGTATCTGTGGCGCAGCCTGGACAATCAGGGTGCGATGTAAGTCTGATATCTTTAGGAGTTGGGCTCCCCTGAAGGGCCTCCCAGTGAGGAGACCTTGAGCCCCCGAGGATCGTATGTCTGGACACTCAAAGTGGGCGACAATCAAGCACAAGAAGGGCGCGCTTGACGCCAAACGCGGGAAAATCTTCACCCGCTGCATTAAGGAAATCATGATCGCTGCGCGCAGCGGAGGCGATCCGGGGATGAATCCGCGTCTTCGGACAGCCGTTGCAGCCGCGAAGGCCGTCAGTATGCCCGCCGATAACATCAAGCGCGCCATCATGCGCGGCACGGGCGAGCTCGAAGGCGGCCAGATCGATGAAATCATGTTCGAGGGCTACGGTCCTGGCGGAGCGGCCGTCCTGGTAATGGTTGCCACCGACAATCGCAACCGAACAGTCAGCGATATTCGCCACATCTTCTCAAAACAGGGCGGGAACCTGGGCGAGCAGGGCAGCGTCGCATGGATGTTCGAGCGCAAGAGTGAGATTGTGATCGACGGCGAGAGGGCTACGGAGGATCAGCTCATGACCGTGGCGCTGGACGCCGGCGCGGAAGACTTGCGCAACGATGGCGGCAATTGGGTTGTAGTCTCTCCGCCGGAGTCGCACGAGGCCGTGCTCGAAGCCATCCAGAAGACCGGCATCCCTACCGAATCCGCGGAAATTGGCATGGTGCCCAAGAATCTGATGAAGCTCGAAGGCAAGAACGCCGGCGCCATGCTCCGGTTGAGCGAGGCTCTGGAAGAGAACGACGACGTGCAGAACGTGTATTCCAATTTCGACATCGACGAAAAGGAGATGGAGGCCCTCGCTTCCTAAACTGTGCGTGTTCTGGGGATTGACTGCGGAACCGAGCGCACCGGCTGGGGCGTCATCGAGAGCGACGGCCGCAGCCATCGCGTGCTCGCTCTGGGCGTGATCCGCACCGCGGTCAAGTCTCCTCTGGAGCAGCGTCTATCCAAGATCGCCCAGGGGCTGCGGGATGTCCTCCAGAGCCATCAGCCCGATTCCGCCGCCGTGGAAGAAGTTTTCTATTCGCAGAATGTGAAAACGGCGCTCAAGCTGGCTCACGTGCGCGGAGTCGCACTGCTGGCGATTGCCGAAGCGCGCATCACACTGGGTGAGTACTCTCCTCTGGCCATTAAAGTCAGCGTGGTGGGCTACGGCCGGGCCGAAAAACAGCAGGTGCAGATGATGGTCCGAACGCTTACCGGATTTCAGGGTGTCATCGAAACCGAGGACGCCTCTGACGCGCTGGCGGTCGCGATTTGTCATGCGACCACGTGCCGCACAGCCTTGAAGGCCACCGTATGAAGCTGTTCCTGTGGCTTGCGGCCAGCATGGCTTTTGCCGGGATCGCCTTCGGAGCCGATGGCCCGCGAATTTCCTTCACCAAGAGCTTCCCGGGGTCCGATCCGGCCTACATGGCTACAACGGTCGATAAAGACGGCGCGGTGACCTACAGGGAAACCAAGGACGAAGAGCCCGAGACGTTCAAGTTGGAGCCGGAAATGGTACAGGCTATTTTCGATCTCGCGGATAAGCTGGACCATTTCAAACGCCCGCTCGAGAGCGGCTTGAAAGTGGCCCGCACCGGGGATAAAACTTTCCGCTGGGAGAATGGCACGGAAACTCGCGAGGTGAAGTTCAATTATTCTCTCGACGAGAACGCCAAGCTTTTGCAGGACTGGTTCGAGCGCGTCTCAGAAAGCGAGCGCGCCATGATGAACCTGCGCCGCGCGATTCGCTTTGACAAGTTGGGCGTCAATGACGCCGTATTGCGCGTTGACACAGCCTGGTCGCAGAAGCGCCTGGTGGGCCGCGAGCAGTTCCTGCCGCTGCTCGACCGGGTCGCCAAAAACGAAGGCTTCGTCAACCTCGCGCGGGATCGGGCCGCGCGCCTGGCTGCTGAATTGCGCGGCACTGGAAAGGCTGTGGAATGAAAGCCGCGGTGGTCGTTCTGTTGTGCGCAATTGTCGCGCTGGCCCAACAGCCCCAGCCGAGTACGGAAGAGCAGCAGGATTTGATGCGCGCCGTGAACGAAGGCACCAGCCCCGTGGATCTGATCCGCGCCCTGGAAGCGCACCTCGCCAAGTATCCGAACAGCACGCAGCGCGCCGACGTAGAGCGCTCGCTCGCCAAAGCCGCCATCGAGAGCAACGATGTTCCCAGGATCGCCAAGTATGGGGAATCGGCCGTGGCTACCTCCGCGGATGATTTTCAGCTACTGGACCGGCTGGCGTATGCGTTCCTGACTCTGGGCGGAGGAGAGAATGCCGCGAAGGCTTATAAGTACGCACGCAAGTTTGAGGATCTGGTGGATAAGATGCCTGTTGCGACCGGCCGGGACGCCTCGCATCAGCAAGACCAGCAGGAGCGCGCCATCGGCCAGGCGCTGATATATCAGGCCCGCGCCCGAACGATTCAGAAGGACGTCCCGGATGCCCTCCGCCTGGTGGCCCGCGCGTTTTCGGCTTATCCCAGCGAAGAAACCGCCCGCGAATGGGCTGAAGTTCTGATTCGCTCGGGTCAGCCTGCCGATGCGATCGAACACTTGGCCGAAGCTTTTGTTATCCCCGACCCCTACACTACCGATGAAAAGCGCCAAGGCGATCGTCTGTTGTTGGGCGAACTCTACGCCAAACAACATGGCTCGGAGAAAGGCTTGGGCGATCTGATTCTCGCTGCTTACGACCGGGTTTCGACCACCGTGGAGACCCGGCGCAAGAAACTCCTGGCGCTCGATCCCAATTCCTCTCTGGCGGATCCCATGGAGTTCACGGTGACCAGCCTCGACGGCAAAAAGCTCCAGCTCGCCAGCCTCAAGGGCAAGCTCCTGATCCTGGACTTCTGGGCCACCTGGTGCGTGCCTTGCCGCGTGCAGCATCCACTGTATGAGACCCTGCGCGAGCGATTCGGCGCGCGTGGCGACGTCGCCTTCCTGGAAATGAACTCCGACGACGACCGGACCGTGGTGGAACCGTTCCTGACCGCGGAGAAGTGGCCTAAGACAGTCTACTTCGAGGACGGCTTGGCCCGGCTACTGAACGTCATGAACATCCCCACCACCATCGTGATCGACAAGAGCGGGCATGTCGCCAGCCGGATGGACGGCTTCGATCCTTCCACGTTCCTCGATCAGATGACCGAACGCATTCAAACAATGCTCGCTGCTTCAGCCAGTGCCAAATGAGTTTCCGCCGCGTCATCTGGATCGTTCTGGATAGCGTCGGTATCGGCGAGATGCCGGACGCCGCCCAGTACGGCGATGCGGGCAGCGATACTCTCGGGCACATCGCCCAGAGCCGCAAGCTGCATCTCAATAATCTTTGCCGGCTGGGCCTCGGCAATATCCGGCCGTTTGAACGGCTGCCACCCGACGCCGCGCCGATAGGCGCTTATGGGAAGTGCGCGCTGGCCTCGCCCGGCAAGGACACCACCACCGGCCATTGGGAGATGGCGGGCATTCACTTGGCGAAGCCGTTTCCCGTCTATCCCAACGGGTTCCCGCCCGAGGTCATGGACGAGTTCGAGCGGCGGATCGGGCGCGCTACGCTCGGCAACAAGGCCGCGTCAGGGACCGAAATCCTCGAAGAGTTGGGCGAAGAGCACATGCGCACCGGCTCGCCCATCGTGTACACATCCGCGGATAGTGTTTTCCAGGTCGCAGCGCACGAAGAAGTGATCCCGCTTTACGAGCTGTACAAAATCTGCGACACGGCGCGCGAAATCCTGCGCGGCAAGTACGAAGTCGGTCGCGTCATCGCCCGGCCCTTCCTGGGTAGCCCTGGAGCCTTCACACGAACGCCTAATCGTCACGACTACGCGGTTCCGCCGCCCAAAGGCATGCTGCTCGATCGACTCCAGGAGCGCAGCGTCGAAGTCTTCGCAGTCGGCAAAATTTTCGACGTGTTCCTGGGGCGGGGAATCCGCGACTACGAGAAAACCAAATCTAACGCCGACGGCATGGAGAAAACGCTCCAGGCAATGGACTCTGTCCCGAGTGGAATGATTTTTGTAAACTTAGTCGATTTCGACCAGCTCTATGGACATCGGAACGATGTGGAAGGTTACGCCCGAGCCCTTGAAGCCGTGGACGATTGGCTCCCTTCAATCGAAGCCCGGCTGGGTCCCGACGATCTCCTAATCCTGACCGCCGACCACGGTTGCGATCCGACGACCAAGTCCACCGATCACAGCCGTGAGTACGTGCCGCTGCTGGTCTACGGCAAGCGCGCGCGCGCAGGCGTCGATCTCGGGACGAGGAAGACTCTATCCGATATCGGCCAGACCGTGGCGGAGAACTTCGGAACGAAGATCTTTACGGGTGAGAGCTTTTTATCGGCGATTACGGCTTAGTCGCTTTGACAGGCGCAGGTTCCGGCTGACACTTGCCCTTGCACACCGTCTCCGAAACCTTTTGCAGATCCCCCAGTCGGTTCGGATCGGACACCGTCGGCCGCCGTACGCTCAGCGTTTCGACCACGGACCCGTCCGCATTCGTGCGGCGCTGGATGACATGCTGTTCTTTGACGCGCATGGCCCCGGAACTATCCTGAACGTTTCCGGCAACGGATTTCGTGAACAGGTTAGTCTGTACCACCTCCGTGCCGTCAGGCTGTTTACTGGACGTGGATTCACTCTGCGAATCGAGCTGTAGTTGTCCGTTCAAGCCCGGCTCATAGATAGCGGTTGATTCCTCAGTAGTATTGTTCGCGGTGGAAACCGTCTTCACCGCGCGAACTGATTCCTGAAAGCCGCCCGAGACATCGCGGCTGTAAATAGACTCGGTAGTCTGCTGATTGTCGGCCGGACCGTCCGTGACCGACGAACGCTTCTCCACCGTCTCGAAAGAACCGGAGGTGCCGGGTCGCTCGATCACCGTGCTGGCCGTCGTCGTCGATCCGCTTACGCGCGTTTCGGTGGTCTTACGCACGGCTTCCCGCTGGCCCCCGTTCACATCGTTGCGATACGTAGTCTCGTGAACCGTGGAACCGCCGCCGGGAAGCTTGTTCTCCTGGATCATCACGCGCTCTGTGGATGCGGGCCGGCCGGTTGGATCGAACTTCTGCACGATCCGTTCGGTGACCTTTCCGCTGGCGTCGTCGCTCACCACACGTTCCGTCACCTGTTCCACCGGCACCAGCCGGCCATTGATCGACTGGAAGCGCTCCGTGCGATCGCCTTTGGCCGATGTGTCGATGAGTTTGCCCTCAACGCGGTTGCCATTGAGGTCCTTGGTGTACGTGGTGCTGGCGCTTTGCGCCGCGGCAAACGTCGCGATAAATGCCAGAAAACGAACTGGTTTCACATCTCCAGCCTAAGCGTAAGCCTGAGGCGCTGCAATAGAGGGAACGCCTTAGTCGGCGGGTTCCCTTACAATGAAAATAGAGTGAAGACCTTCTACATCGAGACTTTTGGGTGCCAGATGAATGCCCACGATTCGGAGAAGGTGGTCGGCACGCTGCTCCATCAGGGCTATCAGAAGGTCGAAACCCCTGAGGAAGCCGAGCTGGTCTTCTATAACACCTGCAGCATCCGCGATAAGGCTGAACAGAAGGTGTTCCATCGGCTCGACCAATTCAAGAGGGACCACGGCAAGGGCAAGACGTTTGCCGTGCTTGGCTGCGTTGCCCAGCAGGAAGGCGAGAAGATCTTCGAGAAAGCCCCGCACGTCAGCCTGGTGTGCGGCTCGGCCAGCTACAACCGGCTTCCGGAAATGCTGGTGCAGCTCGAAACTGGCAATCGCCGCGTGACCGGCCTGAGTCTCGACACGGAAGATACGTTCGAAACCCCGGTTACCCGCCGTGATAATCCGCATCGCGCCTATCTGACGATCATCGAAGGGTGCGACAAGTCCTGCGCCTATTGCGTCGTGCCGTTCACGCGCGGCCCCGAGCGCAGCCGCACCAGCGCGTCGGTTCTCGCCGAAACTCTGGAGTTGGCGCGCGCCGGGTACAGCGAGATCCAGTTACTCGGCCAAAACGTGAACAGCTATCGCGATCCGTCGCCCGCGGGCTGGGATTTCGCCATGCTGCTCGATAACGTGGGGAAGGTTCCCGGAATCCGCCGCGTGCGATTCACTACCTCGCATCCCCGCGACTTCCGCAAGAGCATCGTCGATGCCATCGAAACCAATCCGACGCTCTGCAATCATGTGCACCTGCCGGTACAATCCGGATCGACCCGGATGCTGGCCGCGATGGACCGCCTGTACACGCGCGAAGAATACATGGAGCGTATCGTCTGGATGAAAGCCTCCCGGCGCCCGATTGCCATTACTAGCGATATCATTGTGGGGTTCCCCGGCGAGACCGAACAAGACTTGGAAGCGACTCTGGGCCTGCTCGATGAAGTACAGTTCGATTCCATCTTCGGTTTCAAATACTCGCGGCGCCCGAACACATCTGCCCTGCTGCTGGACGATCATGTTTCTGAGGAAGAGAAGACCCGGCGGCTGACCATCGTGCAGGAACATCAGCGCAACATTCAGATCCGCCGCAATGCCGAGTATGTCGGAACCATCGAGGAGTGCATGGTCGAGGGATTCAACAAAGCCACCATGCAGTGGATCGGGCGTACGTCGCAGCATAAGACGTTGAATTTCCTGCGGCCTGGCAGTGACGAAGATTTGGCGGGAAAGTATATCGAGGTTCGGGTAACCCGGGCGGGTCCGAATTCTCTTGTGGGCGAAGCGGTTAACTAAGAACGAAAAGGAGGGACGCGAACATGGAAGTCGAAATGAAAATCCGGGGATTGATGATGGACCCCAGTACGAATCTTCCGATTGTCGTGCTCAAGGACGTCAATGGCGGCGCGGTCCTTCCCATTTGGGTAGGAATTTACGAAGCCAACGCCATCGCGCTTGAAATCGAGAAGATCCCAACGGCGCGGCCCATGACTCACGACCTGATTCGCAACCTGTTGTTCGGTCTCGAAACCGGCGTGAAAAAGGTCGTGGTCAGCGACCTCAAGGAAGACACCTACTATGCGGTGATCTGGCTGGAACGCGATGGCAAGCTGATCTCCGTGGATTCGCGGCCCAGCGATGCCCTGGCGATCGCCCTGCGCTTGGATTGTCCGATCTTCGTGGAAGAGACTGTGCTGAAAACTTCGAAGACGGCAGCCGCCGTGGCCGAAGTCGGCAGTAACGAGGAAATCCGCAAATGGCTCGAGGGCCTCAATGATGAGGACCTCGGGCGTTATAAGATGTAATCGCTACAAGTAGGGCCGGCCTGCAAGGCCGACCGTTACTTCTTTGCCTTCGTACCCTTGCCGGCTCGACCCTTGCCCGCGCCCCTAGCTCCGCCCTTGGGATTCGTTCCCGTCCACCCGGTGAGCTGATCCGGTGTCACGAGGAAAGTCACCATAAACGGTTCCTTGGTGTACGCATCGGGCACGCCTTCGAACTCGAGGATTGCGCCGGGCTCCATGTTGCCTGCCAGAGGCTCCTCGAACTTCAGAGTCACGTCTGGCACATCCGGCTTTTCCAGAGCCAGCACCAATTGCTTGGGCTTGTTTGCCGGCGTCATGGACACGAGCTTGGCTTTGAACTTCTCGAAGCCCTTCGCCTTGCCGGGATCGCCCGGCAGGAGCGCGCCCTTCATATTCTGATCGAAGTAGGAGTCGCCCATCATGATGAGCGGCTCTTTAACCAAATCGCGCCAGAATGCAAAGATCGGATTCGCGGCGTCCGCAGCGGCCTGAGCCTGTGCTTTTTTGATTGCGATATCTGAGGTGCTATCGATGGTAAACCCTTCAGGCGGGAATGCATTGGTTTTCGCCATAGCTAGCAACTCCGGCAGTCCCTGGGACGAGCCGTGGTAGGCGGTGTAGGTCTTGGTAATATAGTCCAGCGCCTGCTTTTGCGCGGCGGCAGGCAAAGCTCCCGGTCCAGTATAGGCGGCCGCGCGAGCAAAGTGGTACAAAGCCAGCGGCTGCTTCTGGGGCTGCGTCTTATTCTGTGCCAGGATAGCGCCGGCGAGATCGTAGGAAGTAGTGGCCTGGGTCGGGTCCTTCTTTAAGTACGCTGTGAGTTCCGTCTCCTCCCTAGGCGGGTCCTTGCGGGCGGTGACCGTATAGAGGTACGCCTGGTGCGCCGCGGCCTTCATTGCCGGTTTGATGGCCGGCCACTGGGCTTCTGTTATGTTTTGCGGCCTGTTTGCAGCCGCGAAAGCCGTGTCGGCGTTGTCCATGATGTACATCGAGATGCGGCTGGCGTTGTCCAGGTCGGCCGGCGTGGGAGGCATCAAGGTCTGAGCAAGCGAGACGATGGCTCGCAATGCGTAAAAGTTATTGGGATTCGTCTTCAGGATTTCAAGGGCCTTGTCAAAGGCCTGGCGGTTCATGTTCGCTGCTTGATAGGCGCCCAGATACGCCTCTTGGCGGATATCGTCGAAGTCACTTTTTGGGAAGGTCGCCTTCCATTTGTCGAGCGCTTCGATTTTGGCTTTCGGGTCCGTGGCCTTATCCATGGCTTGCGCCAAGCCAAATTCCTCTTGGCCGCCGTCTTTGCCCTGCCACTTCTTGTCACTTGCTTTGGCAGTCTGGGCGTGGATCGGTTGCATTCCCAGGCCCCAACCGAGAGCCAGGCCAAGCCCAACTGCCGTGATCGTCATCAGCGTGCGATATCTCAGTGTCACAGCAACCCTCCAGCGCAATCTAGTTTAGTGAAGTACGCGCGCGGTACTTCTGCGGAGTATACCCAAAGCTGGCGTCCACAGGCAAGCCCCGCCCGTATTATTGGCTCTTGGCTTTCGCCTTGGCCTTGCTCCTAGCTGGCGACTTCGCCGGTGTGGCGTTTTTGCCGGTCCAGCCTTCGATTTGCTTAGGCTCGACATCGAATACCACCATAAACGGCTGTTTGGTGAAGGATTTTGCCACGCCTTCAAATTGCAGTTCCTCGCCTGCTTCCATTTTTCCCGGCAAGGCTTGAGACAGCTCCAGCGTGACGTCGGGAACGTTCGGCTGCTCCAGTGCCAGCACGATTTCCTTGGGCTTGACCGCCGGTGTCATCGACACGATCTTGGCTTTGAATTTCTGCACGCCGTTGGCTCCGCCTGGAAGTAGAGCGCCCTTCACGTTCATCTCAAAATAAGCGTCGCCCCCATCCTTGGTCAGCGGATCTTTGATCGCGGTTTGCCACAGCCCCAGTTCGGGATGTGTCTTGATGAAATTCTCCTGATCGGCTGCGTTCTTCACCGCGATCTGTTGGGCGCTGTCGATAGTGAAACCCTCCGGAGGGAACGGACTGTTCTTGGCCTGAGCGAGGAGTTTATCGAGTCCGTCCTTCGAGCCGTGATACGTCGTGTACGTCTTGGTCACGTAATCCAAAGCCTGTTTCCGTTGCGGTTCCGGAAGGCTGTTCTGGCCGTCATAGGTAGCGGCATGGGCGAACTGATATAGGCCCAAGGGGATTTTTTCGGGATGCTCTTTGTTCTGCGCCAGAAGCTCGCCGCCCAGCGTCAGGGAGGATGCAGCCTGGGTGGGATCCAGGTGCAAGTACTTGGTCAGCTCGGTCTCCGCCTTCGGATGATCTTTGCGCTGCACATACACCCAGGCCAGTGTTGCTTGCGCGGCGTTCCGCATGGCCGGTTTGTAGGTGGCCCAATCGGCGTCCTTGACGTCCATGGGCTTGTTCGACGGGGCGAAAACAGTATCCAGGTTGTCCAGAATGTACTTCGACACGCGCTCGGCGGTGTCCAGATCGGTTGGCGTGATCGAGGGTGGGAGCGTATATACGAGACGCTCGATTGCGGACAGTGAGTAGAAGTGGTTAGGGCGGGTCTTCAGGATTTCGGCGGCTTTGTCGAAAGCCTGGCGGTTCATATTCAGTTGCTGGTAAATGATCAGGTATTGTTCTTCGCGCTCTTCGGCGAAATCACTGTTCGGAAAAGCGGCCTTCCACTTATCGAGCGCCTCGATTTTACCCTTGGGGTCGGCCTTTTGATAGTTCTGGAAAAGAGCGTACTCTTCCTGGCCTTTCCACTCCTTCTTAGCGGTAGCGGCCTTAGCCGTATCGGCCGGCTTAGGTTCCTGCGCTGCCATCACCCAGCCCAGACTCAGCCCAAGCCCAACAGTTGCAATTAGTTTCAATACTGGATTCTTCATAGTTACAACATCCTCGTTACGAAATCGCTTACTTTCAGGGTACACCCTGCCATGTTGTACCTTGCCCGCAACAGTACCTGTCGTGTTAGACACCGTATGATGCTTTCTGGTTTCGCGTGCGCCCGTCCACTTTCGCGTATCCTGAACTCTTGCCCATGCGCTGGCTCGATTTAGGGGTGATCGTGGCATATCTGGTGGGGATCACCTGGTTTGGATCGCGCTTTCGCAGCTCGCAGAACTCACTGAAAGATTACTTTCTAGGGGGCAGGCGAGCGCCGTGGTGGGCGATCTCGCTGTCGATTGTCTCCGCTGAAACCAGCACGCTCACTGTGATCGGAACACCGTCCCTGTCCTTTGCCGGAAACTTCGGATTTTTACAATTGGTCTTCGGATATTTGCTGGCGCGTTTGGTGATAGCTACTCTATTTCTCCCGGCGTACTTCCGCGGTGAAATGTACACAGCATACGAGCTGATGCGCATACGCTTCGGGACGCGTATCCGCCGCCTCACCGCCGGGACGTTTCTGATTCTGCGGGCGCTGGCCGAGGGCGTGCGCGTGTTCGCGATTTCCATTGTCATTTCGGTGGTCCTGGGTACGGGTGAGATGGCATCCATCGCGGCGATTCTGTGCCTCACGCTCCTGTACACCTATGAAGGCGGCATGACTGCCGTGATCTGGACGGACGTTATCCAGATGACTTTGTACGTCGTCGGAGCCGTCGCCAGCTTGTTCCTGGTGTTACAGGAGATCCCCGGCGGATGGGGACACGTTATCGCAACAGCAGAGCCTCTTGGAAAGCTCCAAGTCTTCGATTTCCGAATAGGCCCTCTCGCCGAATTTTTTACCCGAACGTACAGTTTTTGGGCCGGGATCATCGGCGGATGCTTCCTCACCACTGCCAGTCACGGTACCGAACAACTTTTAGTGCAGCGTCTCCTCGCGGCGAAGAATGAGCGCGAAAGCCGGGCGGCGCTATTCTCGAGCTGGGTGGTGATCTTCGTTCAGTTCACGCTGTTCCTGATTGTCGGCGTGTGCCTGTTCACGTTGTATAAAGACCACGGTTGGACGCCTCCCGCGGTCACCGACAGCATCTATCCGCGTTTCATCTGGGAACGCCTTCCAGCAGGCCTGTCC
Source organism: Bryobacteraceae bacterium (assembly GCA_025980665.1). GTDB lineage: Bacteria > Acidobacteriota > Terriglobia > Bryobacterales > Bryobacteraceae > Palsa-187. The sequence goes on from JAICXC010000051.1 coordinate 14,661, forward strand.
GGCCTACTCATTGCTGCGATTCTGGCAGCTGCGATGTCCAACCTGAGCGCGGCTCTGAATTCGCTGGCGTCAACTACCGTGATGGATTTCCTCCGTCCGCTAAGCGGCGGCGAAGAGTCCGCCAACGAATCCGTGTGGCTAAAGCGCGCGCGACTAGCCACCGTCGCATGGGGTGTGATTCTTGCGGGAGTTGCCTTGCTCGCTCGCAACTGGGGGGGCGTACTACAAGCCGGGCTCTCGATCGCGTCGATCATCTACGGTTCGCTGCTGGGAGTTTTCCTGCTCGGACTATTGACGCGCCGCGTGGGTGAGATCGCCGCGATGTGCGGCATGCTCGCCGGGTTGGCAGTGATGCTGTACGTCCGCTTCGCGACGCCCATCGCCTTCACCTGGTATGTGCTGATCGGGACGTCTATGACGTTTGGCACCGGCCTCATTGTGTCGCTTTTCCTTAAGGAGAATCCCCGTGCAGCGGTCTAACTTTCACCAGCCCGCACTGCGGCGTATACTGGGCCCTTGGTCGACCGTGGCAATCATCATGGGTACGGTGATCGGCAGCGGAATTTTTCTGGTGCCGACGGATATGATCAAGGCGGTCGGATCCCCCGGCATGGTGTTCACCGTGTGGGTGTTTGGAGGAGTTCTATCGCTGTTCGGCGCGTTAACCTATGCCGAATTATCGGCGGCATTACCCGCTGCCGGCGGTGAATACGCATACCTGACCGCGGCCTATGGACCCTTTTGGGGATTTCTCTACGCCTGGACCCAAACATGGGTCGCCAAGAGCGCGTCGATTGCCGCCTTGGCCACCGCTTTCTACCGCTATCTCGCCGACTTTTTACCCGGGCTGCAAACGCCCGTCTATATTGTCCCGTGGCCCATCGGACCGGGCGGGGGACCGCTGGAAATTCGATATGGACAACTACTGGCCATCTGCCTGATCCTTCTCTTGTCAGCTGTGAATTATCGCGGCGTTCAGGTCGGCGGCCATGTGCAGGTGGCAGTCACCGCGTTGAAGGTCCTCCTGATCGCTGCGGTGATTGCGATCGGATTGCTCTCTCGGCAGGCCCACATCCTCAATCTCTCCACTTCGACGACACCCGTACCAGGAGGTCCTGCCGGATTCTTTGTTGCGCTAGTAGCGGCCTTGTGGGCCTACGATGGCTGGAATAACGCAGGTATGTTGGGTTCCGAGGTGGAAAACCCGCAGCGAACTTTCCCTTTGGCTTTGATTGCGGGCGTTACGGCAATTATTGGCGTATATCTGCTCACCAACCTCGCCTACTTTTCGGTATTGAATGCCGGAGAAGTTGCCGCCAGCGACAGGGTGGCCTCGGACATGATGCATCGCATCGCGGGCCCGCATGGTGCCGGAGCTGTTAGCGTGGCGGCCATGATTTCGATTTTCGCCGCATTGAATGGCTCGATCTTGTCGGGATCCAGGGTGCCCTACGCAATGGCCCGCGATGGATATTTCTTTCAGCATATCGGGCGCGTCCATCCCAAATTCAGGACCCCGTCCGCCAGCATTCTGCTATTAGGAGTATGGTCCTCTTTATTCGTGTTGAGCGGACATTACAGCGATTTGTACAATGCGGTCATCTTTCCCAGTTGGATCCTGTACGGCATGACCGCGGCAGCGGTGATCGTTTTGCGCCGAAAGAATCCGGATTTAGTACGGCCCTATCGAACCTGGGGCTATCCTTTAGTACCTCTGGCATTCGTCGGGGTTACCATTTTGTTGCTGTATCAGACTCTTGTGTCCTCGCCGCGCGCATCCGGAATCGGATTGGCAGTAATTGCACTGGGTATACCGTTCTTCTTTTACTGGAGCAGACACCGGAAGCGTTCTGAAACAAGTTAAATATGTAAAGTTTGCATGCAAGAGTATTGAAAGTGACGGAAACGTTCCGGTACACTTTAACTGACTCTGCGGAATGAACAGTCGTATCTTCCGTAGCAGCACGACGACCGATGCGGTTCCCTCCTTGGCCGTCGTGCCGCGGTTCGGTTATCGGGCTCAGACAACTCGGGAGATTTGGAGAGATAAATGGATGTTTTGAAAATGCTGGCGGAATTACGCCAGGAGCGGGATCAGTTGGAGGAAGCCATTCTGACCCTGGAGCGCTTGGCGCGTGGCCGCGGACGGCGGCGCGGACGGCCACCAGCCTGGATGACGGAACTGAAGCGCAGAGGCCGGCCTCCCGGTAGCAAGAACAAGACCAAGGAATCGGCGGCAGCCTAGCTGCTCCGGAAATTCCATTGCCTGCATCCGGTCCGGATCGGCCAGCCTGATCGCCTCATCGTTGCGCTCGGCGATCCCGCTGGTTGCTACAAGTCGGGCTGGAAATGTTCGCCGCCGCGGGCATGGACTTTGTCCGTGAGTTAAAGGCTCAGGGCCATCGCGTATTCGTCGATCTTAACGTTACGACATTGGTGAGACTGTAAAGCGCGCCGTGGCGCAAGTCGCCAAAGTCGGCGCCGATTTCCTGACCGTACATGGAAGCGCGCGATTATGGCGGCAGCCGTGGCGGCGACTGTTCTCTCAAACTGCTGGCCGTAACGGTACTCACCTGTTTCGATGAAACCGACCCCTGCCAGATGGGATATTCGTGCGACCTCGCGACGTTGGTGGAGTTGCGCGTTCGTAACGCCATGGATGCAGGTATCGACGGCGTGGTCTGCTCACCCCTCGAAGCAGCACGGGTACGGGCGATCGCCGGACCGCGCGCGACGCTGGTAACTCCCGGCGTGCGCTCCGCGGGTGCATCTGTGGGAGATCGAAGCGCATCGAAAGGCCCGCCGAGGCCATCGCCAATGGAGCGGATTACCTGGTGATCGGCCGTCAAGTTACGCGATCCAGCGATCCACGCGGCGAATTCGTCAAGATATGCAACGAGATCGCCGCTAAGGCAGAGTAAATACCAACAGGAATACGTTCAGGTTGCTGTTGTCTGGCGGCTTTGGATTACCCGCCCCTGCGAACACATCCCCCAAAACGGTACCGGTGACGTAGATGTTATTTAGCGCGTCCACGTCGATGCCATACGCGACTTGATATCCCGGTCCGGTGACATAGCTGGAGTAGATCAGGGCCTTGAGCGGTGAGGCGGCGGGATCGATCACTGCGACAAATCCGTCCAGGGCGCCAAAGTCAGAGGCCGGCGAAATTGCATTCAGGATGGGAAGATCGAGCGACAATGTGTAGCCGCAAAAATAATACTTGCCGGTGGCGTCGCGGCGCAGATCGTACGGAACGTCGCCATCGGACCCGCCATAGTAGGTTGAGTAAATCAGCGCTTTGGTGAAATCCTGCGCGCTGGGATCGATGATGGTCAGAAAAACATCGCCATTTCCGGCTTGCGCGCTTTGCAGCGCGTTCGATGTCACGGGGAAATTATTGGACAAGGTATATCCGGTCGCAGCCACGTGGCCCGACGGTTCCACCAGGATTTTGGTTGCCTGATCCTCGCCGTTTCCTCCCAAAAACGTCGAATAAGTAACGGCCATTGCATTTAAGTCGAGCCTGGTCAGGAAGGCATCTCCGCCGCCGGAATAAAAGGGCCGGAAGGAGTTAGGCGTAGTGGGAAAGTCACCGGAGCGTGTGTAGCCCGCAATCCAAACCTGGCCGTCCGCGGCGACGGCGACCGATCGTGGAGTATCTAGTCCACTGCCGCCAAGGAAAGTGCTGGCCACCAGGCTTGCCGTGCCGCTTTGGGTCGGGTCGAATTCGGCCACCCATCCATCGAAGGTCCCACCCGGCAGCGTGCTTTGGAAGGCGTTGGTAGTAACGGGATAGTCAGAGGAACTTGTATAGCCGGTCACGTAAATCTTTCCTCCGGCGACTGCGATACCGGTGGGTATATCCATGGTGGTTCCGGCGAAGAAGGTCGAGTACGTCAGACCGTCCATGCCGGGCAGTTTGGTATCGATGACGGAAACAAAACAACGCCGCACGCCACCATTGGCGTTGAGATACGCGTTGGGTGTAATCGGAAAGAAAAAATCGTCAGTGTAGCCGGTGAGATAAAAAACGCCCTCGCTGTCTACCGTAAAAGCCTTGAGGTAATCGCCAAAACTCCCGCTGAAGAATCCCGAGTAGGTGATAACGTTGCCGTTCGGATCCAGCGGAGCCATCACCGTGGTGAAAGCCTGCTGGGCGGTGGTGGTGAAGAATCCCGTATATGCGGTGCCCACCGACGGAAAGTCGGGTGAATAGGTGTATCCGGCGAGGTAGATCAATCCGTTTTTGTCGTGACCGATGCCGAGCGGCACATCGGCGCTGGTTCCCGAAAGGTAGCCGGTGAATAGAATGGTTGGATCGACCACCAGCGGCTTGGTTGCATCGTATGCGCCCAGAGCAACCCCGATGGAACCGTCCGCTTGGATCACGTATGAGGAGCGCACGCTAACGATCTGGCGATCGGCAGCATGCTGATATTGATAAACAAGGGGAGGATTCTGCGTGATCTGGCGGTCGCCCAGACTGAGAATTACTTGACCTTGCGGACCCAGATGGATGGAGTCGGCGCCATCGAAGCGCATGTGGATCCGGGAAGGATCGGCGCCGGGAGCCAGTTCGAAATCGTATTCCAGAGTCTGGCCCTTGCCGTAATAGACCACGTCGATGCCGGGATAGACACTCGCTTGGCGCAGCCGGCCAAATGCGTCGACGCTGCCGGAGTTCCGTCCGAAATAATTGGTCGGGACGGCCGATTTTTCGAGCCCTTCGAAATGGCCAGCGCGATTACTGCCTTCGAGTGTCAGCCTGAGACCCCGGTTTCCGAACTGCATGAAGGTCCCGTCCTGGCTGAACCCGACGCCAAACCCTGGTCCACGGGCGACCCACTTATGGGCGTCCATGGCCTCGAAGCGCAAGGGAATTTGCGCATATACATCGGGCGCAGTGTTGGGGGATGGGGCGGCTAAGCCGGGAAAGCTGACGAGACACAGTCCGCCGGCCAAGCTTACTAATGACAGACGCATGAAGTTGAGACGTACTCCCTGAACCGTTGGGTTCCGTTGATTCTGAGATATAGGATAAACCACTTCGCCTGGGCCATGGTTGTCCTCCTTCCCGATGCTACGGACCTGCGAGGCTGGTCACCGGGCTTCCATCGCTCCGCAACAGGCTGCTGGAACGTAGATCCCCGCGGTATGCTCTTGTCATGTCCGGCCGATTCCGGCACTTCGCGGTTGCGCTCGCGCTTCCGTGGCTAAGCGTTGTTACGATCGCTCAATCCTTTTCTCCGCCTGAAAGCGACGACGGGAGGCAATGGCTGAAGCCGGGCAGTACGCCTTCTTCGCCCTTGCCGTCGCTTCTCGCGCCACCGCACTGAACCAGAATGACGCCGCGGAGAAACTACTACGCCGAATGATCCGGCAGGCACCACGAAGTCCCGAGGCCGCTGAGGCCCACAAGCTGCTTTCGCGGATCTACATCCGACTTGCGTCCGGCGGCGGTGACCCTGCAGAGAATGGGCTCGATCGGCGGCGATTGCTGCGTTGGGAACTTCGGCGACGACCTGCTGATGCAGACCGAAGGGTTTTCGCTCGATTTCGACAACATGTCCCTCCGCTTTCACTGAGGGCGAGCCTTCGCTCGCCCGGAAGCAAACGCTGGCGACGGCGCCCTTTTCAAGGTAGCGGGATTGGGGAATCCCTCAGTTCTTAGCCCCTGCTTTCCAGGACGAACCCGCTACCAAACGATCACCGGCTTTGTCCCGTCGGTGTCAATGGAACGAAGGAATCAGGAATCGCCTCCTGGCGTAGATTCGAATCCCCGAATGATGACGTTGCGTTGCGATTGACGGCGCATCCGGGAAGTCATGCACTTGGTTGCCTAACGCATAAGCCGTAGACTTCTAAAAATGTCATCTTCCAAAGACTACAATAAGGAGTTGGATGGAGAGCTTTACTTGAGGAGAAAATGAAAATGAAGATGAAAACAATACAACGAACTGTACTTTCGGCAATCGCCATCACCGCGTCCTGTGCGATGGTTATGGCGCAAGCGCCCGGTGGAGGGAAAGGGGGCGGTAAAGGCCCGGGCGGCCCGCCGCGACCAGTGCTTTCAGTCACCTCCCCGGCATGGCCCGATGGCGGAGAAGTTCCCATGAAAAATGCCGGCCGAGGCGAGAATAAGTCGCCCGAGTTCGAGTTCCATTGGACCGCTGGTAACAATCCGGTCGCCGCGCCAGAGGGTTTGCAAAGCTATGCGGTCATTTTCCACGACATCGAGAATTCCACAAACAAAACGACCGTTGACACGCTGCATTGGTCGGCATTCAACATCCCCGGCAATGCCAAGGGCTTGCCGGAAGGACTGGGTTCGGGTGATCTGCCGGATGGGACTCGAAACGGTCCTGGTATCGCAGCGGGGAGGGGCGCACCAGCCTATTTTGGCCCCGGAGCCGGTCCCGGCCCGTTCCATCATTATGTATTCGAGTTCTATGCGCTCGACACGAAGCTGAATCTGCCGGCCAACACCACGCGCGATGAATTGATGAAGGCAATGGATGGCCACGTGATCGGCAAGGCAGCATACGTGGGCCGCTTCCACGCACCGCCCCAGTAAATTGGCGGTGACCAAGCTCCTGTTTAGTGTCAGCTTCGCGATCTTGGCTGTCTACGGGCAGCCGAGATTCGAAGTTGCTTCGGTCAAGCCGGGCCCACCGGACGCGATGGCCTCGATGAATGGCGGACCATTGCCAATAGGCCCGTTCAACCAAACCAATCACGATCCTGGGCGGATCACATGGACCAACGTTCGGCTCGGACGAGTGATGCAAGTGGCGTTTGATTTGCCGGCGGATCGGATTTCCGGACCCGACTGGCTCCGCGACGACGTGGTCACGATCGTCGCGACGGTTCCGGCGGGCACCAGCGTCGGCGATTTTAGGCTGATGGTTCAGAACCTCCTGGCGGACCGATTCAAGCTCATCGTGCATCGCGAGACGAAGCAAGTTTCGGGGTATGCGTTGGAAGTCGGCAAGAACGGGCCGAAGCTCACACTGTCTGGCAAGGATTCGGGCAAGGAATCGAAGGCAAAGTCCGAGAGTAGCCGCGACGAGGGTTGCCGGGGTTGCAATGCAATCGTGATCCAGGATGAGAGTGGTTTTCCCGCTCCGCGTCCAGGAAATCCAATTTTTCTACCCGGAGCTGGATTCTCGGCGACGATTGAAGTGAACGGTAAGAATCGCACGAGCGTTCTAAATGGGGGCCCACAGAGCATTGCCGATTATCTGGGCAATGCTATTGGAGCGCCGGTGGAAGATCGGACCGGATTGACTGGAATCTATGATGTCCACCTGGAATTTGTACCGGACCCTTCTGGGACGGAGCCGACGGGAGCTGCCGCGAGCGATCCCGGAACGGGCATATTTGATGCCGTTCAATCGCAACTGGGATTAAAGTTGACGCCGAAAAAGGTGCCGGTGGAAACGCTGGTTATCGACCATTTAGAGAAAGTCCCGACCGAAAACTAGCCGGCCTTTTCTTCCAATTCCGCCCAACGCGCATATAACGCGTCGACTTCTTGCTGCGAGGCTTCGATTTCCTTGTACAGCTTTTCAAGCGAACGCGGTTCCTTGCGCGCGACATCTTCTACGGACATGTGCTTGGCGTGGAGGACGTCTTCCAATTCGGCAATTCTCTGCTCGATGGATTCGTACTCGCGGCTCTCGATGTAAGACAGCTTCTTCTTCTGAGGCGCAGGTACACGTGGGGCGGCTGTTTTTGATTTTGCCGGGCGGGGCGCATTCTGGGCTTCTTTCAGCTCGGAGGCCCACTGGGAGTAATCGGCGAAGCGTTCGGCTTTCCCGCCGCCGTCGAGACCTAGGACGATGGTCGAAACGCGATCGAGCAAATAGCGATCGTGAGTGACGAGAACGAGAGCGCCCTTGAATTCGAGCAGGCTCTCTTCCAGGATCTCAAGCGTGGGGATGTCGAGATCGTTGGTCGGCTCGTCGAGAAGCAGGAGATCGGCGGGCTCGAGCATCAGATTGGCGATCAGGACACGCGCGCGCTCGCCTCCGGAGAGCTTGTTGACCGGCTGATCGAGCTGATCGCTCGCAAATAAGAAACGGGCGGCCCAGGAGGCGACGTGGATCACGCGATCGCGATAAATGACGGAGTCGCTGTCGGGTGCGAGCGCTCGCCGGAGTGATAGATCGGGATTGATCTGGCGGCGTTGGTCGAAATAGACGATGCGAAGATTGTCCGAGCGCTCGATGCTTCCCTGGAGGGGCGCGATGTCGCCGCGCAAGAGCTGGAGCAGCGTGGTCTTGCCGCTGCCATTCGCGCCGACCAGCCCGACTCGCATGCCGGCGGTGATCGTGAAAGTGAGATTTTGGAACAAGAGCTTGTCTTCGAACCCAAATCCGACGTTTTCCAGATGGACCAGACGTTTGGTCTTCTGGCCGGTGGCCACGAAGTCGAAATTCGCCTCGGCAGTGCGGCTTCGGGACTTGAGGTCGGACAATTCGGCGATCAGTTCACCGGCATTATCGATGCGTGCTTTCGCTTTGGTCGCGCGAGCCTTGGGACCTCGGCGCAGCCACTCCATTTCGATGCGCACGCGGTTCTCAAGAGCGCTCTGGCGCTGAGACTGGGCGTGCAGGAACTCGGCCTTCTGCTCGAGGAAGGCGCTGTAGTTGCCGGCGACGTGGAACATCCCATCGGGATAGACGCGGCTGAGCTCGGCCATTCGTGTGGGCACGTTTTCGAGGAAGTAGCGATCGTGGCTGACGATCACGCACGCGAAGGATGCGCCCTGGAGAAGTTTTTCCAGCCACTCGATGCCGGCGAGGTCGAGGTGATTGGTGGGTTCGTCGAGCAGGACGATTTCGGGTTTCTGAACCAGAGCCTCGGCGATGGAGAGACGTTTGCGCCAGCCTCCGGAAAGCGTCTCGGCTTGGGTATCGAAATCGCGAAAGCCGGCTCGGCCCAAGGTTTCCGACTCGCGAGCCTGCCATTCCGATTCCCGCAGGCCAATGGAACGCATCGCGCGCCGCATGACGCCGCGGACGGTCTCGCCTGGCTCGAAGTTCGAATCCTGAGGAACGTAGGCCAGCCGCGTATTCCCGCGCAGCACCAGATCACCGGAATCGGGCTCGATACGCCCGGCGAGGATTTGGAGCAACGTGGACTTACCCGAGCCGTTGGGTCCGATCAGACCAAGGCGGTCGCCTTCGTTGATGCTGAGGGAGACACCGCGAAACAACGGCGCGGCGCCGAAGGATTTCGAGATCTTGTTGGTATTGAGTAGGAGCGCCACTGCCGGTTATTCCTATTGTCCGACAGTGGCGCTCTCGCGAGCTAATTTTCGGAGGGTTTTTCCAGGCGATCGATGACCATGACATCGACTTGTGCCTTGGTGTTTTCCAGCTTCAATCCCAGTTGCTGCTGGAATGCGGCGAAGATATCCGGGGGCGCGTCGGCAGGGTCTCCAGCCGTAGGCGGAGCGTTAGGTGGAGGGCCGCCGCCGATCTGAGACTGAGACGGGTCGGGTGTCCACTTGAGCTGGAAGTTGTAGCGAGCTGGGCCGAGTCCGGTCTGATCTACCACAGGCTGCTCGAGAATATTGCCTTGCAGCACATGAGCGAATTCCTCCATGGTCGCGTTCTGGACCATGAAGGCGCGCGGTCCGCCACCGAAGCCGGGAAGATTGAGAGGACTTTCGCTTTTTGTGAGCTTTGGTCCGGTCTTCGACACAGTGATCGCGTACACGGAAAGCTCTTTCTTCTCGTTATGGAAGCTGAGCTGGAAGCGCTCTTTGAGCAGCTTTTGGACCATCATCTTCAACTGCGGTCCGTTCGGCATACCGCCGACATCGGGCTTCGCCGTGATATCGAACTTCTCCGATTCGAGCCAGGCCGGACCTTTGGTGATCTGCCGCGGATGCAAGTCGTAAGCGAACTTGATCAGATCGGCCACACTGGTACTAGTCGTATTCAGCATGCCGCTTCGGTTCACTAGAAGAGAAAAACGTCCGTCTGGCCTGGCAGGTTTGATGGTGGCGACTTCAAAACCCGGTTTAGCATCGGCCGCCATTTGGGTCGGCGGGGGTGGAGGATCGGGAATCACCCAGGCGGTCTCGGGGGTGGCTTTCGTCAGTACCAGTGGGATTGCAGGACCTCCCTGAGACCAAGTCCCGTCGATGGTGTTTCCGTCGCCACTCACCTTGCCTTCGAACGTGCCGTTTAAGGCGTTGATTGTCATCTTTACGGCAGAACCGTTTCGGGTGAACGTGGTGGCAGGTATTGCGGGCGATCGTTGGTCGATGCTGTAGAAGACCGCCGCAAGCTTGTCGTTATCGGTCGTTGAGATTTTGATCACCGTGCGCAGGCCTTGCCCCGCACCTTGCGGAGGCTTTAGCGTGCCCTGCCAGGTGCCGGTTATATTTTGAGCGGACAGTTGGGAAAACGACGCGCCGTCTGACAACGCTGCCAGGGCGATAATCCACAACATCTTTTTCATTTGGACCTCCTTAGGAGAATAATTCTCCATTTGGCCGTATGGGCTTATTCTACTTGGTTTCGCTGCGAAATTTGGGCTTAATCCGTCCGCCCCAAATTTGAAGTAGCATGGATTCTTCATTCATACAGGCATAATGTTGACGCTCGGGAGGAGGAACAGCAATGGACACCCTGCGGACGGGCAGCCACAGCTTCAAGGTGCAATACCTGCAGCGGCTGTTGAATAAGGCATTGGTGAAGGATCGTGCAAGCGGCACGCGACTGACCGAGGATGGCGCTTTCGGCCCGCTTACCGAAGCTGCCGTTCGCGCGTTTCAGGGCCGTCATCGGCCGCTGGTGGTTGACGGAAGCGTGGGGAATCAGACCTGGGTCGCGCTGGGTCTGCGCAATGAGCGGGAATATGCCCGGGTGATCAAGTTCGGCCAGCCGACCACCACCAGTTGCTGGTCCGCCGCGGCGACTTCGATTTTAGGAAACCAGAGCGTTGGGCCGGGGAGAGCCACGCTAGAAGCCGGCGGCGGGATGACACCCAGCATCGACAACCTTGCGACGTTTGCGAGCGGGCTCGGCTGGCGTATGCTCAACCATTCACCCGGAGTTCAAGAACTGGTGGGTCTTTGCCAGCAAAGACCCCTGTGGATTGCGGGCGCTGGAGCAAACTTCGCTCACGCCGTCGTGTTCAGCGGTGTCTATAGCGACGGAACCGACGATGGAACCATGTTCCGCATCAACGATCCTTGGCCGGTCGGACAGGGGCGGGTCTACGGAACGTTTTGTAATCCTGTCACCATTCTTGGGAATGACAACGTGACACGTCTGACGCTTTTCTACTTCTACGTGTTGGTGCCGTCCTCTTAGTGGTCTTCTTAATGTAAGAGGGCCGGGTAAAGTAGGATGGGTTCTTGCACTCCCGCAAAGCCATCGCGCTCGCCTCCTTCGTTTTCACGTATCTGTTCTTTTTCGAGTACATTCCGCCTTTCCGGTCGGTCCATATCCCATATGACCTGCCCGGTTTCCATTACCCACTGGCAGACTATGCCTTCCAACGGCTGCGCCAGGGTCATTTTCCGCTATGGGATCCGACCATTTACGCCGGGATGAGCTTTGTCGGCAACATTCAGGCGGCGCTGTTCTATCCGCCGACCTGGATCATGTTTCTCTTCAATTGGGGACGGGAGCGGCTCTCCTATCAATCCATGGAAGACCTGCAGATCGCGCATGTCTGGCTGGGATTTTTTCTCTGCTACCTGTGGCTGCGGGGGAAGCGGCTGGCAGAACTGCCGTGCGTTCTGGGAGCAGGGGTATTCGCCTACAGCGGATACATGTGCACGCAGCTGCAGCACTTCGGATTGGTAGGGGCATATATCTGGATGCCGCTGGCGTTATGGGGCGTCGACCAAGCGGTGGAGCGGCGATCCTGGCGGCCACTGTGGAAGGTCGCGGCGGCCTCGGCGCTGGCCTTCCTGGCTGGATATCCGCCCACTTGGGTCGCGTTCGCAATGGTGGTGGGTGTTTATTCGCTGGCTGGAGCATGGCGCGGAAAGGCTGCCACGGGAACCATCGCGGCCATAGCGTTTTCACTGGTCCTGTGCGCGGTTCAATTGTTGCCGACCTGGGAAACCACGGCGCTACGCCAGCCGGAGGATCACTACGGCCTCGGTATCAAGGATTGGGACATGATCCTGTCGTATGCCTTGCCGAATTTCTTCAACTTTGGCTTGAACATACCGGTATTGACGAATCCAGGTAAGGATTATTTCTATCTGGGAGTACCGGCGCTGCTCGGGTTGCCGTTCCTGATTCTCTGCCGCCGGCGTTTTCGAGAGCTGGTCCCATCGCTCGCGATACTGGCGGCGACGCTGGTGGTGGCGATCAACCCATACGACATTGTCGAGAACGTGATCCAGCATTCGACGCTGTTGCCGGATATCGTCCGAGCCTGGTACTTTCTGGCAGGCGTGACCCTGGCATTCGCCGCGCTAACTGCGTACGCCCTGGACGATTTCCTTGCCCGGAAAGCGCGACCGGCGCCGGCGTGGCTAATGCCATTGAGCGCGTCGCTGATGGCGCTGTGGGCGCTCTATGAGTTAAATCGATGGAAGAGCCAAAGTTTCGCCGCGGGATGGCCTAGCGGGGTCTATCTGCTCATTACGCTGGCGATTTTCGGCGTAGGCCTGTACGCTTTTCGCGCTGAGAAGCCCGGCCGCAGGCGGATACGGATGGCGGTGGCGCTGATTCTGTTCGTAGGCGTCGATTACAAGGCATTCGGAACCAGCAAACGTTTCGACGCGGGAAGCGGAGATGCGCAGAGATGGTCGTTCACGTCGTTTCCGGGAATGATGCCGGATGTGTACCAACAGCTTCGCGATGGCCTCGGCACCCACCGGATCGTGGTTGATTTCGATACCGGGCCGTTGCCCGACGACTTCCGGCACATCGGCCTGATCACTCCACAGGGATTCGATCCGCTGCTTACGACTCCCTTCCGGAAGATGGTGCAGGCCTACGGGCGCTTTCGTACCGACCGCATGTTTGAAGTGGATGCCGACAACTATGACGCGATGCGGCTGTTCGGCGTGAAGTACGTGATCAGCTCGGAGTACAGCCCGGCATTTCCCAAGCTGAAGGACAATCCTCACTATCGGCTGATGGGATCGACGCCGACGTTTTATCGGGTGTATGAGTATCTGGACGCGCAGCCGCCGTACAGTTGGGAAGGAGGAGCCGTTACTGAGGTCGAACGCCTAAGGTGGGACCCCGAGAATCGGACGTTCCGGGTCCGGAACCCGGCGGGCGGCAAGCTGGCGTTGCACGAACAGTTCTTCCCTGGATGGACGGCTACGATCGACGGGAAACCCGCAGTCGTCGAATCCTGGGCGGGCGCGTTCCAGGCGGTCGCGGTCCCGGCGGGTGAACACACCGTGGAGTTTCGATACCGGTCGCGGCTGCTGGGGGTGGGGGCGGGGATCAGTCTGGTCGCGCTAATTGGCTTAGGCTTTTGGATACGGGTCTGCGGTAGCGTTCCCACGCTGCCCCGGCCGGAACGATGAGAATGCATAACAAATTGGAAAAGCCGCCGTTGTCGCCGAGCATCGGGACCAGATTGTAGATCGAGACGAGAATCGCATATATCAGGCACGCAGCCAGTTCGCGGCCGGGCGCCCAACGAGCCAGTATCCGGCCGATTAACAGTGAGCTGATCAGTACCGGCGCGGTGAACCAGATTTTCCACCCGATAGAGTTCAAGTCTTGGTGATTTCCGCTCCGGTAGGCTGCGACGAAAAACGCTACTCCACTGAGACCAGCAAAGAACATGTCGATCCCAATGTAGAGGGCTATTCCGAGGAGTGCCAAGCCCGTGATGCGCACGGGGTTCTCCGCAACGTTACGCCAAAGAAGCGAGGCCGTCGTTCTTAAGACCCGAGACCAGAACCCGGCCACGCCATGAATCGAAGCCGCTTCCGCCAGATCACCCACCGTGGACGCCGCGCGGTCTCGAGTAGTGACCAGAGAAAGAATCCATTCTGCAAGGTGAATGCTACGCATAGTTAAGTCCCGGGAGTTCGCATCCTTCTAATAACCGTCGATAAGATTGCTGCGCGCGCGTAATCGCCGCAAGACCCTTCGAGTTGAGCGTAAAATAGCGCTTCGCTCTTCCGCCGCGCTGGGGAGTTGGATCGCCCAATCGCGATGTAACCAGCCCTTTGTCCTCCAGGCGGTCGAGAGTGGTATAAAGCGCGCCCGGTGCTGGCTCACGACTTGTGCAGGCGGTTATTTCCGCACCGATCGTCACGCCGTAGGCGTTGTCGCCCAAACGCAGAATCGCCAACAGGACGACCTGCTCGAATTCGCCTAATGATGGTCCGGCAGACATTTAAACTACATCATAGAGTAAATGGCTTTGAGCTGTCAAACGGATTTTTTGGACACTAGAAAGAACTAGTTCAAAAAATAAGTCCGGTACAGCGTATCGCGCTGCTTAGGGATGAAGCCAGCATCGCGGATCAGGCGGCGCAGCTCTTCTTCAGTGGCCTGATGATGCGTACCGGCGGCGCTCACCACGTTTTCCTCGATCATGATGCTGCCGACGTCGTTGCCGCCGAAGCGCAGGCCGATCTGGCAGGTCTTGAGCCCTGGCGTCACCCACGACGACTGGATGTTAAGGATATTTTCGAGATAAACGCGCGATAACGCCAGCATTTTCAGATACTCGACTGCCGTCGCTTCTTCCTTGACGAATCGCCCTAGCGACGTCAGCTCACGCTGAAAGCTCCAGGGGATGAAGGCGGTGAATCCGCCGGTGTCTTCCTGGATCTGACGGACGATATCGAAGTGGTTCATGCGCTGCTCGATGGTCTCGCCCGTGCCAAACATCATGGTGGCCGTCGAGCGCAGTCCGACCGCATGGCAGGTGCGGTGCACGTCGATCCAGTCCTGCGTGCCGCACTTCAGGCGGCTGATTCGATGGCGCACCTGTTCATCGAGAATTTCTGCGCCGCCGCCGGGCAGGGAATCGAGACCGGCATCGCGGAGCCGCGAGAGCGTGTCGTATAAGTTGAGACCGCTGACTTCCGCGATATTCATGATCTCGGGCGCGGAGAAGCAGTGGCACCAGATGTCGAAGCGCTTTTTGATCGAGCGCAGCAGGTCCTCATACCATTCGATCTTGAGATCGGGATGCAAGCCGCCCTGCATCAGGATGCCGGTGCCCCCCAGGTCGATGGTTTCCTGAATTTTGCTGAAGATTGTCTCGTGCGGCAGTATGTAGCCTTCAGCATGACCCATGGGCCGGTAGAAGGCGCAGAAGCTGCAATATTCGGTGCAGAAATTGGTGTAGTTGATGTTGCGATCGATGATGTAGCTGACGACGTTCTCCGGATGCAGCTTGCGGCGGACAGCGTCGGCGGCCATGCCGATGCCGATCAAGTCGTCGCTCTGGAAGTAGTCGATTGCTTCAGCACGCGTCATCATGATTTGGAACCTATCATAACCCTGTCCAGCCGCAGGGCGTGCTGAATGTAAAGGCGCATGCCTTCATAATCTTTTTCACCGAGCTCGAATACGATGTGATGTGTCAGATACCGGCGAACTAAATCGGCATCAAACTGGCGCTCGGCGGATTCGACTCGAATCATATCATCCATGTGAGCCAGGCCGTAGCGCAACGATTCGAGGAACACTTGGCCGTAGGGCTCGCGAACGATTTCCTTGCGCCCGGCCCAGACTGCGAAAACCATGGGGAGGCCGGTCATCTTGACCCATTCCTCGCCCAGATCTAATGTTTGAAGCCCGGGCGTTTCAAACGGCAACGTGGCGGGATCGACGCGCAGAGCCGCATCGCCGATGAGTAGGGCGGCGTCGGCTTTGCCCAACATTTCGGGGAGATCGGCGGGGTGCGAGAAAACCTGCGGTCTCACGCCGTACTTTTCAGCCAGGATCACCTGAGCCAGCATGGCCGAGGTGCGCGATCCGGAGTCAGTGGCTAAGGTCCGGATTTCCTTGAACGGAACTTTCGAGATCAGCAGAATGCTGCGGACCGGCCCGTGGCAGGCGATGCCGGTGCCGGGAAAATAATCGAGGCCCTGCCGGGCCATCTCAATCACGGGAACAATACCGATATCGGCACGGCCTGACGCGAGCTGATCGGCGCAGTCCGAGGGCAAGGCGAAGCGAAGATCGAAGGCATCGCGAAGGGCGGGATCCGGTGAGTGCTGGAGGCCCCAGACCAGAGGGACTGTATTCAGGTAGCTGACGGCGCACACGCGGGGCTTAAGAGAAGATTGGGGAGAATCCAAGCGTTCATTTTATCACTGGGACTTATCACGGGACGCCGGGCGCGACAGCGAATCGCAAAACAGGCCGGATTGTTCCAGTACGGATGGTACATGTTACGGCTTTCTCCCTGTGGTATCTTCTGTGAGAAGGGCGTCTCCCGCGTTCCGCCCTAGTTCGGAGAATCCTGAAAATGAAGCTCTTATGCCGTTTTGTGTTGATCGCGAGCGTTCCCGTCTGGGCTCAGGTATCGCCCACTATTAACGAACTTCCATCGCGTGAGTTCGGGCAAGCGAGGCTTCTGAACCCGGTTACATCGGGTGCACCCAACCTGATAGAAGGACGCGAACTCAACACACCGCTGGGAGTGGTGTTTGCTCCATCAGGCGGCCCGATGTATGTCGTGGACGCGAGTAACAACCGCGTTCTGGCATGGCGCAACCCTGGGAGCCTCACCAAAGGCGCGCCGGCCGATATGGTGATCGGACAGCGCGACCTCTCTTCGAACATCGCGCAAGGGCCGGGCCCTTCCCCCAGAGACTTGTCCTCCGGCTTGACGCTTCCCGCAGGCGCGGCTGTGGACGCGGGTGGAAACCTCTACGTTCTCGACGATGGAAACAATCGTGTGCTGCGTTATCCCAATCCTTTCAATCAGACGACCACTCCGCTTGCGGTCGATCTGGTGATCGGGCAAAAGACGCAGAGCAGCGGAAACCTTGCCAATGAGAACAATCCCAAACCCAGCGCCAAGACGGTGTCTTTCAGCCCGAACGGCACGTTCCTGCGAGCCGGGATCGCCCTGGACCGGCAAGGGAATTTGTGGGTAGCCGATGCAGGAAACAACCGCGTGCTGCGATTTCCGGTCAGCCAGCTGGCGGCGAATACCATTGAGCCGGTGGCTGATCGGGTCATCGGTCAACCGGATTTCGTCTCGAACGCGGCGCCGAATTGCAGCCCCTGCCAGACGAACTTGTCCGTATTGCTCCAGCCCCAGAGTGTAGCCTTTGACAGTAATGGAGCTCTCTACGTCGCCGACGGATATGCCCGCGTGTTGTACTATCCGGACGCCAGTATTCAGACCACTGCGTCGCAGGTTCTGGGTGTGGTTCCGGCTTCCACTACGGGACAGCCACCCTCCTTTCCGAACGATTTCAGCCTGGGAAACAACTTTCAGAACGCTCCCCTATCTGTGTTCGCTACGGGAAACGCGATCTTCGTGGCGGACGCGCTGGCCAACCGCGTGGTACGTTATACGACGCCGGCGGGGTTCGTGCGGTCCGACACGGCGCCTTCACCCAAGATTGAAGGCGTGATCGGGCAGCCAGATCTATTCAGCGGAAAGGCCAATGGCGGGATGATTGAACCCGACGCGACAACCTTGAATACGCCCCTGGGCGGGGCCTTCGATAGCGCGGGTAATCTGTGGGTGGCAGACACGAATAACAACCGGGTGCTGTCCTACCCGGCGAATATAACTTTCAACTACACAGGGGCGAATCTGGTAATCGGTCAGACGGATTTTCCGTTCAATACTCCCAACCTGATCGAAGGCCGGGAAGTATGGTTCCTGAACGGCACCGCAGCCGGTGCAGGGATTGCGGTGGACAAGAATTCAAATCCTCCTCACCTTTACATTGCCGATACCTTCAATAACCGCATTTTGGGATTCCGCGATGCGCGGGCCGTGGGAGCGGACGCCCGTACTCTTTTGACGCAAAAGCCCGATCTGGTGATCGGCCAACCTGCGGGCGATTTCTTCCGGTCGATCGTAAACTATCCTAACGGCGACCCGGATTTGCCAACGGCGACGGGGCTGCTGCGGCCGATCGGCCTGGCAGTCGACGACGGAGGGAATTTATGGGTGGCCGATTCCGGCAATGGGCGGGTTTTGCACTTTCCATCGCCCTTCAGTGTGGCGGCAGGAACCATCCAGACCGCGGATCTGGTGCTCGGTCAAAGCAGTTTCACCCAAAAGAACCAGAGCGCTTCGGCCCAGAATCTGAGCAACCCGTATGGCCTGGCGCTTTATCCCGACGGACACTTGGCCGTTTCCGATCCGGCCCTCAATCGCGTGCTGGTGTTCAAGAAGCCTTTTGTTAACGGAGAAACGGCATTTACGGTGGTGGGGCAGCAGAACTTCGCGGCGGGTGGGGCCTCCAGTACGCTGGCCGGCTTGAACAGCCCGCGGCATCTTGCCACTGACACATCGGGTCGTCTTTACGTTGCCGATGCCGCAAATAACCGGTTGGTGGTTTTTCGCGACACGTCGAATGTGGCTCAAACTGGTCCTGCGGCCGCCTTTAATTTCCCTAATTTTGGCGCGCCCCAGGGGCTAGCAGTCAGTCAGATCAGCGGCGAAATGTGGGTCACGTCGGGCAACACGATCTATCATCTGCCGGAAGTTACCAATTTTCAGAATACGAGCGTGATTCTTCAGCAGATCGGGGCGAATGAGCCTTTGGCGATCGCCTTGGACTCTTTCGAAAATCCGGTTGTGGCTGAAGCGATTAACCGTGTGTCGTTCTACTTCGCCAAACTCATCATCAGGAACGCCTTTAGCTTTACTTCAACGCATCCATTGACGCCGGGGATGTGGGCGCAAGCCGCGCCGCTAGGGAAGACGTTCACAGCTCTTGATGAGGTCCATCAGGATCCCCCGTATCCTTTAATGGCGGCAGGTCTGCAAATGCTGGTAAACGGGACGCCCTCGGGGATCTACTCCGTGGAGCAAAATGCCTACGTCAATTTTGTGATTCCGTGGGAAGCTCCCACGTCTGGCAGTGCGGAGTTTCTGCTGTTTAATCCCGCTACGCATGAGATCGTAGGTGCCGGAACCTCACTGATGACGGTGGCCGATCCCGCCTTCAGAACGACGAATTTCCAAGGCTGGGGACAGGTAATGGCCCTCAATCTTAAAGCGGATGGCACTCCGAACGGCCTGAACGGTCCTCAAAACCAGGTTGGCCGCGGGGAGATGCTGCAATTGGCGCTAACGGGGCAGGGCCTGGTGGCGAATCCGCCGGCGGATGGCTTCCCACCGTCCGGTCTGACGGCGACTAATCCACTCGATCTTAAAGTGTTCGTAAATGGCGTAGACATTGGGCCGGCAAACATCCTAGCCTCCGTTTTGGACCCGACCTACCCAGGATCGTGGACGATTAATATCAAAATTCCGGACATAGGTCCACCTCCGGGCGTTAATTCGATCGTGGTGATCCAGCGGGATGTGTCGAGCAACTATGGCTACGACCCGAACAATGGCTACAACGACATTCCGCTCAACATTCCGAACGGCCGCATCACCACAATCTTTGTGAAGTAGACTTAGTCGTCGCTGTTGAAGATGCCGGAGATGATGTCCAGGCCTTTGTGCTCGTCGCCGCCTGTGCGATAAGGCGCGAGCTCGCGGCGCATTTTCTGGAGCGTCAGGCTCTGCACGATCACGCGGCCGGGACCCGTGAGGGTGGCGAGGAACAATCCTTCGCCTCCGAACAGCGCGGTGCGGATGCCGCCTGCAAGCTGGATATCGTAATCCACGGTTTCGTCGAACGCCACGATACAACCGGTGTCGATCTGTAGCGACTCGCCCGCGGCCAGCGTAAACTCGACGAAATCGCCGCCGGCGTGGATGAACACGGTGCCTGGTCCGGTGAGCTGTTCCAGGATGAATCCTTCGCCGCCGAAGAATCCAGCGCCGAGCCGTTTCACGAGGGCTATATTTAGCTGAACGCTGGATTGCGCAACGACGAACGCATCGCGTTGCACAAAGATGTTCTGGCCGGCTTTCAGCTCGAACGCC
>JAICXC010000201.1 GCA_025980665.1 Bryobacteraceae bacterium
GATGCGCCGCCGAATTCCGGGCTGAACTGGTTTTCGAGAATGCTGAACTGCGCAACGGCGTCGTTTGGGACCAGGGATAGGGGACCCGTGACGTCGTGACGATTGTTGTCAACGCCATCGATATTGAAGCTGTTATTGGTCGGGCGTTGGCCCCCGACGCTGGGGCCGGTGCCGTAACCCATGCCTCCGCTCTGCGTCACGCCAGGAGCCAATAAGCTCAGGTTCAAAACGCCCGTGTCATTCAAATAGTTCCCTGCCGAGGGCAGGTTGAGGCTAGCTTCGGAATTGAATGAGGTTTGCAGCTGGGCCGTCGAAGTATCGATCAGAGCGCTGGATTCCACCACCTGCACGGTGGTCGAAACGGTTCCGACCTCCAACTTGAAATTCACAGATGCGGTGCGATTCAGATCAAGAGCCACACCCGAGACCTTCTTGGTGGCCATTCCATTCGCACTTGCTTCCACGTCATAGGTGCCGACCGGAATATTGTTGATTCGATATTCGCCAGTGGCATTCGTTTTTGCGGTGTACTTGACGCCGGTAGCCCGGTTGGTCGCGATGATAGTAGCGTTAGGCACCACGGCATCACTAGGATCGGCGACGACGCCAACGAGAATGCTGTCAGTGGCCTGCGCCTGTAATTTGCCGGCGCCGGCGAGCGTTAAAAGCGTCACGAGCGCTGTGAATGACACAGAACTCCACAGTCGAATCTTCATAATTAGCCCCCTAGTCGAAACAATTGCAGCAGGTTGATCTGTCTCCCGAATACAATTCCAATCGCGACTTCGTACAGCCGTCTCCGCCTATACGGACCAAGCCTCCCCACCAAGTGGGCGGCGTGACTAGATTTCTTACGGGGAACTGCGGGGCGCGAACTCAGCGCCTCTGGCACTGGATCTGAAACAGCGAATATGGTATGCGAGGACATGATGTCTCGCTTACGAATTACACCCCTCTCCAGACGAAAGTGAGAGCACTTAACTCCCAATTTCGTTACCACCGGGACAGCGGGAGTTACGTCGTGCAAAGATGGGGGGTTCCCAAGGGCTTATCGGGAGGTCTCCCGCAACTTTGTCATCTGGCGGAACTTATAGACGCGGACAGCGGCATGCCACAATCAAGTGATGGACTTTCTCGACGGCCTCAATCCCCGCCAGCGTGAGGCCGTGCAGCATACGGAGGGTCCCCTGCTGGTTTTAGCGGGCGCCGGAAGTGGCAAAACAAGGGTCATCACGCACCGCATCGCCCATCTGGTCAGCGCCCACAAGGTTCCAGGATGGGCCATTCTGGCCGTGACGTTCACCAATAAAGCCGCGGGTGAGATGCGCGAACGCGTCCGTTCGCTGGTTCCAGGCGAGCCGCGGGATGCCCCCACCGTCTCCACTTTCCACTCCTTCTGCGTCCGGCTGCTCCGGCGCGAAGGCGCAGCGCTGGCCCAGATCCGTCCGGGCTTTACCCCCCAGTTCACGATCTACGATGACGATGACCAGATCTCGATCTTGAGAGCCGTCTACAAGCAACTTGGTCTGGATGACAAGTTCATGCAGCACCGGGCGGCGTTGTCACGCATCAGCCACGCCAAGAGCATTAAGCAATCGCCCGCGGAGATGGCTCGCGCCGCTGCCGATCCGACGACTACGCGGCTGGCGGTGATTTACGAACGCTACCAGGCCCGGCTGCTCGAATCGAACGCGCTGGATTTCGACGATCTGCTGCTCGAAGCGGTGCGCCTGCTGGCCAACGACGCACCGACGCAGGAGCGCATCAATCGGCGCTACGAATTCCTGATGGTAGATGAATACCAGGACACCAATCGCAGCCAGTACGAGCTGATGCGGCTGCTCACGGGCGAACGTCACAACGTGGCCGTGGTCGGCGACGAGGATCAGTCCATCTACGGCTGGCGCGGAGCGAATATTCGCAACATCCTGGATTTCGAACGCGATTTTCCGGGCGCCATTACCATCCGTCTGGAGCAGAATTACCGCTCAACCAAGAACATCTTGGAAGCGGCCAGCGCGGTGGTCGCCAACAACACCGAGCGCATCGGGAAATGGCTCTGGACCGAATCGGGCGATGGCGACAGGATTACGTTATACGAAGCTCCCGACGCCGAGAACGAAGCCTTGTGGATCGCCGACAAGATCGAAGCGCACATGGCGCGAAATCCGGATGAGCACATCGCGGTCCTCTATCGCACGAATGCCCAGTCGCGCCAGATCGAAGAAGCTCTTCGGCGCAATGGACGCAAGTACATCGTGGTCGGCGGCTTCAGTTTCTATCAGCGCGCGGAAATCAAGGACGTGATCGCGTACCTGCGTGTCCTGCTGAGCCCGCAGGATACCATCAGCCTGCTGCGCATTATCAATACGCCGGCCCGTGGCATCGGCCGGACCACCATTGACCAGATCGAGCAATGCGCGCTCACGCACGAGCTGGCTTTATGGACGGCGCTCGAGCAGATGCTCGAAGAGCGCGTTTTCCCCGCGCGTGCGGAAGCTGCGCTGGCCGCGTTCTTGCGCATGATGAAGGAACTTGCCGACGGGATCGAAACCCGGCCGCCGGCGGAGACGCTGAACGCTCTTCTCGACCAGACTGGCTATCGCAAAATGCTGGTGGAGGAAGGCACGGAGGAATCCGCCTCGCGCATAGCCAACCTGGATGAATTGCTCAACGCGGCTGCCGACGCCGCGGAACGGGGCGAGACACTAAGAGATTTTCTCGATCACGCGGCGCTGGTCTCGGATGCGGACTCGGTGGACGATCGTGCTCCTGTGTCGCTGCTTACGATGCATAACGCGAAAGGCCTGGAATTCCCGATCGTCTTCATTGCCGGCATGGAAGAAGGTTTATTTCCGCATAGCCGGTCGATCAACTCGGGCGACATCATGCAGATGGAAGAGGAGCGCCGCCTATGTTACGTCGGGATGACGCGCGCTCGCAAGAAGCTGTATCTAAGTTGGGCGCGCTACCGCCGCCGATTCGGCGCGGGGCAGCCTGAAGCTTCCATCCGGTCGCGATTCCTCAAAGAAGTCCCGGCGACGCTGATTGAGAATGTCCGCGGCGACCAGGGACACATCGATCTGTTCGCCGAGCGGCACATGGTCCGCGAAACTGCCCAGAAGAACCTTTATACTGGAAAGACTTATAACTCGGTGGATGCGATCCAGCAGTTTTTCGCCGGGGGCGCGCCGAAGCCGGTTGCGTCGCCGCCGCCCAGAGCTGCCGGACCGGTGGCACCAGCAGCACCAGTAAAAAAGAAGAAGCTCGGGCCAGGCTCAACCATCGAGCATGCAAAGTACGGCCACGGAACGGTGTTGCGCCTGGAAGGCAGCGGCGAAGACACTAAGGTTACGGTGAGTTTTCCGGGCTACGGATTAAAGAAACTGATCGCGAAATACGCGGGAATCAAGGTCGAATGAACACCAAGAAAGTTACCGATAGAACAGAACGCAAGAAGCTGAAGCGCGCGGCGCGGAAGAAGGCGGCTCCCAAAGGCAAGCGGCCCGCCGATGTGGCGCGCGGCTCGCGCAAACAAAAGGTCGCCAAAATGGTGAAGGGCCAGAGCAAGCGCTAAAGAAGCGTAGGGCAGGTGATCTTGTCACCTGCCAGGCCACTCGATGCCGAGCCTGACTCGCACCAAGTCGATCGCCGAGCTGATTTCGGCCAGCGAAGCGAACTCGGGCCGGCTCCGCCGTCAGCTCGGCTTGTGGAGCCTAGTGGCACTCGGCATCGGCTCGGTCATTGGGGCCGGTATTTTCGCGTTCACCGGCACAGCCGCGGCCGGAACACCCGACCGCCCTGGCGCGGGCCCGGGGATCGCGCTTTCTTTCGTTCTCGTCGCCGTCGCCTGCGGGTTCGCCGCGCTGTGTTATGGCGAACTCGCTTCGATGATTCCGGTCGCGGGCAGCGCCTACACCTATGCCTACGCCACCATGGGCGAGATTTTCGCCTGGATCATCGGATGGGACTTGATCCTGGAATATGCCGTCTCCAACATGGCGGTGGCCGTGGGATTCTCGGCCTATTTCAACGAC
>JAICXC010000064.1 GCA_025980665.1 Bryobacteraceae bacterium
TCCAGCGCATCCGCGAGATTCGCGGAATCAACTACGGCGACTACGCATACATCGAGTATTTCCCGCGCGGGATGAACCTAATGGAGCCATCGCCGAACCTGGCGCGGCGCAGCCAGATTTTCCAGATCTGGATCCGGCCGGCGGAGCCGCCAGCGGCCGCATTCACACTTCGTCTGGCGTTCTTTGAGCTGAACAATCTGATCAAGAATGGCATCCCAGCGGAGGACTTCAATCGGACCAAGGAATTTCTCACGAAGTACGTGAACGTTCTCACGAAGACTAAAAACGCGGAGCTGGGTTACGCAATCGACAGTCTGTATTACGGCATTCCAGACTATAACAGCTACATCAAGAACGGCGTTGCGAAGCTCACCGTAGAGCAGGTGAACGCCGCAATTCGCAAGCATCTGCGTGCCGATAGAATTCAGATCGTGGCGGTCTCGGCGAATGCCGAACAGCTCAAGAAGCAACTGGTGGGATCGGGGCCTACGCCGATCGAATATAACTCAGCCAAACCTGCGGAGATCCTGGCGGAAGACAAACTGGTCGAAAAGCTGGACTTGGGTCTGCGCCCCATGGACGTACAAATCGTGCCGGTAGGGATGGTCTTCGAGTGAGGCTAAAGCACATTTCCAGGCAGCCGGTCTAACGAACGACGGGATTTCGGACGATAATCGAGGGCCGACCTTTATGAGCACTCGATCCAAGCCGCCCGTGCGTCACAGCGAACCCGCGGTTCCCCACGACGACGGATTTCGCGAGTTTGCCGAGAGCATCGTCCAGCATATCGACGAAGTTTTCTTCTGGCGCGATCCCGGCAGCCTGAGGCCGTACTTTGTCAGCCATGCTTACGAGAGGATCTGGGGTCAATCTTGCCTGAGCGCCTATAGCGAACCTTCCTCGTGGACCAAATCGATCCATCCGGAAGATCTGGATCGTGTGACTCGCGAGTTTGAGCGCGCCGCCACGGCAAGCCAGGCGCAAATTGAATATCGCATTATCCGGCCCGACGGCGATGTGCGGTGGATCTGGGCACGGACGTTTTCGGTCCCCACAGAAGCGGGTTCCGCGACGCGATTGATCGGGATTGCGCAAGACGTAACGGAGCGTAAGCAGGCGGAAAAGATGCGGGCGTTCCTGGCCTCCATCGTCGAATCCTCGGATGACAGCATCATCGGAACCGATTTGGACGGGAGAATACTGAGTTGGAACCTGGGCGCTGAGACGCTTTTCGGCTACACGGCTGAGGAGGCCCTGGGGAAGCATATTACCTTGCTGTTTCCCGCCAGCGACCGGATCGACTATTTGAAGTCACTCACCAAAATCCGCCGCCAGGAGCACATCGAGCGTTTTGAATCGGTGCGCGTGGGGAAGAACGGGATACCGCTCGACGTATCGGTCATCTTGTCGCCGATTAAAGACACCGCGGGCCGCCTCTTGGGGGTGTCGGCAATTTACAGGGATATCACGGCCAGCAAGCGGGCAGATGCCGAGTTGGTCAAGGCGAAGGATGCGGCGGAAGCGGCCAGTCAAGCCAAGAGCACCTTTCTGGCGACCATGAGCCATGAGATCCGCACCCCGATGAATGGCATCCTGGGCATGACTGAGCTAGTGCTGGAGAGCGAGCTTACGCGAGACCAGCGCGACAGCCTGGAATTGGTTCACCTCTCGGCCGAGTCGCTTCTCACGGTGATTAACGACATCCTGGACTTTTCCAAGATTGAGGCCGGCAAGCTGGCGTTCGAATCCATTCCTTTCGATCTTCGCGACAGGCTTGGCGAGATCATGCAGACTCTTGGGTTCCGCGCACATCAGAAGGGCCTGGAGCTCATCTACGACGTGCATACGGACGTGCCTGTGGCGTTATCAGGAGACCCGGGACGTCTGCGCCAGATCCTGATCAACCTGGTGGGGAACGCGATCAAGTTCACCGAGCAAGGGCAGATCGTGGTCGACGTCAAATTGGAATCCAGAACTGCGGATACAGCCTGTGTCCAATTTTCTGTGCGGGACACCGGCGTAGGTATCCCCGTGGAGCACCAAGAAAAGATTTTCGAACCGTTTTCCCAAGCCGATCAATCCATGACCCGCAAATTCGGCGGCACGGGATTGGGATTGACAATTTGCAGCAGGCTTGTTGAGATGATGGGCGGCCGAATTTGGGTAGTGAGCCAGCCGGGCCAAGGCAGCACCTTTCACTTTACGGCGCAGTTGGGCGTTCAAGCGCTAGTTTCCGAAGACTCGCAGCCGCTTCATCCGACACTGTTGCGCGACCTGCGAGTGCTGATCGTGGATGACAATTTTACCAACCGGCAAGTCTTATGCGGGATCGTGAGCCAGTGGGGAATGATACCCACGGCGGTCGAAGGCGGCCGCGCGGCGCTACTGGCGCTCGAAGCAGCGAAAGATGCCGGTCGCCCATTTCCGCTCGTTTTGTTGGATGGGCAGATGCCGGAAATCGACGGCTTCACGCTGGCGAAACAGATCCAGGGCCATCCGGAGCTGGTGCGGACTACCATCATGATGCTAACGTCGGCCGATCAGTTGGGCGATGCCACGCTTTGCCGCGAACTGGGAATCTCAGCTTACCTTGTGAAACCGGTTCGCCAGTCGGAACTTCTAAGCCTGATCTGCAAGAGTCTCCAGCAAATCCTGTCCGGCGAAGGGGAAGTTCAGCGAGTAAAAAATGCTCCGCGACGCTTGACTGGTGCAACCAGAGTGCTGGTGGCCGAAGACAACATGGTGAATCAGACTCTGGCACGACGGCTGCTTGAGAAGCGAGGGTATGTGGTGACCGTCGTGGGAGATGGCCGCGCGGCACTGGCCGCCCTCAACAGGGAATACTTCGACATCGTGCTGATGGACGTACAAATGCCCGGCATGGACGGATTCGAGGCCACCATCGCAATTCGCAAGCAAGAGCAATTGGCAGGTACGCACATCCCGGTTGTCGCTATGACCGCGCATGCGTTCAAAGGCGATCAAGAGCGGTGCCTGGCGATCGGAATGGACGCCTATATTTCCAAGCCCATCCGGCAACAGGAACTCTACGTCACCCTCGAAAACATCCTCGGCCACGACCGAATGGCCGGCCCGGACGTTGATGCCGCACAGGTGCCTAACGACCTCGTCACCAGTGAGTAATCGACAAGCTTCATCGGTGCTCGGAGACGCTTAAGGTGTTGCCGTCCGGGTCCTTAAACCAAGCCACCTTGGCGCCGCTCAGGGAACTCCAGATGCCCAGATCGTCTTGTCCCATGCCGGGGAAACGCTCGAATAGGACTCCAGCCGAGAACCGTGTGGCCCGCTGGTTTCACCTTTTTGACGATGGTCACTCGAAGCATGGTGCCGTGCGCATCAAACACGAGAGCAAACGGCAGTTCCTCGGAAACCAGACGAAGACCCAGAGTGTCGCGGTAGAACTTCTTGGCGCGATCCGGATCCGCAGTGGCAATGAAGGCAATAACGTGCTGCTCACCAAGCTGGAATTTATCCGGCATAGAGTGAACTCAGCGCGACTGCGGAAATCCTAGATCTAC
Source organism: Bryobacteraceae bacterium (assembly GCA_025980665.1). Classification (GTDB taxonomy): domain Bacteria; phylum Acidobacteriota; class Terriglobia; order Bryobacterales; family Bryobacteraceae; genus Palsa-187. The sequence goes on from JAICXC010000064.1 coordinate 3,540, forward strand.
TTTGCTGGTTCCCGGATGGGGCCAACGGCTGGTGACAACCTTGGTGCGAGTATAAAACTGAATTCCTTCGGGACCGTAGATGTGAAGGTCGCCGAACAGGGAGGCCTTCCAGCCGCCGAAGCTGTAATAAGAGACGGGAACGGGAATGGAGACGTTCACTCCAACCATACCTGCATCGACATCGAACTGAAACTGCCGTGCTGCGCCGCCGTCACGAGTGAAGATCGCCACACCGTTGCCGTAAGGGTTCTCGTTGATGATGCGCAAAGCCCGATCGTAGGTATCGGTGCGGACAACGCTCAGCACGGGACCGAAAATCTCATCGTGGTAGCAGCGCATCCCAGGCTCGACATTATCCAGCAAGGATGTTCCCAGGAAGAAGCCGTCACGTTGAGATGCCGGGTCCTGGCGGCCATCCACGGCGACTGTAGCGCCCTCTGAAGAGGCATTTGCTATGTAGGACGCGACGCGGTCACGGTGCTCGCGCGTAATCAGCGGACCCATCTCATTGCCCTCTTCCATGCCGGGACCGACCCTGATTTTGGCCATTCTCTCGCGGATCGCGGCGATGATTGGACCGGCAACATCGCCTACCGCGACTACCACCGAAACGGCCATACATCGCTCGCCGGCCGATCCGAACGCGGCAGAGACAGCAGCATCTGCGGCCATGGCAAGATCGGCATCGGGCAGTACCAGCATGTGATTCTTCGCGCCGCCCAAAGCCTGCACGCGTTTGCCATTGCGGGTTCCCGTTTCATAAATTGAACGCGCCACGGGCGTCGATCCAACAAAGCTGATCGCCTTGACGTCCGGATGTTCCAGTAAACGATCCACGGCAACCTTATCGCCCTGCACCACGTTGAAGACGCCGTCCGGCACGCCGCCTTTTTCATGAGCTCCGCCAAATACAGGCTCACTGATGGATCTTTCTCCGACGGCTTCAGAATGAAGGTGTTGCCGCACGCAATGGCATTGGCGAACATCCACATCGGGACCATGGCGGGGAAGTTGAACGGCGTGATACCGGCCACCACCCCCAGCGGTTGGCGGATTTGATAAACGTCGATGCCGCGGCTGGCTTGCTCAGAGAATCCACCTTTGACCAAGTTGGGGATTCCGCAGGCGAATTCGATGTTCTCAAGACCGCGGGCGACCTCGCCCATGGCATCCGGAAGGGTCTTGCCGTGTTCGGCGGTGAGCAGCTCTGCAATCCTGCGTCGATTCGCGTCCACCAGCTCACGCAGCTTGAACATGACTTCGGCGCGGCGAGAGAGAGCCGATGCGCGCCACTCGACGAAAGCCTTCTTCGCCGTTTCAACTGCGAGGTCAACTTCCGCAGCACTGGCGAAATCCACTTTAGCCTGGGCTTGCCCCGTAGCCGGGTTCCAGATGGTGCCCGAACGTCCGGAATCCGAGGCGACCAGCTTCCCGCCAATCCAGTGACTTACCATCCGAACTTGTGTGCTGACGTCCGCAATCGCCATACGTTCACCTCACGAGCTCAATATCCATCGGGCGGTCTTTTGTCTTCAATCTTATCGTGACTGATGCCGCGAGCCGGCTGGACGAACTGCGTCCGCCAAGCCGGCGATCCCCGCCGGTTACGTCCAGGGTAGGCTCCGAATCAATTCGACGTGGTTGATGCCGAGCATACACCCAACAGGATTCGGCAAACGGACACCGGTGAAATTGATGCTGAGATACTGAGGGAATACGGAGGGATGCGTGAACAAAGACGAAATTATTCTGGCCAACCAGGAATGCCTGTTCCCAGCAGTGTTCCACTACTTCCGCGAGCCTTTGGTGCTCACCAAAGCCAAAGATCAATACGTCTGGGATACCGATGACAACCAGTATCTGGACTTCTTCGGCGGTATCCTAACCGTGAGCGTCGGCCACTGTAACGAGAAAGTAAACCGGGCGGTCCATGCGCAAGTGGACCAGCTTCAGCACGTTTCGACGGTATTTCCCACTGAGCCGCAGGCCGCCTTGGCCCGTAAGATATCGACCATCGCGCCTGGGAAAGGCTGGAAATCGTTTTTCACCAGTAGCGGTACGGAAGCCAACGAGATGGCGATCCTCGCAGCGCGCTGTTTCACCGGGTCCACCGACATCATCGCCTTGCGGCACTCCTATCACGGCCGGTCGTCGCTAGCGATGGGAGTGACAGGGCAAGCGAGCTGGAAGCTCGGTCCGCCGGTGCAAGCCGGGATCACGTTTGCGCACAACGCTTATTGCTACCGTTGTCCCTTCGGCTTGACATATCCAGACTGCGAAGTCCGCTGCGCGCAAGATGTCCGCGAATTGATTCGAACGACCACTACAGGACAGATCGCCGGAATGATCGCGGAACCGATTCAGGGCGTGGGCGGTTTCATCACGCCGCCCAAAGAGTATTTCAAAATCGTCTCCGAGATCGTACGCGATTTCGGCGGCGTCTTTATCAGCGACGAAGTGCAGACGGGGTGGGGCCGGACCGGAAACCACTGGTGGGGCATCGATCAGTGGAGCGTTACGCCGGATATCGTCACCAGCGCCAAGGGCTTGGCGAACGGATTCCCCATCGGCCTGACCGCGGCACGGCAGGAGGTGGCCGATAGCGTCAAGAAACTCACGATATCGACGTTCGGCGGCGGACCGATTCCGACAGCGGCTGCAAAGGCGGTGATCGACCTGATCGAAGAGGAGAACCTGGCGGGCAATGCCGCCACGGTAGGAAACCACCTGCGAGAGAGTCTCGAGGACTTGAAAGAGAAGTATCCGCTGATCGGCGATGTCCGGGGGATGGGCCTGATGCAGGCAATCGAACTGGTGCAGGACCGCGTTTCGAAAGCGCCAGCCACGGCCGAAACGATGCGGCTGATGGAGGCGGCGAGAGAGAATCGGCTCCTGATCGGGCGAGGAGGATTGGACGGCAACGTCATCCGCATCTCGCCTCCACTGAACGTCAGTGTCGCGGATGTGGATCTTTTCATCCGCACGCTGGACGCAAGCCTGGCTCAGGTTTGCGCGCCGGCGCTCTCAGAAACTACCTAGTTCATTTTGAGCGGCGTAGTCAATTTTGCGCGCTTCGTCCGTTTCCGGCGCAGGATACGGGAACCTCACCAGTTGGATCTTAGGTTTATCGGAGCCAACGCGTCTTTTGGCGGGAACGGACTTCCGCGGCTTCAAAGCCTTCTCTCCGTACTGGGCAATGGCCAGACGTTCGATCGCAGTGATCGCCTTCTTGACGCTCCGTAGAGTCGAGCGGAGCTCCATGATCGTGTTAAGAATGTCGGTCGACGCAGCGTCGGGTGGCTGCCGTTTTACGCGATTCCGTTGGAACTCGAGTACGGCCGGTTTCATTTAGACTGTTAACTCAGAAGGCGATGAAACCCAGCGAAAAGGGACATGTCGAGATAGAAAATATTGTCTTTGTTATCAGCCGGATCCAATCACACACCGGCAGCAGCTGCGCGCGGACAGGAAAGATAGAGGGCTAGTTCGGCGATTGTTGACCGAGCGAGAAGCTCCTCGGGGGTGATGTCGATGCCGAACCGTTGACCAAGCCGCAGAGCAACGTCCGCCGCGGTCATGGAATCGCCACCCAGGTCGCGGAATGGGTCATGAATCCCGATGCGATCCAGCCCCAGCACGTCGCTCCACATCTGCACGATAGCCGACTCCAAGGGGGTTCCCGGTGGCCGGTAGTCTATTTCGAGGCGCGGCCTGACTGGTTCGGGCGCTGGTAACGCCTCCCGATCGACGCTGCCACTTCTGAGCTTCGGCAGGTCCTTCAAGAGGATGAATCGCGCGGGAATCATGTGCGCTGCAAGGCGATCCTGGAGGTACCTGCGTAATTGGCTGGCGTTCGGTGTTCCGATAGGCTTCGCCACGACATAGGCCACCAGGCGCTGCCCATCGCCGATTTCCCGAACGGCGGTTACCGCCTCGCTCACTCCGAGGTGAGATGCGAGAGCCTGCTCCACTTCCAGCAGGTCAATTCGAAAGCCGTTGATCTTCACCTGATGATCGACGCGGCCGACAAACTCGATCTCGCCGTTAGATTTGAATCGTCCCAGATCCCCAGTACGATAGAGTCTTCGCCCGGGGTCGGGGCTGAACGGATCGGGAATGAAGCGCTGCTCCGTCAAAGCGGGCTGATTCAGATATCCGCGAGCTAGGTGCGTGGCGCCGACGCAAATCTCGCCGGCAACTCCGACAGGCACGGGATGCATGTGCCGATCCAAGATGTATATTCGAGTGTTGGCGACCGGCCGCCCTATCGGTATTTCCTGGCCGCCGGCAAGAGATTCATCCGTCACGTCATACGTGGCCGCGACCGTGCCGATCTCCGTGCTGGCGTAGCGATTTTGCAGTTTCGCCTGCGGCATAGCCTCGGTAAGGCATCTGAAGTGAGATGGCGTGAGTTTCGCGCCCGCGACTCCGATGGTCGTAATCTTGCTAAGCCGTGTGGACGCCGCGAAGTTCGGGTCCAGGATCTGCTTCAACACCGACGGAACCAGAACAATGCGGGTGACGCCTTCCTTTTCCAACACCGACATCATTTGATTGCTGTCGCGGATTTGTTCGTCGGAAAGAACTACGACGGGCACCCCGCTCATGAGCGGAAGGAAAAGATTCGCCATCGAGAATCCGTAGCTGAGAAATGTGTTGAGGCAGCAGACCTCATCCGGCCGGTAGGCGACGGAATGCAAGCCATTCGTGATGCTGCGATGGATGCCGACCACTCCTTTTGGTTTTCCCGTGGAAGCCGAAGTGTACAAAATGTAGGCGGCGCTATCCGGTGTGATGTCCCGCATCGGCGTGATTGAACTCTCTTCGGCGATCAGGGCGGAATCCCGATCCACACAAACAGCCTCAATCCCGGCCGGAATCCGATGCCTGAATCTGGCGCTGGTGACGGCCATCGCAAGCCTGGAATCCGCGGCGATCTCTTCCAAGCGATGTTCGGGGTAACTCGGGTCCAGGGGGACGTATGCTCCGCCCGCCTTCAGGATGGCGAGCACGGCCACCACGGCTTCGAGCGACTGCTCCAGGCAAAGTCCGACTGGCATTTCCGATTCAACGCTACGCGTACAGAGATAGTTCGCGAGACGGCTGGCTCTCTCATCCAGCTGACTATAGGTCAGTTTGCGATCTCCCTGAATGAGCGCAACGGCGTGCGGCGTTCGCTGCACTTGCTGTTCCACCAATTCCGGTACCGGGCTTTGCGCGTATCCACGATCGGTCCGGTTCCACTCGATGAGGATCTGGCGGGTTTCTTGGTCCCCCAGAATGTTGATCGTGGAGATGGGTGCGGTCGGCGCAGCCGTTACTCCGCGCAGGAGGAATTGCAGATGCTCGGCCAATCGCGGCAGATGTGCGTCGAGGGTTCCAGTAAGGCTTCCGTGCTCTATCCGAAAACTCAGTCGGAGAGGTTGACCTTTCCTCTCATGCTGAAACTCATTTTGAAAACCAGGAGGCAGCAGAATCTCAACCTCAGGACCCTCGGGACGATTCGGAAGGATCTGGCGCGCGCGAGTTAACATGCCCGCAAACGATGGGTCGTCGGGTTTCCGATCGAGGATGAGGAGGTTCACCGGTAAAAGTCCCACGGAAGACTCAGACCGCCCAGGATTTGTGGTTAGAATGCCCAGCGTGCCTTCGCAGGAGTATTTGTGCAGCAGCACGGCGGACGCGGTAGCGAGCGCGGTACTTAGGGGCGCATCCCGAGCATCGCTCAGCTTGCCTAATCGTTGATAAATCTCTTCTGGGATCTCGAAAACCAAAGGCTCTCCCATCACTACCAACAGCGTTAGGGCCGAAACAAAAGGGACGGCCGCGATCCCAGATCATTGGAAATGATTGCGCGCCGCGGTGACCGAATCAAAGTCGATCTGGCTGTCTGAGGTTGGACTCTTATAAAGCGTAATCTCGGCATGACAACGCGCGCAGTTGTCCTGGCGCTCCTCGATCCGCCAGGGGTTAAAGATGGTCGCCGTGGATTCAAAAGAGGCATCCATGACATAGCTTCGCCAGGCGCGAGGGGCAGTGCCGGCGCCGCCGAAATCTTTGGGACGATCCCCTCCAAACTCCTGCGACTCGGGATCCCACCAGAACGTGGTCCATAACCACCGCCCCTGTACTTTATGTACTAAATGGAACGCCATCAGGACCGCAAAATCGCCACAGGAAGCTCCGTTATAGCGTTCTCCAGGGTTCAATCGGACCCAGAAGAACTCTTCTAGAGAAACGTCTGTGGCGTCAGCAGCGGCAGGATCACCCTGGCTTGCCGGCGGATCGCAGCCTGATTCTTTTGGCAGGCTCTTGGGCAGAGTGATCCGGATTCTTCGGGCGCGAACTTCGTTCTGGGAACGAATAGCCATTTGCACGATCTTGCCATTTTGTGGGTTCGCTGGCCGGCGCACAGCATTCCAGAATGCCGCAGCGAGATGCGCGCCATTAGGAAATCGCAGAGTAGTAGTCGAAGGCTTAGGTTCTGACTTCTCCCACAGTGCTTGCGCCGCATCCAGCGGAACCGCTCCGGTGTTAGGCGCCAGCGGTTCGCACATTCGCGCGGCGGCTTCCGGGCTGTAATGGAAACTTTCGTCCAGAAGGTTATTTTTCGAAACGACTCGCACCGCCGCGGAGGAGTGATCACTGCAAGGGAAGATCTCGCGCGCAGTTTCCCAGGCGACGAATTTCGGGATGCCCTTGCGGGTAGCGCTTTCCTTGATGAGATCCTGCGCCAGCTTCCACCCTTCGATGCGGGACGAATTGAAGGGAGCCGACTGGGAATAGATCACCGCCACGAAACTCACCTGGATCAAGACTGCACCGATCCAACCGAGGGGGCGCGGCATTGCTTACGCGAGTAGAGCGGTGATAGCCTCGCGCATCCGCCAAGTCGATGGATGCGGATAGCAACTGGGGTCCCACAACGTTAATCCATCGCCCGCCGTGGTAGCGTACCGTGCATGATAACTCTCCGACAGTCCACGAAGAATCAGGCTAAGATTCTTAGCGGTGTCGTCAAACAGTTGGCCGTCCACCAGTCCACCCGGAACGGCGATGCTTCCATTCAACAGCGTTCGCACCTGTTCATAGACCTTGGGGTCAACGACGGGGAGCAGATCGCGAAGCCATTTGGCATCCGTCAGGGCGCTGATGTTCGGAGGCGTAGCCTGAGACGAAATGTACTGCAGATTGGGGCGTTGATGTTGGGCGTCTTCCAGGGCCATGATGAGCAGGAGGGCAAGTCCGTGCTTGATGCCGGTTGTCCCGTAGTGTTGATTCACGTTACTCTCCTTTAGAATCCTTGAGATATTTTCTTGCGAGAAAGCGTGTGGCGGGCCATTCATCCTCGGTGATCCAGGTGAGGAACGAGGTATCCGCGATTCGCTGATTAACGAGCGTTGCACGCTCGTGATCGCCCGCCAAATCGAACGCTCTAGCGAGGTACTCTTTGGGTTTCTGCGGCCGATCTAAGTTTGCCGCGCGATCTAGAAGATCGAGGGCCTGTTTGAAATTACGCTTAGCGAGAAAAATCTCTCCTCTCATCCGAAGCAGGTCGGAATCATATTTAGGACCTTCGCCGGCCGGAAACGTGTACATGAGGTTCGTGGCTTCCTCCGGAGAACCATAACGTGCCAGAATGCTTACAGCCTCAACGATGACCAAGGGCGATCTTTCGATCGAAATCGCGTCTTTCGCACGCGCCACAGCGCGTTCCGGGTTTTTAGCGATCCCTTCCAAATACGCCAGCGCCGCGGATTTTTGTGAGGCGAACCCATCTTCCCCCGTTGCGCGGTCCTTGAGGATGCCCTCGATAAGAATTTGCCGCGCCGAATCTATCCTTCCTTGATCGGCCTCAAGATTGGCTAGCTGGGCGGTCGCGCGGGACGCTTCTTTGACGTCGTCCGATTCCATGACCTCTCTAAAGAGACGCGCCGATTCGGAATAATCCCCGCGCGCAGCCGCGATGGTTCCGCGGAAGCTTTGTGCAAGAGGCCTCCCGCCGAGGCTTTCGAGAGTAGCCAACTGCTTGTCGATATCCGCAAAATCACGCTTGGCGGCAAGGCCTCGGATCAAAACCGACGTTCCGAAGGCATTCGGAGGGAAGCGATCCTGATTCTCGCGTGCGATACGAACGCCCTCCTCAAAATTTCCCATTTGAAGCAAACAGGAAGCCAGGAGTTGCGCCGGCAAAGGGTCATTCGGAAACTTGAGCATCCAATCCTTAAGAATCGGCTGGGCTTTATTGAAATCCTTGATCTCGAGCTCATAGCGACTCTCGATGTTCAGCCGTTCATGTTCGGAAAGGTGCTGGGTGGCTGCGAGTGCTATCGCCCGCCGCCAGTTGGCAAAACCCTCCTCCCGCTTATCTTGGGCGTTAAGAATATCTCCCAGCCGCATTAGGCCCAGGGCAAAGTTGGGATCCAGCTGAACGGCTCGCCGCAGCAAGGACGCAGCCTCATCCAGATCCTGCTCAGCACTAGCTTTTTGGGCCTCGCTATAGAGCTCCACAGCCTCCCAGGTTGAACTCGTAATGTCCTGCGGCAAGCGATTGTTCGCCGATATCTCCGCGGCATTTTCCCCAGCGCGCGCTCTCACACGCGTGGCTACTTTGTGAATCGCCTCAAAGAGCTCCAATGGTCCCGAAGCGTTCTCGGTCTCGTCCCAGGATTGGACCGGATCTGGTGAGCTGGCAATCTGCTCGCAATGAATCGAAAACGTATAACCGTCGCCTAGCTTGCTGAGCGTTGAAAACACAAGCAGGGGTGCGTTCTCACGGAACGCGATCTCGCGCCACTGCTTCGCCTCGGGCTTTACGCTCGGATCCAAGCGCATCGCACGGGCCACCTCACCAAACCTTCGCTGGTCCCACAGATTGAAGCGCGACGACTGCCCGAAATCAGCGCGAAGCACCGAGGTGATGCCATCGAAGCGGGTTTCGCGCGTCGCGTTGTCTGCGAATGCGATCATGATTACGGTTCCGGGCTTAAGTGCTCCCGTTTGCGGTGGCCTTGAATACCATAGAGAGCGAAGACTCACCGCAAAAAGGGCCAGTACTCCTAAAACCATCGCCAGCGTCTTCCAGTTCGCACCCGCGAAATGGCGCAGCCGCAAGGGCAGGACGTGTTGGGATTCGACGATCTTCTGAACTTCTTCCGCACTCCTTGGGCGGCGTTCAGGGTCGCGCTCCAGACAGGCCGAAAGCGCATAGAGCCAGGGTGTCGGCAGGTTCTTTGGCATCTGTGCCCGGAACTCAGTGTCGCTTGTGGCCCGCCGCAGAGCGCCTACTAAACCGCCGCTGCCAGTTGAATCGCCGCCTGGTTTGAATGCACGCAATAAGATGAGAGCCGCCGCGTAGAGATCACTCCGTTTGTCATATTTGCCGATGAGTTGCTCGGGCGCCATCCAGTCCAGCGTGCCGACCAAGGTTCCGGTGCGCGTGAGACCGTCATCCTCCTGAGTGAGAATCGGACGGGCCAGGCCAAAATCGAGGATGATCAAACGGGATCCCGAAAGCATTAAGTTGGAGGGCTTGAGATCCCGGTGAACCACTCCAGCCGCATGAGCCGCTCGAAGTCCCTGCAGAAGCTGTTGGGCTAAATCACGCCAGGCCTCCAGCGGCAAGGGACCGCGTTTCAGCCGCTTGGACAATGTTTCGCCCTGGAGAAGCTCCATGCTCAGGTAAGGGAGGTCACGGTGCTCTCCCAAATCGTGGATGCGGCAGATATTGGGATGGGTTATGCGGCGGGCGATCTGAACCTCCTGGTGAAAACGCTCGAGGAGCGATGAGTCGCGAGTGAATTCAGGCGCAATTATTTTGATCGCGACGCGCTCGCCTAACTTCCGGTCGAAGGCCTCGAAGACTTCCGCCATCCCGCCCTTGCCGATAGACTTGAGAATTGCGAATCGATTCGCAATCACGTCGCCCGGCTGGAGAGCGGGCCGATCGGGATAAACTCCGAGACCGGCAACTGGACGAAGAAACTCCGCACCGACTTCGGCATGCTCCACGAGCCTTCTCAGTTCCCGACGAACCACAGAATCGTTGATCTCCGATTCCAAACGGTTTAAGACCTCGGGGCGTTCCTGAAGGGGGTTCTGTATCACCTCTTCAAAAAGGTCCTGCAGCTTCTGCCACTGTTCTGATGTCATACCGACAGTTCCGCGTGCAACCAGGCTCGCGCCATCGACCAGTCACGCTTGACGGTACGGGCGCTTACCTTGAGGTATTCGGCGATTTCCTCTTCGGACATGCCGCCAAAGTAGCGCATTTCGACGATCTGGCTTTGCCTGGGGGCCCATTCCCGCAGCCGTTCCAAAGCATCGTGGACGGCCAGAAATTCATCCGAGCGGCGCTCATCGTAAATCAGCGCATCCTCGATCGGAACCATATGCGGATGACGTCCACGCTTGTCGGCTTGCTTGGTTCTGGCGTGATCTACCAGATAACGACGCATCACTTGGGCCGCGAGCGCAATGAAGTGAGCCCGGCTGCGAGCCTCGGGAGGAGTCTGGCTGAAGATTTTTACATAAACTTCGTGGACCAGAGCCGTCGGCTGAAGGGTATGATCCGACCGCTCTCTCCGAAGCTGGTAGGCGGCCATGCGGCGAAGATCGCCATACAGCAGATCAAAAAGCCGGCCTTCGGCGGATCGGTCGCCGCCGAGAATTCGCTCCAGCAACCCCGACACTTCTCCTGGAGTCGTAATCATCGCGCCCATGAGTATCTGAACTTTAACATTGTAGTCCCTTTACAAAAAAAGGGAATACTCCTCAAATTCCTTCCCAAAATCGTCTGCTGTTAATCTAAGCACAAGCATCCAGTCCGCCGGCCATAGGGAGGATATATTTCGCACGCCGCGCAGGTGATCCCGCTTTATTACGAGCGCGACCTCGGTGGTCTGCCCCGCGAAAATAAGCCTTACAGGGTGGACTGAAGAATGTACTGATTAAATCCCGCCGGGCAAAAAGTGCAGCCCCTCAGGCAGCGGTGCGGAGCTAACTCGCTGATTGTGCGAGCAGGGCTCAGTAAGCCGTTTGGCAGGCCGATTGCCCTTCAATAGGGGAACCCGAAGGGGTTGAGACTGGGGAAATACCATGAAAACCACAATGACTCTGGGAATTATCCTTTGCATGGCGGGAGCAACCAGCTATGCCAAGGATTTCGACGGTAAGCTGATCGATGCATCCTGTTACCTGACCAGGTCCACCTCAAGCGCGTCTGGCCAGAAACCCGTCAAGCTGGATAAAATCGACAAGGATTGCGCTCCGACGTCATCGACCACCACGTTCGCCGTGCTGTCGGATGACAAGATCTACAAATTGGACGACGCGACGAATGCGCGAATTGCGGAAGACCGGCAAAGAGGAAAAATAAAAGCCGACAAGGACGGCGACGTGCATATCTCCGTTTCCGGCAAGCTTCAAGGCGACACGATCGTGGGCGATAAAGTTAAAGGCCACGACTAGTTAAGACCTGAATTTTGGCTACGAAGCGCTTTCCTTTTGGGGGAAGCGCTTTTTTTGAGGTCAATCTGATCATAAGATTCGCCGGTTCATTTGCAGATTATCCCTTGTAGACAATGGTCCCTTGCACGCGAACTTCGCGAATGCTCTCGGCTCCGGCGAGCGTGAATATCGCAGCCAGAGCCTGTTCGGGAGTCTCCGTTCGTTCGAGAACTGCCGACAGGGGCGTATCTTCGGGCGGCTTGATATAGACGACGTCGGCGGCTTTATCCGGCTCAAAATCGCCCACTTCTCTATCCAGGCCGAGCGCGTCCGCACCCGCCCGCGTGGCCAGATACAACATCTGAGCAGCATCCAGCAGCGCTCCTTCGGGCGCTACTCGCTGCAACATGTACGCCTGCAGCGCTTCCTTGAGCATCCCGAACCCGGTGCCGCCTCCGACATCCGTGCCCAAGGCGACGCGCACGCCGGCGTTCAGATGACGCCGGAGAGCGAAGAGCCCGCTTCCAAGCGCGGCGTTGCTGCAGGGACAATGTGCGATAGCGGTGTCGCCCGCCGCCAGCCGTTCAAGTTCGGATGCCGTCGTATGTACGTTGTGCGCCATCACCGCGCCGCGGCCGCCAAATCCGAAACGCTCGTAGACTGCCAGATAATCGGAAGCCCATGGAAACAACCTGGCCACTTCTGCGATCTCGCGCGGATTCTCATTCAGATGCGTCTGGAAGCGCAGCCCCTCATGTTCGCGCCGCAGAGTCTGGCAGACCTCCAGCATCGCCTCCGATGTCGATAGAGCGAACCGCGGCGTGACGGCATACAGCAAGCGGCCGCGTCGATGGTAACACCGGATCAAGTCGCTGCTTTCGCGATAGGCGGCCTCGGGAGTCTGATGCAGCTCCGGACGAAGCTGCCGGTCCGACATGACCATTCCGCTGACGATTCGCAAGCCGGATGCACTGGCCGCCTCAAAGAGTACGGCTGTCGCGGCCGCGAAATGCGCTCCGAAAACCAATGCAGTCGTGGTCCCATGCGAGGCCAGCGCATGAACGAATCTCCGCGCAGTTTCACGCGCATATGCTTCATCCGTCATCCGGGCCTCTTCGGGAAGCGCGCACTCCTCGAGCCAATCGAGCAATGTTCGTCCTAAGCCGCCGAGCACACGAAGCTGGGGAAAGTGAATATGCGTGTCGATCAGTCCCGGCAGCAGAAACCCGCCGCGCAGATCAGTAGTCGTCGTGTTCGGATGCGCGGCGCGAATCGTCTCGAAGTCGCCACAAGCAGCGATGCGGCCGTCGCGGATCAGCAGCCCCCCGTCCCAATGAGACTCCAGCGCGCGATCCTGCAAAAACGGATTGCGGGGCGTATGAAACAGGGGCGCCCGCAGTAACTCGCCCGGCTCGGACACGGTCATTGTCGTATCACTTCCTTAACGGGAAGCTGCGGGCGGCCCTCCTTCGCTCCGGTCAAACCTCGATCGCGAAGATGCTACCGATCCCAGTTTAGAGGAAGATTGAGGAGCGCCGTGGCCAGCTTTGCCCCTACTTGTCGACTTTTATCCGGGCGCTCTTGATCGCGGCGATGAATGCGCCGTAATCGGCTTCGGTTTGATCGGCGTATGCGCATGCGAAGTCCCGCAGCGCCTTGGCCATCCTTGAGCCTGAGCCGCAGTATCCACGGATTTCGCACGCATCGCCCGACCTAGCATGCCCCCGCGCCAGCAGTTCGCCGGCCACCAGTGCCAGGCTGCTCAGTCCTCGGCCGCGTAACCTTTGCAAATCCACGCTACCCTTGTGGTCGTTGAGCTGCCGGACAAGATAATGATGGTGCCCGATCGTAGTCCAGCCCAGCAGGAGGTCCGAAATCGGCTGAATGGCCCGCTGTCCCTCCGCCGCTCGCCGCCCCTGATGTTGCTGTGACTGATGTGGATGCGGACCGGGCAGAACGTTCGCGTAAGCTGACGCGACCTCCTGTTTGATCTGCAGGAACATCGGATCTTGGGCGCCGTTTCCTTCAAATAAGACCACATAATCCCGCAGGCCGACGCTGCCCGTCCCCACCACCTTGAACCCGACATCCACAGCGTGGAACAAATCGAACAGGTGGCGGCGCTCGGGCGCCAGATTCTTGCGATAGGCTCGCAGCGATCCAAGAATCTCCTGGGCTTTGGCGCCACGAATCCTCCAAAACCCCGGCCGCAAATCGCGAAATCGCCGCCCTCCGCGGCTATCCTTCTCCGTGAACCTGCTCAGCAGACCCAGCGGCCGTGCGCGTTCCGATTGCCTTAGTGCGGCCTGGATCGGTTGAATACGCTTCTCCCGATGGATTTGATACCGCGCCACTTGCAGGATCGGGAACTCTGAAAACGCTGCGATTGCGCGGCAATAACTCTCGACGAACGTGGCGGCCGCGTCCCTGCAGCCCGGACGATTATGCCCGCACTCCTGTCCCGCTAGAATAATGCTGGTCGCCATCCGCTTGACATCCCATTCCCACGGGCCGCGGATGGTCTCATCGAAATCGTTCAGATCGAAGACTAACTTGCCATCCGGCGTGGCGAATGACCCCAGATTCTGTAAGTGGGCGTCCCCGCATAGCTGAACCTGCAGACCCGAATTCACCAGCCGCCCAAGATCCGCCGCCATAATCGACACCGCGCCCCGGAAGAACGCGAACGGTGATTCCTTCATCCGCGAATATTTGACCGGCAGCAACTGCGGCACGCGACCTTCCGTCGACGCTCTCAGCACATCGGTCGGATCGAAGCCGCGTTGTTTGGGATGCAGTTCCGCCAGGGCCCCCCGGCTCACGTGCTCGCGGCGGCTCTTGCCTTGGCGGGTGCGTTCTTTCGCGGACGCAGTCATTCAGGATTGCGTTTGCCGTCGATCCACACCTTGACCGGCAAGAGCGCTCGCAAGGTAAAGAGGTTGAGCGCAGCCAGCATAATAGCGATTTCAATATGGCCCATTGCCACCGAGGCGCCGATCACGCCCGCGTTCCAGATGCTGGCCGCAGTCGCAGTTCCCTTCACCGTTGCGCCTTCCTTGAGAATCGCTCCTCCTCCGACAAATCCGATTCCCGTGATCAATCCTTGCAAAACGCGCGATTGCGCGGCAACATCCGGCTGGACGCCCAGAACCAGCAAATAGCCACAACTCGCCATGCCGACGATCGGGAAGGTACGGAGACCAGCGCTATGCGCTTCTTTCTCACGATCCCAACCGATAAACGCAGTCAAAAGATAGGTGAGTCCGATTTGTTGAAAGTCCTGCCAAGCTTCCTGCCAGTGGCCAAGAGAAACAAGCACGTAAACCTCCTAGAGTTCACTTACCGCGGTAGTGATTTGCGTCGCGGTTGTTTTCGGTACAGATGAACTCCGTGATCTCTTCGTCGGGCGGCGCGAGCGTCGCCGAGAACGTACGCTTCCAAGGACCCGTGAAGGCCCCGGAATCGTCCATCGTGATCTCGACCTCAATGTGCCCGTAATCGGAGCGGTGGATGCGTTCCACTGTGTGCAACTTTTCGGTATGGGGAATGCCGCTGAGCGAGAGCCAGCTCTTGTCGTTGTAACCCGTGGTGTCGATCACCAGCGTATCGCCCTCCCAGCGGCCGATGGAGTGTCCTTGCCAGGTGGGATTCGGATCCGCCGGATGGGCGCGTCCGTCCAGGAAAATCTGGCGGACTCCTGGAGTGTCTGATTCTGTGATGACGACCATCAGCGTGGGAGTCTGGACAAACTTGTACGGGAACGCCCGGGTGATCGGCGCGGCGTTGGCGGGCAGGCAAAACGCGCCCGGGTAGTCCTTCGAGTTATTGTCCATCCGCTGGCGCAGGAGTTCCGCGGCCCAGGGCTGCAACGGCGGAGGAGGAGCATCCGGGTTGTACACGTTGATCCAGATGCCTGAGAGATCGGGCTTGCCTTCGCGGGTGCGCGGCGTAGGCCCCGTGGGAACCGCAGCACGCTCCCGGAATTCATTCAATAGAAGGATGGGATCGTCCGCCAGTGTCCCCAGATTGGTCCCCCACGGCAGGTGAACGTCCATGCGGCGCAATTCTCCCGCCCGCAAGGTCACACCGGGCTGGGTGAATGTCCCGTATTGGCAGCACGGCATAACGACAGCAATATCGTAAGTGCCAGCAGGCAGCGCGATGGAATAGTCGCCTTTGGACGAACCAATCTCCCGCACCACAGCCCCGCTGGCGGAGTTCTTCGCCTGAATGGAAGCGTCCTTTACGAAACCACCATCGGGATCGGTGATCGTGCCGCTTAATTTCGCCGACTGCGCCAGAGCTACGGTGTTGAGGATACAGGGCAGGATGGCAAGAGTTGTTGATCGTAACCGCAACATGTTTGCCCCTGGGCCGTTATTCATCTTAGCCGAACCACGCGTCATTAAGGGAATTCACCTATACCGGTGCAACGCCATGTGGAAATTACACAAGTCTTACAGAAAACTAGCGGAAACCCTGGTAGGTTAGAACTGCACCAACAGAACTGGGAGAACCGTGAGAACTGAGCCGATCGTCTTGCCGAGCCGCCAAAAGCTCAATTGGATTACCACCATCGTATTGATTCTGCTACACATCGGGGCCGTCGCAGCGCTTTTCATGTTCAGTTGGCGCGTCTTCGCAGTCACGGTCTTTCTATACTGGATGACCATCGGACTGGGGATCAGCATGGGTTACCATCGCCTGCACACCCACCGCTCGTACCAGATACCCCTGTTCCTCGAGTACTTCTTCGCGGTTTGCGGGTCACTGACACTTGAAGGGGGTCCCATCTTCTGGGTCGCGACCCACCGTCTGCACCACCAGAAGTCTGACCAGCCCGGCGACCCGCATTCTCCCCACGACGGCGCATGGTGGTCCCATATTGGCTGGATCCTGCTGGGCGACACCAATCACAACAACACTCGTGTCCTTTCTAAATACGCCCCCGACTTGGCGAAGCACAAGTTTTACATTTGGCTCAACAACTACCACTGGGTGCCCCTGACGGTTCTGGGAGGCGTGCTGTACGCCATCGGCGGCCTGCCACTCTTCTTGTGGGGTGGCTGCTTACGCGTCGTTGTCGGCCTGCATTCCACCTGGCTGGTCAATTCGGCGACCCATATGTGGGGCCGGCGCCGGTTTGAGACCCGCGATGACTCGCGGAATAGCTGGTGGGTCGCTCTTCTCACGTTCGGGGAAGGTTGGCACAATAATCACCACGCGCATCCCACATCCGCCCGGCACGGCCTGGCGTGGTATGAGCTCGACCACTCCTGGATTCTGATCAGCATTTTCAAGTTCTTCGGCATCGCTAAATCCGTCAAGGTAGCGAGCATCCGCAGCGAATCCGCCAGTCGCGAAGTCGCTGCTTAAAGCCTTCCTCAAAACATACGCGACGGCTCTCGCGTAACCTGTAGTCATGGTAGTGCCCGGCCGCGGCAAGTCGATCGGATTCTTCATCTCCCTCGGCGTCGGCCTGATTTCGGTCATCATTCTCCTCTATGTAGGCTGGTTTTTCTTCGGCTGGCGCCACGGTATTTTGTTGTTCCTCGGCGCCCTGCTTGTGGCGATGCTGATCAGCGGCATCGTGCTGAATACGTTTTTCCTGGTACGCGAAATCAGGAAGAACGAACAGCAGGACGCCTTCATCAACGCCGTGACTCACGAGCTAAAGACCCCCGTCGCGTCGATCCGCCTGTACCTCGAAACCCTCCAGACTCGCGCCGTCGACGAAACCAAGCGCAAGGATTTCTACCGCATCATGCTGGAGGATAGCGATCGGCTACTCGAAACCATCGAGCAAATCCTTCGAACCGGGCGCATCGGCCACAGCGGCCGTAAGCCCACGCTTTCGCGGATCGACCTGGGTGGATTGGTCGAGGAGTGCGTGAACCGCGCCCGCACTCTGTATGCTCTGTCGGCGGAATCGCTTAGCTATCAACCCGGTTCTCCGATGACGATCCTGGCGGATATGGACGAGGTGCGTGCAGCCGTTTCAAATCTGATCGACAACGCCGTGAAATATTCCGGACTTAACGTGAGGGTGTCGGTAGAGATAGCCGCGGCTGACGAGAAACATGTTGCCGTGCGCGTGCGCGATCAAGGCCCAGGCATCCCGCAGACGGAGCTGAAAGCCATCTTCAAGCGTTTCTACCGAGCTCGTGGACCGGCCGCACCACGCGTTCCTGGAACTGGTCTGGGCCTGTATATTGTTCGCTCCGTCGCCAAGCGGCATGGCGGACGGGCTTGGGCGGAAAGTGAGGGTCCGGGACGCGGGAGCACATTTGTGCTTCAGTTACCTATCGCCCGATGAGCAAAGTATTGGTTGTGGAAGACGAGCAGCACCTTGCCGACGGGCTGCGCTTCAATCTGGAAGCGGAAGGGTATCAGGTGCATCTAACCGACACCGGGGAATCCGCTCTCGAAGCGCTCCAATCGGATCCGACTGCTTTTGACGTCGTCGTACTGGACGTGATGCTGCCTGGTAAGGACGGCTTCAGCGTGATGTCGGAAATGCGCGGCGCCGGGCAATTTGTCCCTACCCTCATGCTCACGGCCCGGGGCCATCCGAACGACGTTCTGAAGGGTTTCGCCGCTGGGGCCGACGACTATCTCACCAAGCCTTTCGATCTGGCGATTCTGATCGCCCGAATCAAAGGACTGCTGCGCCGCCGTGAGTGGCTTACGAAGTCGTTGAACGCGCCATCCACGCCCCCTGCCGCTCAGGATGTTTTCAAATTCGGCGACAAGTCGGTCGATTTCGATCGTCTCGAGCTACATGTACGGGACCAGACCTTTCCGCTGACGCTGATGGAAGCGAATGTCCTGCGTTACTTGATCCAGCACGATGGCAAGCCGGTATCGCGAAAAAAGATGCTGGAAGAGGTCTGGAACCTCCATGAAGATACCGACACTCGCGCGATTGACAATTTCATCGTCCGGCTGCGCCGCTACATCGAAGACGACCCGGCCAAACCGCGTCACGTACTGACCGTTCGTGGCGTCGGCTATCGTTTTATGTCGAAGCCCGATAAAGAGCACTAAGCATTCACGGGTATCTGGAACGCGGCTCAGATAGGCTCACGTCTGCATCTGGCTCTTTTTCCAGTTGGCCTGAAGGCCTCTAGCTTAAAGTTGTGCCGCGATGGGTGCGAGCTTTAATCGTATGGCGTACTAGTAGCTGCAAGTTGGAACCCGCTGATGGATCGGCTTATGACTCGCGTGACTTTGTTAAGTCCAGCGTGGATATGTTGCCAAGCATCTTCTTTTCGATCTGTCCGTTGACGGCTTCCATTCCTGGTTACAAGCGCGCTCGTCGGATTACGAACCCCAGACCGATTCCCAGCAGTCCCGAGAATCCCAGAATAAAGCCCGCCGGTTCAGGAACCCCCGCGATTGTGATTTGTACAGCCGCAAATTCGTCTGCGCCGCTGCAACAACTCCCCTTTGGGGGAGACGAAGCACTGGCCGAAGCTCCGAGCGATATAGAAAACGGAACTCCCAGATTGAAGGGCAGTGAGACGGTGTTGCCACCGCACGTTCTTGAGCACGACCAGGTAAACTCTGAAACCGGACTTCCGGTTTCTAAATCGAACAGGGTACCCTGGATGCTTCCCGTGTTGAAAAAATCTCCGTCATATTCACTGAACCAGGAAAGCGTCAGTGTCCCGGGAGTGATAGGACCGAGCGTGTACAAAGGGAAATTCGCTTGGTTCGTTCCGTTTGGGCCCACAGAACCGGAGGGAGGATTACTAGCTTCTGCAGAAACACCTAGCCGCACCAAACCTGTCCCTAAACCAGATACGTTTATGCATCCCGGACCACCACAGCTGCTGCCGTTAGTCAGCGTATTGCTAAAAATGACGGATGCATTAAGCTTCCCTGACGCCATGATCAGCAAGGCCGCCGTTAAGATCAGCCCAAATCCTCGACTTGTTAGCATAAAATTCTCTTTTAAAGCCCGCTCGGGAATTGGTTCAGCTTGCAGCAGCGCTCGCGCTGAACAGCAGATAACATGGGACGGTGACCGGCGGAGTGCAGTGGGCCGTCCTAAACATGAGCCTAACTGTGACCTTACACCTAGACCCACTGCTCTGCAAGCCTGGCAGCGGTGGGTAGTATCTAAATTCTCCGTTGATGAAAAACAATACTTCCCAACCGCTTTCCTTCGCTTCCTTGTGCAGACGATCTCGCGGTCATGAAGCGCCTGCGTATAAAGGCTCGTCGTCATCTCTGATTCCGGTAGGAGGAGAAGGCTCAATCTTGGGTAAAGATTGTACCGACGGTACATCTTGCGAGACCGCTTTCCTCCAACGTGGCGCTTGGGAGCGGAATGCCCATTCTTACTAGTGGCAATCAAGGGATTAAAAAAACAATCCACTTCTACATGAGCGCCGCGCGACACGTCAAAGGCAAGTCTGCAGTCAGCAACGACAAGATGGCCGGACGGCACGGCCCGCAGCAGTGGAACCGCCTGCCGTTGCCCGCTCTACGCAGGGATAATCTCAATTCCGAGCGCTGGAGCGTGTTATGTTTGGGACCAACGATTGCTCTGGATCGGTTGAGGTTCGATTAGGAGGACAAGATTTATGCTGCGCGGGTTCCTACAATTCCTGACAATCGCTACACCAGTGCTGGCCGGAACGATCGATTCAGGGACGATCACCACGCTCGGGTTGGGCGAACCTATTACCTGGAACGTTAATATCTCTTCTGCTGGCGGAAACTACTCCGTGCAGTTCTCCCCGACTGCTGAGACCTTGCTTACCTGCGTGTTCTGCCCAACCATCCATCCTGGGGACCTTGTAACTCTATCTTCAACCGAGAGCGCGATCGATTTCGGTTCGGGGGGCCGAGCGACGATTGCCGGAACGTTTTACCCGGCCCTCATTTTCGACGCACAGGGACTTGGTATCAACTCCGTCATGACCCTCAATACATCGTTCATTGGGGATGGACCTGGGCCTTTCATTGTGCCGTTCACGATGACTGGGGTCTTGCAGGCGGCGACCGTTGCGGATCCGGCTCACTTCGTCTTGAACGACCCAGTGAGTGGAACAGGATACGCGCACCTGAACGTGTCGGGATCCGGGACTCTGGCCTCTACAATCACATGGACGTTCATCACCCCAGAACCATCGACACTGGGCTTGATGGGCATCGGCCTTGCGTTGATCATCGGCGCGCGGATGAACAGATCAAGACATTCTGGTTAGAATTGAACGTCAGCCGTGGATTTCTTTGGCCTTCCCACTGCCGGCCCGCCTGTCTTGCGCCGGACGGCCATCTCTTCCCTTCTACTTTAGACCGTCAAGGGGTTTCGCGCCCTATCTTAGCCCCACACCTGCGAGGTTCATCGTTATCGCCCACCTTTTTATCGCCCATCTTTCTGAGAGACTCATGACGCGCACGTGCGTGTTGGTCCGAAATTACAGGTCCGACGCGAACAGCGAGCGGGGCTTGGCGGTTCATGGCTACCCATGTCTCCGGTCTGGACACAAACAAGTTTGGCGTCCCCAGGGGGATTCGAACCCCCGTTACCGCCGTGAAAGGGCGATGTCCTAGGCCGGGCTAGACGATGGGGACAGCTTGGGACCACTACGCAGACAACCACGCTGACAAACTTATAGCGTCTTCAGAAAGGCGATGATATCGTCTTTTTCCGCCTTGGTGAGAGTATCGGCAAACGGAGGCATCCCGTTTCCGCCTTCATTAATCATACCTGTTACGTTAGCTTCGTTCACAGCCTTGCCGTTGGCGAGCTTATCGTGCTTGAACAAGTCCTTCAGACCGGGACCCATTTTCCGCTCCGTGCTATCCGAGTTGTGACAGACCGAGCAGTTATCTTCGAAGTTGGACTTGCCCTTGGCCGCGTCCGCCCCAAACACTTGCCCGGCCATCAGGAGTCCCATCGCACCCAACGCAAACAGTGACGTCTTCATAGGTTCTAGTTTACAATCTCCGCATATGAGTCTCCAAACAGGCGATCGGGCCCCGGACATTAAGGTAGGTTCTTTCCAGCTCTCGAAACTGAAGGGCAAGACGGTGGTTCTATTCTTCTTCCCCAAGGCCGATACGCCCGGATGCACCAAAGAATCCTGCGAATTCCGCGATTCTTCGAAGAAGTTCGCCAAGAAAAACGCCGAGATCGTGGGGCTCTCGCCGGATAAGCCCGACGCCCAGACCAAGTTCGCGGAAAAGTACGGCCTTCCCTACACATTCGTTCCCGATCCCGATCATAAGATCGCCGAAGCCTACGGGGTGTGGAAGGAAAAGAGCATGTACGGGCGCAAGTACATGGGCATCGAACGGACCACGTTCGTGGTGGATCCCCAAGGAAAGATCGCCACGGTGTTCCCGAAGGTGAAGGTCGCAGGCCATGCGGAAGCGGTGCTGGAGTCAATTGGGTAGGATAGGCGATCTGGTCCCCTGTCGTTCGGGCCGTATCAGCAACCAGCACACTGCGGCCATAAGATAAAGGCCCGATAACACGTGCAGAGGCAGGCTCCAATTGCCTGTACGATCCACGATGAGCGCCAGCACCAGCGGACTGAAGAACGCGCCCACCTGCCCCGACGTGTTCATCACCGAACTCAGCAGCGCAGTGTTAGGGCCGCCCAGGCCGATAGCGGTCGACCAGCTCGGCGCGAGCGTGAACATCGAAAACGCCCCGCCTATCGCGATCAGCGTTCCGCCGATGCGTGGGTTGGACGCCAGTGTGCCGGTCAGCATCGCCGCCGCGGCCAAAATATACGACGCAACCCCGATACCGCGGACTCCATTGCGGACGCCGATGCGCCGGCACAGCGCGTCGGTAGTGAATCCGCCGGTCACGTCGGCGATGGCGCTCAACGTGAGCGGCAGTCCTGAAAAAATCGCCAGCTCGGCCGACGACATGCCGCGAGCCTTGGCAAGATACGTCGGGAGCCAGGTGATGAAGAAGTAATATCCGTAACTGTTGGCTACGTATTGAAGGCAGAGAGGCAGCAGACTGGGGATGCGAAAGACTTCCTCCCAATCGCCGTGCCGCTGTGCCGGGGGCAGGCCGCGCGTTTGCTCGATCAGATCGGCCTCAGCGGCATTCACCGATGGATGCTCGCGCGGTTCGTCGCGAAACCACCGGTGCCAGAACGCGGCCCAGGCCAATCCTACAAATCCCAAGGCGACGAAGACCATCCGCCACGGCAGGTACAAAGCAACGAGCGTGACTAATCCAGGCGTCAGCCCACCAGCCAAATGCGCGCCGGCGAAGAAGACTCCTTGTACACGCCCACGTTCGCGCAAAGGGATCCAACGTGAGAACACGCCCGCCGCGCTGGGCCAGGCTCCGGCTTCGCCCACACCGAACAGGAAACGTACCGCCAGCATACCGGCGTAGCTGGTGGCGGCGGCCGTGAGCATGGTGAATGCCGACCACCACAGGACGATACGTGTGAGAACCCTGCGACTTCCGATTCTGTCCGCCCACCACGCCGTCGGCATCTCGAACAGCGCGTAGGCAGCGGTAAAGGCGCTGAAGACAAAGCTCATCTGAATGGGCGTAATGCGCAGATCCGCCATGATAGAGGGCGCCAGTACGCCCACGCATACTCGATCGAGATAGGTTACGCCGGCCAGCGCTACGGTCGCCGCAACGACTCGGTAGCGTGTCACGCTGGGAAAGCCCGCGTTGGTCATGAAGCCCGCAGTTTTTGAAGTACGTCCTCGATTGTGGGATTGGCGTCCTTGAACTCGCGGAGCTTTTCGTAAATCTCCCCGGCGGCTTGATGGAACTCCGGCGGCATCCCGGCAGTTTCGAGGGTCGATGCGATCTCGTGCATCTCCGCGCTCCAGCGCCAGGCTTTGGGCGCCGCACGCAGAACGTGCCCCTCATTTGGCCCTATCGTTCGGCCGGGGCGAGCCCATTCGCGCCGCAACTCTTCGAGCACTCCCAGGCGATCGGCCGCACCCATCACGGCGGCCAGCAACGCAATCGATCCCTTGTTCTGCGCCGCGTAACACATCTTAAGCGCCGACGCCTTGCCGACTTCGGCGCCGATCACCTCGGCATCGAGCGGCCCGGCTTCAAAGAGACAAGCGACGGACTCCGCATGCTCACCGCTGAGATACAGGCGAGTCTGGCCTTTGGCCTTCGGAGGCAGACCGACGATTCCTCCATCCACGAAGTGAACGCCCCCGGCCTGCATCCGAGCCGCGATGGCTTGTTTATGCGGGGGCGAAATCGCGTTGGCGTCAAGATAGGTGCCGCGGAATCCGTTCGCGAGGACGTGATCGGCCAGATCGGCCGCAAACTCGGGCGGGCAAACACTGAGAATCACCGGGCAGTTATCAGAGAGATGCGCTAACATGCCCGCGTCGATGAATCCGGCGCTTTCGGCGCGCGCCCGCGAACGATGGCTGCGCCCTTCAGAGACCCACCAGACTTCGTGGCCGCTGTTGCGGACGGTGGCGGCCACCGCACTGCCCATTTCTCCGGGATGCAGGATGCCGATACGCTGCGCGTTCATGAAATCATACGAGTCTATCGTATGAACAAGATTAGTTCTTCGATCGCTCCTGCTCGGCTTCCGCCTCAACGGCGGCTTTGGGACCGGCCTTCTTGGCTTCTGCGATCACTTCCAGAGCGCGAGGAGCATCTACCTTCGACACCCCCACGGACCAAGGCAGATTTGGGAAGCTGGTCTCCCCTCCCAACACCACACGAATTCCCTCCGCTTCAAGCACCGCTTGGATTCCAAGCGCCTCTATCTCGGCTGTCGTACCCGAACCTTCGAACACGATCACCGAATCCAGCGCATGGGACGTTTTCCGCTCGTCACTCTTCTTATTCTGTGGCATGCCCTGAGGATAGCGCGGAGCATGGCGTGTCTGGGGATCGGTAGAATGAGGGTATGGAAAAGACAGATAGGCTCGTATGGTTTTTAACGGGGGCTGCGCTCGGAGCTGCGGTCGCATTACTTTACGCTCCGCAATCCGGCAGGGATACCCGGCGTTATATCAGCAAGAAGGCCAAGCACGGAAAAGAAGCCTTCGCCGATGTGAGCCGCGAGGCAATCGACAAAGGCCGCGACCTGTTTGAAAAAGGCCGCAAAATGGCGGATGACGCCGCGGATCTTTTCGAACGCGGCCGGCGCTTAGTAGAAGGCTAGTCTGCGGCCTGAGTTTCTCCAGCATTTTAGCGTGCTTGTCGACCGGGACCCGGCGTCCAAGTGGCACGCCTGACACTTGCGTTGCGTCGTGATAATGTCTACAGCATGCGTTCTTACACCATTCCAGCGTTGATCGGTCTGGCGACGATTCTGGGCGCGCAGCAGGCAGCCGCGCCTAATCCTCGCGACGTCGTCCTGGCAGGCGACCGTTTCAAGCCGCTCAAATACGATCAGATGACGCCCGCGCAGAAGACCATGATCGAAAATCTTCTGGCTGGGGAACGGCGCGGTACCGGTGGACCGTTCAACGTTCTTCTGCGGAGTCCCGAGATCGGCGATCTGGCCCAGAAGCTCGGCGCAGGCGTGCGCTTTCATTCGTCGCTTCCGCCGAAGCTGAACGAGCTCGGCATTATCGTTACGGCGCGCTATTGGACCGCGCAGTTCGAGTGGAACGCGCACAAGCGAGCGGCGCTAGCCGCGGGACTCGACCCCGCGATCGTCGACGCTATTGCGGCGGGCAAGCGTCCCGTAAAAATGCAGCCCGACGAGGACGCTATCTACACTTTCGGAACCGAGCTGCTCCGGACCAAACAAGTCAGCGA
>JAICXC010000132.1 GCA_025980665.1 Bryobacteraceae bacterium
CTGGATTGTCGCTTTGTGCGAAGAAGACCACGTTTGACGCTGGATAGAGGACGCCCCGCATCAACTGGTTCAAATTGGATTGAACCTGTATCGCCAGCTTTGCCGGTTTGGGCGGTGGCGCACCTTTCGAAGCCGTTTGCGCTGGCAGATACAGGCTCAAAGCCACCAGCATCGCGGGCAGAGTCATGACTATTCTGTGCATTGGATCATTCTAATCCTGGACACAGAGGCGAGGATCTTTAGTTCTTAGGGGCCCCGTGCCGTGCGCTTTTACTCCCCACGGCGGGAGTCCGGAGACTGTACCGGCCACATCCATTGATACGCAGGCCTTGCACCAGAGTGTCTAGAATACTGGCGCCGGGCCGATTCGGCTCTCCAGTGGAAGAGCGCGCGAATTCCTTGGTTTGAAGATATCCGCGAAGACGGCGGTGTGAATCACTGCGACGCGGAAAGTTGCGGGTGTGGCGGGAGATAGAGCGGAAGTAGAGGTGTGATGCAGCAGTGCTGTCCACGAACTGAACGTCGTAAGTCCGCTTTTAATAAATCGTGCGAAAATTGCCTTCGAGCGAGATGTTTCAACAAAAGAGGTGGAACAACGGCATCGTTTAACGCGAAGGACGCGATCTGAGGATCACAGTGCCGCGGCCAGGAGGTTTTATCGATGGCATTGTGCTGGCAATCGTCATTGTTCCGATGGTTTATGGGTTCGTTATTCTCTTTGTTCCCCTGATGTTCCGCTCTACGTCACCTGTAGACCTTCTTTTGAGGGCTTCCCTCGCTTTAGTTTTCGGTGTGCCATTTTTCTTCATATTTCGCGCGTTACTCGAAAGGGAGTTTGCCGACCAAGTCGTAACTGTCAGCGACGGGACGATTACATGGGCGCGCAGAACCAAATGGTGGACTCGCAAACGTCGCATGAACGCGGACGAGGTCACGGATATCTCGGCATCTACGGGGTGGAGCGGGCTCGGTCGTGTTGATATCACGGCCAAAGGACACCAGCACAGTATTTTGAATCGGGTCTTAAACGCAGATGCCATCCAAATTGCGCGCGAGATGAAACGATCTACGCGGGACCAATAGACCGAGCCAAGGGACGGCGGGCTTGCGAGATAATCCAGATCATGACCCATGACCTGGTAACGACCGCATTTACGTTGGACGGCTACCGCATCGTACGAACGCTGGGACTAGTGCGAGGTATCGTGGTGCGCTCGCGCTCGATTTTCGGGACTATCGGCGCCGGATTACAGACCATCGTCGGCGGCAACATTACGCTACTTACCGAGCTGTGCGAGAAGACTCGCTCCCAGGCCTTCGAGCTGATGGTGCAACACGGGATGGAACTGGGCGCTAATGCGATCATCGGCGCCCGTTATGATGCGACGGAAGTCATGCAAGGCGTAACGGAAGTGCTCTGCTATGGAACCGCCGTAATTGTCGAAAAAGCCTAAACCGCAGTTCCCGCTTCGCTCTTCTTGAGTTTTTCGCGTTCCTCTTTGAGGATCGCTTTGCGGCTGAGCTTGATCTTGTTGCCTTCAAGCGCCAGGACCTTTACCAGGATCTGATCGCCCTCGTTCAGCTCATCGCGCACTTGTTTGATACGGTTCTCCGAGATCTCGGAGATGTGTAGCAGGCCGTCAGTGCCCGGGAAGATTTCGACAAACGCGCCGAAATCGACGATGCGCACGACTTTGCCCAGGTAGGTCTTGCCGACTTCGGCTACGGCGCAGATATCGGTGACCATCTGGATGCAGCGGTCGGCGGCGGTTCCGTCGGAGGAGAAAATCTTGACGCTGCCATCGTCTTCGACGTCGATCTTGCAGCCGGTGGCTTCGACGATCCCACGAATCACCTTGCCTCCAGGCCCGATCAGCTCGCGAATCTTATCTGTCGGAATCTGGAGAGTGAAGATGCGCGGCGCGTACGGCGACATGGTGGTCCGCGGCGTGTTGATCACCGCGTTCATCTTGTCCAGAATGTGCAGCCGGGCCTTGCGCGCTTGCTCCAGCGCCTCCGTCATGATCTTGTGCGTGACATTCGGCACCTTGATATCCATCTGGAGCGCCGTAATGCCGTCTTTGGTGCCGGCGACTTTGAAGTCCATATCGCCGTAGTGATCCTCGGCGCCCGCGATGTCGGTCAGGACCGCATAATCTTTGCCTTCGAGCACCAGACCCATGGCGATACCGGCTACCGGAGAAACGATCGGTACGCCTGCATCCATCAACGCGAGCGTTCCGCCGCACACCGACGCCATGGAGCTCGAACCATTCGATTCCATGATGTCGCTGACAATGCGCATGGTGTAGGGGAAGGTCTTGTCGTCTGGAACCACGGCTGCCACGGCGCGCTCGGCCAGCGCTCCGTGCCCGATTTCGCGGCGGCCCGCGCCGCGCATGAAGCCCACTTCGCCGACGCTGAACGGCGGGAAGTTGTAATGCAGCATGAAGCGCTTGGAGGTTTCCGAGGAATCCAGCAGCTCGATGCGTTGTTCGTCGTCCTTGGTTCCGAGGGTGGCGGTGACCAGGGCCTGCGTCTCGCCTCGGGTGAACAGCGCCGAGCCATGTGTGCGCGGCAGTACGCCCACTTCGACTTCGATCTTGCGGACTTCGTCGAACTTGCGCCCGTCAGGACGGCGGCGCTCCTTGAGCATCTCGTCGCGGAAGATGCGTTCCTTCAGGGAATCGAACAGTTTCTTAGCTTCGGTGAGCTGCTCTTCGGGGATCCCTTCCATCGCCTTTTTCTTGGCGGCGTCGACGCGCGAGTAGCTCTCGAGCTTCTCGTACTTCTGGGTGTTCATCGCGTCTTTGAGCTCTGCGCTGATGGACTTGGAAATCTGATCGTACAGAGCCTGGTTGATCGTGGGAGGAGTGTAGCTGCGCTTGGTCTTGCCGGCCTTCTTCATCAGCTCCTGGATGCCCTTGCAGATCTTCTTGCAGCAATCGTGGCCGAATTCGATGGCGGCCAGAACCTCGGCTTCGGTGGCTTGCTGGGCGCCGGATTCCACCATGACGATGCCGCCTTCGGTGCCGGCGACTACGATGCCGATTTTGGAGGCCTTGGTTTCTTCGTAAGTGGGATTGGCCGTCAGTTTGCCGTCGACCATGCCGACGCGCACGCCGGCCATCACGTGTTCGAACGGAATATCGGAAATGGCCAGCGCCGCGCCCGCGCCCATGATGGCGAGTGTGGAGGGATCGCGCGTCGGATCGGCGGATAGCACCAGGCCGATGATCTGGGTTTCATTCGAATAGCCTTCGGGGAACAGCGGGCGGATGGGACGGTCGATCAGACGGCAGGTCAGGGTTTCCTTTTCTGACATGCGGCCTTCGCGCTTGATGAAGCCGCCGGGAAAACGCCCTGCGGAATAGGTGTACTCGCGGTAATCGACAGTCAGGGGGAAGAAGTTGGCTCCGGGCTTGGGCTCAGGGTTCGAGCAGGCGGTCACCAGGACCACCGATTCGCCGGATCGCACGATGACCGAGCCGTTGGCTTGCTTGGCCATCTTTCCGGTTTCGAGCGTGACAGTACGGCCGCCGCCCAAGTCTACTTCAACGGAATGCAACATGTGTGAAATCGTCCTTTAATCTTCAATTGATTAAGAGGAGACTTTGGAGGGTTTCCCGCGGGGACGCTCCAGCCGCCAGGGCAAGGGCTTCGAGACCGATCGACGAATGAGTTAGCGGCGGATGCCCAGGCTTTGAATCAAAACCTTGTAGCGTTCCGGACTCCGGCTGCGGAGATAATCCAGCAACCGGCGCCGCCGCGCGACCATCTGCAGCAGACCTCTGCGGGAATGATGATCTTTCGCATGCGACGAGAAATGCTCCTGAAGATCCAGGATTCGCCGGCTCAGGACAGCCACTTGTACTTCTGGCGAGCCGGTATCCGACTTATGGATCCGGAACTGCGTGATTACTTTGATCTTTGCTTCGCCCGCCAGTGCCATTCGAAAATCGATACTCCTCGTCAGTTCTTAATCTTTACGTATCGTTTAAAAGGATAACACAGGACGTGCCGGGGTTTAACTTGGCCGCAAACGAACCCCTATCGCTTTCTCACCTTCCAGTAGAAACCGACGGTGATGACCGCCAGCGCCGCGCCGGCGATCGCCCATGGGTGCCAATGCACTACGACAAAGTATGTGTCGCCCAGCCTGATGGTCATAGATTGGCGTTGATTTGCATTTATTTGCGGATTCGTGATCCTACGCGTCGGCATCGGGATCAGGCTGCGCTGCAGATTCGGCGGCTTCCATTAGGTCCGCTTCCGAGACCTGGCAAGAGAGTAACTCGCGAGCTTGCTCCAGAAATTGCCGTGGAACGATCAGCAAGTTCCCGAATTCACCTTCGTGGGCCCAATCGGGCTGTCTCATGGAGGGCATTGAGCTCTTGAGGAATGAAGGGATTCCAGCGGATTTCAGTAATCCGTGTGCCGCCCACGCCTCAGCGTTGGAATCGTATTCTGCTGCCAGGGTTGGTTCGTCATTTTGCATAGTGTCCTCAGATGGCGATTCCCACCCTCCACAGCCCGTACGCCAATGCCTGCCGCATATACAGCCAGTTCTGCCGCCAACTCGCGGGTTCCAGTGGGACCCGATCCTCAGGGCGCGGCGATCCGTACACCTTCATCCCCTGATTCTCCAGGAGCTTTTTGACGCGGTAGATATGATACCCGTCGCTCACCACGATGCAGGATTTCAGATTCATACGACGCATGATCTCGGCCGCCGCCGCGATGCTGTGCACCGTGCTCTCGCCTTCCGATTCCACCAGGATCGCTTCAGCGGGCACCCCGTGTTTGCTAAGGTAGGCCTGCGCCACGCCACCTTCGGTGAAGGAGGGATCGCCGCCCGCGCCGCCGGTGGTCAGAATCCGCGGAGCTAAGCTACGCAGGTACAGGAACAACGCGTGATTCAGCCGGGCTTCCAGGACCGGCGACGGCCGGCCGCGATATTCGGCCGCGCCCAGGACCACGATGACGTCGGCAGGCTGCGCCTCATCCACCCGCGACTGGCGGCTGATTTCGCGCGCCACGCTGGTGAGACCGATGCCTGCCGCGACGACTCCTACTGTCGCCGCGCCCAGTCCGATTCTGAGCAGGATCCGATTCATGAGATATGCTCAGATCATATTGTAGGTCTTACTAAAGGTGTAGGCTCTTGTTTTCCAAGTGATTGAGACCCTCATCAGCGATAAGAACCCCTTGCTCAAAGAGGTCCGCCGGCTGGCTGCCGGAGGTGCATCCGGCGAAGACCGGCTGGTATTGGCCGAGGGACCTAGGCTTTTAGACGAGGCCGTGCGCAGTGGGATAGCCATCCACGCCGTGATTCTGGCGGAGTCCGCGCCGGAGATCGCCGCCGTGGGCACCGCGCGCATCGTTCGAGTCCTGGACGGTCTGTTCAACAAGTTGGCATCCACCGAATCGCCGCAGTGGGTGCTGTCCCTGATCCGGCTGCCGGAGTGGACGCCGGAAGACTTATTGCGCGGAACGCCGCTAGTGGTGGTCCTGGATGGGATACAGGATCCCGGAAATGCAGGAGCCATCCTGCGGACAGCCGAGGCGTTCGGAGCTAGCGGCGCGGTATTCCTCAAAGGCACGGTCAGCCCGTCGAATCCCAAATGTCTGCGAGCGTCGGCAGGCTCGGCGTTTCGCCTGCCGATCGTTAACGAAATCCCGGCGGGACTCTCGCTCTATGCGGCCGATCCCCGGGCAAAATTGTCGGTTGCCGAGGCCCGATTCGAGTCTCCCTGCGGCATTGTCATTGGAGGCGAGGGGCGCGGTGTCCGGCCCGAACTGGCGGCGCGCGCGACCCGTCTCAAAATTCCCACTGTCCAGGTTGAATCGTTGAACGCCGCCGTCGCGGCTGGAATCTTACTGTACGAAGCCCGCCGGCAAAGAAGCTCATGAGTCTGTTCGACAGCGCTCCCCTCCCATTTGCGGGTGACGAAAAACGTCCCCTAGCCGAGCGCATGCGGCCCGAGCACCTGGAAGATTTCATGGGCCAGCAGCATATTCTGGGACCCGGCAAACCTCTGCGGGTGCAAATCGAGCGCGACGAGCTGCAATCGATGATCCTGTGGGGGCCTCCCGGGACGGGAAAAACTACTCTCGCGCGGCTTGTGGCCCGCATGACCCGCTGCGAGTTCGTGCCGTTCAGCGCGGTGCTGAGCGGAATCAAAGAAATCAAGGCCGTAATGCTCGACGCCGAACGTCTTCGGCGGGCGGGCCGCAAGACGGTGGTCTTCGTCGACGAAATTCACCGCTTTAACAAAGCCCAGCAGGATGCATTCCTGCCTTACGTCGAGAAAGGAGACATTATCCTGATCGGGGCCACGACCGAAAATCCGTCATTCGAAGTGGTTTCGGCGTTGCTCTCGCGATCCAAGGTGTACGCGCTGCGCGCGCTCTCGATGGAGGAGATCGTCACACTACTGGAACGCGGCCTTACAGCTCTGGAACTGGGCGCGCCGCGCGACCTGCTGGAGCAAATCGCGATTTATGCCAACGGCGACGCGCGCACCGCCTACAACATTCTGGAATCGGCGGCGGGTGTGGCCCGCGAGGGCATGCTGGACCGCGATGCGGTCGAATCGGTCATCGAACGTAAGGTGCTGCTCTACGACAAGTCCGGCGAGGAGCACTTCAATCTGATTTCAGCGCTGCACAAGAGCGTTCGCTCTTCGGACGCCGACGCGGCGTTGTACTGGCTGGCCCGCATGCTGCAGGGCGGGGAGGACCGGATGTACCTGGCTCGCCGCCTGGTTCGCATGGCCATAGAGGATATCGGCCTGGCGGACCCCAGGGCACTCGAGCAGGCTATCGCCGCGCAGCAGGCGGTCCATTTCCTGGGTATCCCGGAAGGCGACCAGGCCCTGGCTCAGATCGCCCTATATCTGGCGATTGCACCGAAGTCCGACGCAGCCTATCGGGCTCTGAACAAAGCCATGGAAACAGTGGAGAATAGCACTGCGGAGCCGGTTCCGATGCAGCTTCGCAATGCTCCCACGCGGGCCATGAAGGAGTGGGGGTATAGCCAGGGCTATCAGCACGCCCACCAGTTCGAGGACGCGCTCAACACTATGAGCTGTTTGCCTGACAGTTTGCGTGGGTCAGTTTTCTATGACCCCACGGATCGCGGAGTCGAGCAAAAGATTTCCCAGCGTCTGGCTGAGATCCGTGCCCGGCGTGCGGGCAATGCTCCCGAGTCCGAAAAGTGAAGTCGTTGAAACTCAAGAGCTAACCTGTCTTCCCGCCCGCAGTTCTAGTCACCGTGGGTAGGACTTTTGGTACGTCTGTACTCCGCCGGATTAGCCCTAGTCAGCTATTGCCGCAACACGGCGCGAATCGCAAAATCCTAACTGTAGTCACTGTCACGAGGTGAAACGTGGGGCTAGAGCAAACTCAAGATTCCGACCGGCGGCATTCTGACCGGTTCGCGATCGAGCGTGAAATTCGTTTCCGCGCCTTGAACAAACGGGGCGGCGAGGAGGCTGGCGAAGGCAAAACCGTAAACATGTCCAGTTCCGGCGTGTTGTTTACCACCGCGCAGATCCTGCGGCCAGGGCGCCGGATTGAACTGGCTATCAGCTGGCCCGCCCAACTGAATAACAAGTGTGCTCTCAAGCTAGTGGCGCGAGGCCGTATCGTGCGCTTCGACAATGGGTTGGCCGCCATGGAAATTCAGCAATACGAGTTCCGCACCCAATCGTCGCCGGCGATCGCAGTGACCAATGGGCTCACGAGGATGGTCGGGTAAGTCTTTCTCTCTCAGTCTCCACTTCTCCTAATCCCGCGCCGGATGTAGTTTCCCGGCGCGGTTTTCTTTCCATCCAGCGCAGATTTCTTCCCTTCGGCGCGGTTTTCTTTATTCCCATTCGGCGGCCTGCTAACTTGATAATTGACCCCATGAGCAGTTTTTACGCCCGCTGGATGTACGATTGGGACGCCCGGCTGAATTCCGTATCCACCAATCGCGTCGTCCGGCCGTTTGACTGGGGGCTGGAATGGACCCGCGAGTGGCCTGGCGCGATGCGCCTTCCTCAGAATGGGCACGATCCGCACGGATACCTAAAGCTGCTCAATCAGGCGGGATTGGAAGATAGCGACGAATTTTTCAGTTACCGGACGCCCTCCGACTTTGTCCTCACCGGCAATCGCCTGCGTTTCACCAGTCCGGTGAAGACCCCTTATCCCGAGAACAACACGGTTCATGGGCAGTGGTTCCCTGCTGCTCCAAAACCCGGGCGCCGCAGGGTGGCCGCGGTGGTGCTGCCGCACTGGAACGCGTCCGCTGCCCAACACGGAGCGCTCTGTGCAGGGATGGCCAAGTTCGGCATCAACGCCCTGCGCGTCAGCCTGCCGTATCATGACTACCGCATGCCGGCCGAGCTGGAGCGTGCCGACTACGCTGTTTCCTCGAACGTCGCCCGCACCGTAGACGCCACCCGCCAGGCGGTGATCGATACGCGCTGTTGCGTCGATTGGCTGGAGAAGCAGGGATTCGAGAGCATCGGGATTGTGGGGACCAGTCTGGGCTCCTGCTACGCGTATTTGGCCAGCGTTCACGACCCGCGCCTGAAGGTGAACGTCTTCGCGCACTGCTCGACGTATTTCGCCGACGTGGTCTGGGAAGGGCTCTCCACCCAGCACATTCGTCAGGGCCTGGAATCGGCGGTTACGCTGGAACAGTTACGCGAGGCTTGGGACGTGATCAGCCCGCCGAATTATGTCGAGCGCTATGCCCGACTGGGCAAGAAGCCTTTGTTCTTATATGCGCGCTACGATACTACTTTTCCCACGCGGTTCTCTGAGCAAGTGATCGCCAAGGCACGCGAGCTGGGTTTCGAACACCGCGTGGTGGCCATGCCCTGTGGGCACTATAGCCTGGGCGAAGCCCCGTTTAAATTTATGGCGGGATATCACATCGTCAACCATCTGAGAAGAAATCTGTAGCCGGCGAGGCATGCCTCGCCCTTACTACTGAAGATCGTTTTTTCCGCCGATAAAACGGGTGATGCAGCGGATTTTTGCGCTTGATGAGCCACGCACGCCCGTGATCTCTGTCGACGCCGAGCTCGACGAGGAATTCGAGCTGGTGGTGGGCCGCCGGCAAGTCGCCGGGATCCTATTCCTCGTGCTGGTCGTCGTAGCGGTTTGCTCGGGTGGTTCTTACCTGGCAGGCAAAGCGATCTCGGTCCGGGTAGAGCCCACCGAGCCACAGATCATAATCGATCAACCGGCGGCGCCTGCTCCATCTCGCATGCTGGAGGCAACCGTTGTCCCTGAGCCTGCGGCGCCACCCAGCGCAAAACCCGCTGAATCTTCGCTGTTTGCGAATCCCAATCCGCAGGCGATCTATATTCAGGTCGGAGCAGTGGAAAAAGGCGTGGCGGTGGTTCTGGCGGAGGGTTTGCGCAAACACGCGCTGGATTCGTTTGTCGCGCCCGGTCCGAGCGCGAAATCGTTTCGCGTGCTGATCGGCCCGTTCGCCGATGCGGATGCCTACCAAAAGGCCCGGAACATGGTCTCTGAGATTGGCCTGGACAGCTTCGCGCGCCGGTACCAAGTGCCGTAAGCGATCGCTCCTTCGCGCGAACACCTCTCATTCGTAGCGGAGAGCGTCGATCGGATCCAGATTGGCCGCTTTTCTAGCCGGATAATAGCCGAAGAAGATTCCCACGAACGCAGAAAATAAGAATGCGCCCACAATGGCGCTGAGGCTCACCAGGGTCTGCCAGCCGGCTACTCGCGAAATCACCCGGCTGGCGACAATCCCCAGGCCAATCCCCAATAGGCCTCCTAGAACGGAAAGGGTCATCGCCTCCACCAGGAATTGCGAAAGAATGTGCCGCGTCTTCGCTCCCACCGCTTGTCTCAAACCGATTTCCTTGGTGCGCTCCGTCACCGACACCAGCATGATGTTCATGATGCCTACGCCGCCCACAAACAGCGAAACCGACGCGATGGAAGCGAGCAGTAGCGACATCACTGCTGTCGATTCCTGTTGCGCCTCGAACCCCGAGGTCAGATTGCGAACCTGGAAGTCGTTGGCTTGTTCCGGCCGCAGTTTGTGCCGCTCTCGCAACAGGTCGCCGATCTGCTGTTCCGCCAATGGGGTAGCTTCCGCCGAGAGAGCTTGCACATATACGTTCCGCACACTCTGCGCGTTGGCCCAACTCCTGCCCAGCAATTTCCGCTTGGCGGTGGTCAGCGGCACCAGAATTGTGTCATCTTGATCTTCTCCGCTAGGCGATTGGCCCTTGGGCTTCAACGTCCCGACCACGGTGAACGGTACGTTGTTGATACGAATCATCATCCCGACGGGGTCCGCTCCGCCGAATAGCTGATCCACTACGGTCTGCCCGAGTAGGGCAACTTTCCTCGCCTGCTGGTCGTCGGCATCGACAAACGCGACGCCGCGATTCAGATCGTAGTTGCGAACCGTGAAATAGTCTCGCGTCACGCCTTCGATCCGTGTGAACCAGTTGTTCCCGCCATAAACGATCTGCGCGTTACCGCGCACTGAAGCAGCCACGTGCGCCACCGCGGGCAATTGAGCCGCAATGGCGTCGGCATCGTCACGTGTCAGTGTCACGCTGTTTCCAAAACCGTTTCGTACGCCTCCTGTATTGTTCCACCCGGGCTGGACAACGATCAGATTGCTGCCAAGCGACTCGATTTGGCTCTGTACGCGTTCGGTTGCCCCTTGGCCCACCGCCACCATGGCGATGACCGCGCCGACGCCAACGACCATCCCCAACATCGTGAGCGCGGAGCGCATTTTATTTGTGCGTAGTGCTTTGAAAGCAATTCTAAGAGCAGCAGGAAGGTGTTTCATAGGGCAGGCTTAAAAATCGAAGCTCCTATGAAGGGACGAACTCAGGCGGGATTGGTAACGGGTATCCCCTGCGGACGGGATGCGGTGGGGGCGGTGCTATTGGGTTGCTCTGCCGGCCTCGCTATTTAACGCGCCACTCTTTGGCCGCGTCGCGGGCCGCGGCGAGCGCTCCGTTCACATCGTCCTGGGACAACATGATGCGGACCTCTTCAATAGCGAACATGGTCTGCTGCGCGCGTCCAATCAGAACGCCTTCGGGTTCGACGCCTGCCTGGATGATTTCCTGAAGCTGTTCCGCCGCCTGTGTGGCAATCGTTTTTGCCTCGGCCGCATTACCCCGGTGAAGATGTACGGTGAGATCCCGAAGGTTCGCAGCCACGTTTGCCGGATCCACTACTTTGGACTTTCCGTCGGCCGCTTTACCTGGCTGCACGCTCAAGCTGCGGCTCCCGGCGTTTTTCTGTAAAAATTGTCACGCATGAAAGGCGCCTGTTCTACCTTGAAAGAAGAGGTACGCGCAGCGGTTACGGATACGACGAAGCTCTCGGATCGAGGTACTTTTAGTATCGCAGGTATACGCCCGGCGCGCAATATCAAGGAAGGTTTCAACTCGCGTGCAGCAGCGGTCTGACGAACGAACGCGAAATCTGCGAATCCAGTATGGCGGCCCGGCGCTGGCACTCTTCAGCGTCCTGGCGCGTGATCTTGCGGTTGGTCAAATAGTCGTCCTGGGTTATTTCGTTCGCCAGCCGTTTGTTCACGAGTTCATTGCTCCGAAAGCGGAGCTCTTTGTTCCAGGCCCGGTTTTCGAGTTGATATCTCAGAACCTCTTCGAGGCTGAGAGTCGAGAAATCATCGCGCCAAAGTAGCATAGCCCTAAACATCGTCGGGAATAGAGAGACAGAATAGGTGCAATACTACTCCAAAAAAGCGGCGGCCCGGTAAGCTGCTGCAAACAATCGCTGCAGATTCCGAGCCGCAAAATTAAGGGGAAGTATTGGAGTACGCCCTTAAGGCGTGATTGGCGAAGGTTTAGCTAACGCCAGCTGTTTGCGAAGTTCCCGGGCCTTAAGACGCCGGGCAATACTTTGTTTACGAAGCCTGTTAAAGCGTGCTTTATCGCCGTGTGTTTTGGACATCTAAGGATTGCTTAGGCGAGGTTAACTTGCTCAGCCTGCAAACCCTTGGGTCCGCTCTTTACGACGAAAGTGACTTTGGCGCCCTCGTCGAGCGACCGGTAGCCAGATGCCTCAATTCCGGAGAAATGCACGAAGACATCTTCGCCATTCTCGCGCGCCAAAAAGCCAAAACCCTTGGCGGCGTTGAACCACTTTACTGTTCCTGTTTCTTTCATGTTGTTCTCTTTTCTAACGTTGTGTTGTAGCGATGGAAGTCCGGACGCGATTGAGGGTGCCTACGATCGGAGATTAATTGAGGGATTCAAGCGAGGTGCTGGATTTCAAAAGCTACCTGACGATAGCACGGGAAACTGCCTAAGTCAAGGAAAATACGGTGCCTACTCCGCTTTCAGGGCTTCCACGGGATCGACGGCCGACGCCCGGCGGGCGGGAAGGTAGCTCGCGAGGACTGCGGCGAGCCCCAGAATCAGTGCTCCGGCGGCGTAAGTGACTGGATCGAGGGGTTTAATTCCGAACAGGAGCGACGACATCAGGCGCGTGAGTCCCGCCGCCGCTGCGAGCCCGATGGCCACGCCGATTGCCGCAAGCACCAGGCCGTGCCGGACGAACATGGTCTTGAGCTCGCCAGGCTGGGCACCCAGCGCCAAGCGAATCCCGATTTCGCGCCTCCTCTGCGACACTGCGTACGAGAGCACGCCGTAGATCCCGATAATCCCCAGCACCAACGCCATGGATCCCGCAATGGCGAGCATCA
>JAICXC010000180.1 GCA_025980665.1 Bryobacteraceae bacterium
ACGCGAATATCGCTATCGCTCATGACGAGAAGATCGTGCGCGCCCGCCTGGAGCATCCGATCCAAACTGAAGACTTTGGCGTTGGGATACGGCGGTTCGCCGGTGATCAGCAACTGCGACGGTACGGCCGGATACTCCTGCCGTAGCTTCTCGACCACCGCCGCGGCAGGATCGTACCGCTCGCGAACCGCGAAGAGAATCTCGAACGACGGATAGTCTTGTTCGAAAAACGTCCGAAGGTTCAATTCGAGGTCCGCATCGAGGCCAGACAGAGGCTTCAGAATGCTGATTGGTTCCGCGGATCGCAATTCCGGAGGTTGCACGGCAAGATATCGCAGGGCTGCGATCACCGTCAGCGCCGAATACACCAGCGCCCCGGCCAGCAAGACCAGCAGGATGATCGTCGGGATCATACCGCCGTAATATCAGTTTTCGAAAAATCGTCGCCGCTGTAAAGGAGCGGCAGCCCGCTTATACGAGCAAATGCGTACGACATGCAGTCGCCGAAATTCAAACCCGCCGGATGGCGGCCTTTGCCGTAGCGCAGAAAGGCGGAAACAGCCGCTTCGTAATGCTCTTCGGTAAACGGAACGATCTCCGCGCCGATAGTTCGCAAAAGTCTATGCACCGTAGATCGAGCGTCTCTGTGCCACCGTCCAGACAATACCATCGCAGTTTCGAACGCAACGGAAGCCCCAACCACGGTCCGCTCCGCGCCGAGCGCTTTTTGCAAGAATCGCTCATGTCCCGGTTCCTCCCGCAGGATCGCTACCAGCGCTGACGAATCCACCACCATCGGTTACTCCGGATACCCGTTCGGACCAATACCGAGAATCTCCTCGCGCTCCTGCTTTGTCATGACCTTCCCCCGGTCTTCCGGCGGAATATTGGGCCATACTTCCGTTCGCAGAAACTCCATGGTCCTTCGATATTTCTCCTCGCGACTCGGACCGACCTTCAGCCGCGCCTTCCGTTCCTCTAGCGCCCGGCGAATCGCTTCCGTCTTAGTCTCATGAGCGAGTTGAGCCACTTCCGTTGCCAGCCGCTCGACCTCTAGATTCTTGATGTTCAGCGCCACGATTACACCTCGTACACCATTATTCTACCATTACACCATCCTGAAAACTGCTCAAAGCAATCCAAAGATGATGTAAGCTAAGGTCTTGTGCCTCTATTACATGCAATCATTCTGGGAATCATCCAAGGCCTGACCGAATTCCTGCCGGTCAGCAGCTCCGCGCACTTGGCGCTGATTCCGTGGCTGCTGGGGTGGAATGATCAAGGCCTGAGCTTCGACATCGCCTTGCACGTGGGAACCGTGCTGGCGGTCATCGCCTATTTCTTCCGCGACTGGGTCCAGGTCATAGCCGAGGGATTTGGCATGAATGTCGGCTCCGACCCTGCCATCCGCCGGAACCCGAAGCTGCTCTGGCTGCTTGTGCTCGGGTCGATTCCCGCCGGCATAGCCGGTTTGCTGGTTAAGGACCTGGCCGAGAACGTCTGGCGCAATAACCAATACCTCATCGGCAGCATGCTGATTTTGGTGGGCCTGTTCATGTGGTGGGCTGACAATCAAGGATCGCGCAGGAAGGACCTGGGCAACGTGTCGGCGGTAGACTCCCTAAGCATCGGTGCTGCACAGGCCCTGGCGCTGGTTCCAGGCGTTTCCCGCAGCGGAATCACGATCTGCGCCGGACTACTGCGGAATCTGGACCGAGCGACCGCCGCCCGCTTTTCGTTTCTCCTCGCGACACCCGCCATAGCCGGCGCGGCGGCCAAGGACGCCTGGGATCTGATGCGCCACGCAGGCGGGATCGCGGGTATACCCGCCGACATGCGGACCGCCCTCGTGGTCGGCGTCATCGTCAGCGCCATCACGGGCGCGCTCACCATCCAGTTCTTCTTGAACTACCTCCGGAAGCGGTCGCTGAGCTTCTTCGTGTGGTACCGGGTGATTTTTGGCATAATAGTAATCGCTCTGGCCACCTTCTTCCGCTACCACGGGGGATGAGATTTTTAGGACCTACCCGCCATTCACGGCTTAACGAAGCCGGCGCAGTGGCGTTTCTGCTCGCGGGACTGTTCCTGTTCTTCAGTCTGGTTTCCTACTATCCCCTGGACCCTTCCTGGAACACGTCGACGTCCGCTAAACCCATTAACCTCACTGGATTAGTCGGCGCATCCATTTCTGACGCGCTATTGCAGGGCTTCGGCCTGGGTGCCTATGTACTTCCGGTCTTAGTTTTGATCCTGGCCTGGCGATGGCTCCGCGGGTCCGCAATCGCCGCTCCCTGGGCGCGGTTGGCGGGCGGATTGGCTTGGGTTGCGTCCACGTGTACTGCTCTAGGTCTGTTTAAGGACTGGCATCCGATCGCCGGAGCGATTCCAGGCGGGGGCCTGATCGGCATGGTGATCGCCGATTACGTGGTCTCGAAGATGAATCTGACGGGCGCCGTCCTGGTGACCGGAGCCGTCTGGATCCTCTCGCTCTACCTGATTTCGACTTTCGAAATGGCGCGATTGCCAGCTTGGTTCGCGGCGCCGATCCGAATCTTGATGGGAATTTGGGACCGCCTGGTAGCGTGGCGCGCCAGGTGGATCGAACATTCCCAACAGCGGGCACAGCAACGCTCCCGGCAGCGAGCCGAGAAGGCGGCAGCACTCAAAGCTGCCAGGGAAGCCACACCGGCAGCTGTAGTAATTCCTGAACCTGCGGGGGTGCCCGATAACCCAGAGATCGTCGATCCCTTGAAACGGGACGTGGCTGCCGCGGCGGGTGCAACCCCAGCTCCGAGACCCGCCCAGATCGACGACGCCCCACCATGGATCGACGATATCCCAATCCGCGCTTTGGAGTCGCAGCCCGAACCGCCCCTTCGCGGAACTACGTTCATCGAACCGCCGCCGGAACAGCTCGAGAAAGAACTCGCGAAAATCCACGCCGCGCCCAAACGGGATCTGCCGCCGCTCAAGCCGCGTTTCGTGTTCCAGCTGCCCTCCACCGAGCTTTTGCAGGAACCAATCGCACGCAGCGCCTTTGACAGCCAGGAGTTGAAGGAAACGGCCGGCCAGATCAAGTCCAAGTTCGAGGAATTCAACGTGCGCGGCTCGGTGGTCCAGATCAATCCCGGGCCCGTGGTGACCACCTTCGAGTTCAAGCCCGAAGCCGGCGTCAAGTACACGCGCATCACCACGTTGAGCGAAGACTTGTGCCTGGGCCTGCAGGCTGAATCGATTCTTATCGAGCGAATTCCAGGTAAGCCGACGGTGGGCATCGAGGTTCCCAACACCAAGCGCGAGACTATCAGCTTGCGCCAGATTCTGGAGTCTGACGAGTTCCTGAGTTCCGCATCGAAACTCACGGTCGCGCTGGGCAAGGACATCAACGGCCGCATTAAAGTTGCCGCGCTGGAATCCATGCCCCACCTCTTGATCGCCGGGTCCACGGGATCGGGCAAGAGCGTGATGCTGAACACGCTGATCATGTCGATCCTCTACAAGGCCACTCCGCACGAGGTTCGCATGATCATGGTGGATCCCAAGCGCCTTGAATTTGGACCCTACGAGGGAATTCCGCACCTGCTGACGCCGGTGATCACGGATGCCCGCAAAGCGACGATCGCGCTGCGCAATGCAGTGCTTGAAATGGAACGCCGCCTGAAGCTGCTGGCGGGCCAGGGCGTTCGTAATATCGAACAGTTCAACAAGAAGGTGCGCCAATTGGACTCCAAGCCGCGCAACCTGTTCGCGGATGAACTGGAAGAAGAAGAGCTGGAGCATCTTCCCTACGTTTTGATCGTGATCGATGAATTGGCCGACTTGATGATGCTGGAGCGGGCCAATGTGGAGGAAAGCGTCACGCGCCTGGCGCAGATGGCGCGCGCCGTGGGGATGCATCTGGTGCTGGCGACGCAGCGCCCGAGCGTGGACGTAATAACCGGCTTGATCAAGGCGAACTTCCCTTCGCGAATCAGCTTCCGTGTGGCCACGCGCGTTGATTCTCGCACGGTCCTGGACGTGATGGGCGCAGAACATCTACTGGGCAAGGGCGACATGCTGTACCTGCCGCCCGGTTCATCGCGTCTGACGCGTGTACATGGTTCCTTCGTCAGCGAAGCCGAAACCAATCGCGTAGTGGACTTCTGGAAGCAGCAGGCCCAGCCGGAGTACGACCAGACCTTCCTGATCGCGCCTCCTACGGACGACGAAGAGGGTGATACTCAGGAAATCGACGGCGATGAAGATCCTTTGTATCAGGATGCGGTCCGCGTGGTGTGCGAAATGGGCAAGGCCTCCACGTCCACGCTGCAACGCCGGCTGCGTCTTGGTTACGGGCGTGCGGCGCGAATCCTGGATATGATGCAGCGCGACGGTATCATCGGACCACCCGACGGAAGCCGCCCGCGCGACGTTCTGAAGCGTCCCGATTGGCTGCAAGAAGTCGAGAATCAAGTAAGATAGAGTTTTTGAACGCTATGCTTCGATTCTTCCTTGCATTCTTGTGCCTGCTAGTGTCCGCCCAGGGAGCTTCTACGCCCCGGCCACTGGCCGATGTCACCGTGCCGACGCCCGATGGGAAAAAGATACACCTGGGTCAGTACCGCGGCAAGGTAATGTTAGTGGTCCTGGTCTCCACTACCTGCGACCATTGCCTTAGTTCCCTCGGAATGTTGAGCAACCTTCAGAAGGAGTATGGTCCGAAGGGGTTCCAGGCCGTGGGCATCGCCGCCGATGATGAGGCCCAGAAGAACCTTCCCGGCTTCATACGTCTTCAGATCTCTCTTCCAGTCGGCTACCTGGACCAGAACACCACCATGCAAGTCTTCGATTTCAAACCTACCGATCATCCCTTCGTCCCCATGTTTATGTTCGTCGATAAGAAGGGTACCGTTCGATTTCAGTACGCGGGTAAGGACGATTTCTTCAAGGCCGAAGAGAAGAACACCAGGCTTCTCATCGAAGCTTTGTTGAAGCAGTAGTCGTCACACATCAAACTTGATTCCCTGCGCAAGCGGCAGATCGCCCGACCAGTTCACGGTGACCGTCTGGCGCCGCATGTAAGCTTTCCAGGCGTCGCTGCCCGATTCGCGCCCGCCCCCGGTATCTTTCTCACCGCCGAAGGCGCCCCCGATTTCCGCTCCACTGGTGCCGATATTCACGTTGGCGATGCCGCAGTCGCTGCCGCGCGCACTGAGAAAGGTTTCCGCGGACGTCAGATTCACAGTGAAGATCGCCGATGAGAGCCCTTGCGGCACGTTGTTATGCCAGACGACTCCCTGCTCCAAGGTATCGAACTCGATCAGATACAGCACGGGCGCAAAGAGCTCGTCTTTAAGTATCGCCATTCCAGCATTTGCCCGAACAATGGTGGGC
The DNA here is from genome assembly GCA_025980665.1 of Bryobacteraceae bacterium. Classification (GTDB taxonomy): domain Bacteria; phylum Acidobacteriota; class Terriglobia; order Bryobacterales; family Bryobacteraceae; genus Palsa-187. Next base: position 5,374 of record JAICXC010000180.1, read on the forward strand.
TCGACGAAACAACCGTGCCGGCGCTTACCACCAGTGAGGATTTCTCCACCTTGTTCCTGGATGATCGCGAGCCCGCGCATCATCGCATCGACGGAGCCCTCATCGATCAGCGGACCCATTAAGGTCGAGGGATCAACCGGATCGCCAATGCGGATCTGCCGATACGCCGCGATTAGCTTGGCAGTCACCTGAGAAGCGATGCCCTTTTGAAGGAAAAGCCTGCGAATCGAAGTACAACGTTGGCCCGCGGTTCCCACGGCGCCGAATAGCACTGCGCGCACTACCAGGTCGGGGTCCGCATCGTCCATCACAATCACGCCATTGTTGCCGCCGAGTTCGAGGAGACTCCTCCCCAGCCGTTCGGCCACCACTTGCGCGACGTGCCGTCCCATGCGTGTAGACCCTGTCGCACTGATGAGCGGAATGCGCTTATCGCGGATCAGACGCTCGCCGATCACGTCGTCCCTGCCGATCGCCAAACTCAGGACGCCTTTCCAGCCATGGCGGTCGAGAACGCGGTCGCAGATCTGCTGCACCGCCACCGCGCACAATGGCGTTTTGAGGGACGGCTTCCAGATAACGGTGTCGCCGCAAACTAACGCGATCAGGGCGTTCCAGCTCCACACTGCCACCGGGAAGTTGAACGCGCTAATGATGCCGACAACGCCCAGCGGATGCCACTGCTC
>JAICXC010000081.1 GCA_025980665.1 Bryobacteraceae bacterium
AAAAAAGCGTGCTCCTCAGGATCGGGCGTGGAGCCCGGCGCGCCGCCGCGTTTGCGATCTTCCGTCAATTGACTCACTTCGGCATCATCGGCCCGCCGGTTCCCGGTCATATGAATCCGTTTATGGCTCTGGCGCATGAGTTACAGGCGCGCGGCCAAAAGGTGACATTTTTTCAGATACCCGATCTAGAGGCAGAAATCTGCTCCGAGGAAATCGGATTTTGCCCCATCGGCGCGAAGGAACATCCGCTTGGATCGCTGCGGAAATCGCTGCTGGAGTTGAGCCAACGTTCGGGCTTGTCGGCTCTGCGGTTTACCGTCCGGGCCATTCAGAAAACCACGGAGACGATTTGCCGGGATGCTCCAGCCGCGGTAAAGAGAGCGCACATCGACGTGCTCCTGGTCGATCAGACCGAGCCCGCAGGTGGCAGCGTAGCCGAATATCTAGGATTACCTTTCGTAACGATTTGCAACGCTCTGGCGCTCAATCGCGAACCGGCAGTACCCCCGCCCTTTACCCCATGGAAATACCGTGACGACTGGTGGGGCCGGACTCGCAATCGGCTAGGAAATAGAATTTCGGACCGAATTCTTGCCCCGGTACGGGAGACGCTTGCCGGCCATCGCTCGGAGTGGAAACTGCCGGCCCTCACGGATCTTGGCGCGACATTCTCGCCGCTTGCTCAAATCAGCCAACAGCCTCGGGAATTCGATTTCCCGCGCCGATCTCTTCCCGAGGTTTTCCACTACGTCGGTCCACTTCGACGCCCGGGGCGCCGGCGAATAGATTTTCCATGGGAATGGCTGGACGGACGGCCCTTGGTATACGCATCCCTGGGAACCTTGCAAAACAGGAATGTAAAGCTGTTCCATTGCTTTGCTGAGGCTTGCCGCGGACTGGACGTTCAGATGGTGATGGCGGGCGCTGCTAAAGAAACTCTGGGCTCCTTACCTGATAATGTCCTGGCGGTCTCCTACGCCCCTCAACTCGAATTGCTTCAAAAGGCGAGCCTGACCCTCAGCCATGGTGGACTCAATACGGTTCTCGACTCACTCGCTTGTGGCGTACCGCTGGTGGTGATGCCGATTACCTACGAACAGCCGGCAATCGCTCAAAGGGTTCGCTGGGTCGGCGCCGGAGAAACCATTCCAATCTCCCGTGTGAATTCGTCAGTGGTTAGCGCCCAGTTAAGCAGGGTACTGGGCGATCCAGTATATGCCAAGGCCGCCAAACGCATCGCGGAGGATATTCGTGCCGCGGGCGGCGTGCGACGCGCTTGTGAACTCATCGAGAATGTCAGTCGGAGCGAAACGGAATCATCGATTTGAAATCTCACCGTGGGGGCCGAGTTGTGTCCGCTCCCCTCACCGAGGGGCAGGCACTTCCTCCTCCCGGGGGTTCTTACCTTCGGGTCGGCCCCCAAATTCGCGCCTGGATATTCCGGAAGGTTCGTTCAGTCGTGTCGCTCGAGCCACAAGATGAGAGCTGAATGAGAGGCGGTCTCGCCGAATGACGACGTAATCATGGGGCTGGCCCGGTAGGAGTTGACCAGACCTTCCGGCGGGTACATCCAGCCCCGCGTGGGAGATCTCCAGGCAGCAATTTCGTTTCTGTAGCCCAAAACGTACAGCCGACATCATGAGAGCCGCCGTATCCCGGATGGACACGGCGGCTCTCTGGTAAATACAGGTACTCTAGGCAGTCTTCGATTCCGGGACTTTCATTCCGGTACCGCTGTTGGACTTGCCCTTTGTTTGGCTTTGATTATGACTGGACGATCCCGAATCGCTCTCGCGCTGCACGCGGATTTCGTTCCGGACGTCCTGAACGCCGGAGCAGCGCTCCGCAACGTCTTCCGCAATGCGCTTGAACTGCCGTTTGCTGACGGTCCCGCTCAAGGTAACTTCTCCATTGTTCACTTTCACCTCTATGTCAGTGGCGTCGATCTCCGGGTTTTGGGAAAGCGCCTCATTGACATCCTCCTCGATTCGTTCATCGGACCGCCGGTATCCCTTGGGTCCCTTTCCGGCATACGAACCCTGCTCATGGACCGCGCCCATATCGTAGCTGGAATGGCTCATGTCGCGGTTAAATCCACCAATTCCGAACATCGACTCAGTACGGTTGCTGCCGTCGGTTGGCCAGCGCCCCTGGTCGTATTCGCTGTATGCGCTCTCCTGAAGCCGATAGGGACGATCGGATTCTGAGCGATAACCGCCGTAGCCCCGGTTCATTTGGGATCCTCGATTTTCGTAACGGCTATCTTCGGAACCTCCATAGTTAGAGCGGCTCCAGGAAGACGGTTCATTCCATTCATTGGAGCCGCCGCGGGAACGCATCGGCTCGCGGTCAAACCGGTCGTTTCCTTGTGGCCAGTCAAAACTATTCTGACGACGGCCACTTTCGTAACGGTCGTAGTTGGGCCGCATGGATTCTTCGCGAGAATCGTACCTATCATCGGTATCGAGACGGGTATCGAAGCGGCGGCCTTCACGGCCTGTATGCCTGGACTGATCATGTTCCGATTCAAAACGGCCATGTTCATCGCGGGGACGCTCGCGGCCTTGCCGATCTTGTGTAGATTCATGTCGGTTGTTCATAAAAGTATGTCTCCTCGGACTAATTCCGCAAGGACTTCAGCACGGAAGATCCTCACAGTCTGAAGACCCTCGAATACGGGGGACCGTTGCGGGGCGAGTTGCACTTGTTGGAGAAAACTTAGCGCCTCCCATCGTTCGCAAATTGATGGGCCACAGCTCAATCCAAATGCATGAAAGTGGCAGTGGCTTGCATCGCAGGAGGCAACGTTTGTATACACACAGATAGGCTGTTAGGTGTTCAAGTTGCAGATGGCCCCGCGAGCTGCCGAACCGTTTGAAACGTGTCAGCATCGTCTGCAGATTTATCCAGCCGGTACCGCTTTACGCGTGCAAAGCGCAAGGCGAGACCACTCTTATAGCGAGGACTGATCTGGATCTCATTAAAGACGATCTCGGCGACTAGCTTCGGCGCCACATAAACGGTCGCGCCATCGTGCCCGATTTCCAGGTTCAACAATTCTTGCGTTTGCCAAGCCAGCATCTCATCCGTCAGTCCCTTAAAGGTTTTGCCAAGCATGGCGAACCCTCCTTTTTCGATGTCGCGAGCGCCCAGGTGCAGATTGCTTAGCCACCCGCGACGGCGGCCGTTGCCCCATTCCGCCGCGAGAATGACGAGATCGAGAGTTCGAGGCTTCTTCACCTTCAGCCAGCTTTGGCCACGTCCGCCGGCCGCATAGGGAGCGGATGTTGACTTCGCCATAACTCCTTCATGACCGTGGCGCAGCGCATCATCGAAAAAAGAGGCGGCCATATGGGGATCGCCCGTGATCGTGTGCGGAACGACTAGCTGAGGAGGAGCAAGTTCCGTCAGCGTCTTGAAGCGACGCGCCTGCGGCTCATCCATCAGGGATGTGCCGTCCAGGTATAGCAAGTCAAACCAAAATGGCGAAAGGGGCAGTTCGGCGCGTGTGCGTTCCACGTCCAGCTTGCGGCCGAAGCGGCGCATAGTGGTCTGAAAAGGATTAGGCCGACCGTCAATTGCGAGACTGATGACCTCGCCGTCCAAGATGAGATCTTTCGCAGGCAGCGCCTGTGCGGCTCCCACAATTTCAGGAACCGCGGCTGTAACATCGTTAAGGCTTCGCGAGTAAATCCTGACTTCCTCGCCGGATCGGTGAACTTGTACCCGAGCCCCATCCAGTTTCCATTCGAGTGCGGCTTCGCCCAGACTCGAGATAGCTTCCCCGGCATCTTGGGCGGTCTGCGCAAGCATGGGTTGCACCGGCCGGAAAAGCTGCACCTCATAGCTGGACAGGCCGGCTTCGCCTTTTTCCAATGCGGCGCGAGCGATCTGGGGAATGGACCCAGCCATCATCGTCGCCCGGCGGACTAAAGCGAGCGGCACATGCGAGGCGCGCGCAACGCCCTCCAACATGACGCCCTCAAGCGCGCCTTGCCGCAATTCGCCTCCAAGGAGGCTGACTAAGAAGCTCTGTTCCGCTGCCGTGGCACGCGCGAACAAGTGTTTCAGCACTTCGAGCTTGCGGGTCGCCGAACCGGCACCCTGGCTCCCTTTGAGCGATTCGAAAGCGCGGTCTACTTCGGCAAGTTCAAGAGTCGGCGCCCCGGCGGGGAACCCAGAGAGGCCGCGCAGCGAGGAGTAACCTATACCGATGCGGCCCTGCCGTGTGTTTCCGCTTAGGAAAGAAACAGCGACCTCCACTTCCTCGGGTGCAAGCTGCTCGAGCAACGCGGCCAGAAGTGCAATCTTCTCCAGACGCTTGGTCGTGGAGGCAACTTGGCCGGACGTCGCGACGAGGCGAGCGAACTGCATATTTCCACCCTAGCAGGCTCTTTCCAGGTAACTCTGCGTGTTATCGGAATGGTTCCAGACGTGCTCTGCTCTACTCCGGGAGGACGGTATATGGAAGACCGTATTACCTCGTCTGAATACACGGAGTCGCGAATACAGGGTTCCTATCCCAACAGAGAAGCGTCGTCGTCGGGCGTCGCTTGGGGCGCGGTGATTGGCGGAGCATTTGTAGCCGCTGCCTTGTCTTTGATTCTTTTGGCATTAGGCGCGGGATTAGGATTGTCCGCAGTCTCCCCGTGGTCGAACGTAGGCGTCTCGGCCTCCGCTGCGGGAACGGCTGCGATTATCTGGCTGATCGTTATTGAGGTAATCGCTTCCGCGCTGGGTGGGTATCTTACGGGCCGGCTGCGCACCAAATGGACGCTGATACACACCGACGAAGTATATTTTCGGGATACCGCGAACGGTTTCCTGGCATGGGCGGTGGCCGTGGTGATCAGTGTGACCTTCTTAGCATCGGCTGGGGCCGTTATGGTGGGCGACGTCGCCCAAGTTCGCTCGCCGGCCGTCACCGCGGCTCCCGTGGTAGATCCCAATGTCTACTTCGTGGATATGCTTTTTCGCTCGGATCGCGTTCCCTCCGAGAGAGACTTTGCAACACAAGCTGAAGCTGCGCGGATATTTGCTAACGCTGTTCGCCAGGATCAGTATTCCGCTGCCGACCAGAACTATTTAGCACAGCTGGTGTCCGCTAGGACTGGTCTTACTCAAGCCGAGGCGCAGCAAAGGGTTTCAGATGTTGTTGCGCAGGCTCGGCAAACCGCCGACGCAGCGCGTAAGGTTACTGCGCATCTACTTTTATGGTTCTTCCTCGCTCTTCTGATGGGAGCGTTTAGTGCGAGCTATGCAGCGACCATCGGCGGAAGACAACGCGACCACGTCAAGGCCGTTTAGCTGTTCATTTTTCACGGAGGAGACTCACTGTGCGTTCCATCCTGCTTTATCTCATAGGGGTGCCGGTTCCCCTGATTATTTTGCTCGCGCTATTCACGCATCATTGCTGAATGCGCAGCGAGCTCGCGCCAGCAAATGAAGCCAAGCCCAACCAAGGCAGTATACGGCGCGCTTTTCGCGAATATCGCCATTGCGGCCACCAAGTTCTTCGCCGCCATGATCACCGGAAGTTCCGCAATGTGGTCGGAAGGCATTCATTCGACCATCGATACCTGTAACCAAATACTAATGTTGATCGGCCTCCGCAGAAGCCGGCGGCCGGCCGATCCGAATCATCCGTTCGGTCACGGCAAGGAGTTGTACTTCTGGAATCTTCTGGTAGCCGTGCTCATATTGGGCGTCGGCGGCGGTATCGCAGCATATGAGGGGATGCTGCACATCTTGCATCCGACGCCGATCCAGAAACCGCAGTGGAACTACCTCGTGCTGGGATTTGCCTTTGTGTTCGAAGGAATCAGTCTGTCTATCGCTCTCCGATCCTTTTTCAGCAAACACGGTCACCGCAATTTCCTGAGCAAGATCATCGCGAGTAAGGATCCGACGAGCTACACCATAATTGCCGAAGACGGCGCCGCGCTAATTGGTATCATCCTTGCCGCTGCGGGCGTCTTCTTCAGCGATGTTCTTCAAATGCCATTTCTGGATGGGTTGGCCTCCGTGATGATCAGCCTGCTTCTGGCGGGGGTTGCGACCTTCCTGATACGCGAGGTTCGGGGCCTATTGGTTGGCGAAGGCGTGGATCGTCGCACGGCTAAGGAAATCAGAAAACTTGCCACCGAGGATCACCTGGTGGAATCGGTTGCACGGCCCTTGACGATGTATTTGGGCCCAGAGGATGTGTTTTTGACGTTGGATGTCGCGTTCCGCCCGAGCGCCTCCGCATCGGATGTCTCAGAATCTATCCAAAATATGAAGGCGAGGATCCGGAAGCATTTTCCGGACATCAAGCGAATCTATCTGGAAGCTGCGGACCCGTCAAAGACGCATTAGCTCGCGAGGCGTTGCGTACGGCTGGAATTTTCACCGAGCCACTCGGGATGGGTTGCCGTCGAGTCGAAGATCGATGTGGTCTTGAACAGCTCGAACTCGCCGTTCGACGCAGCCTCGGCGGATTTAGCTCTTAATTTGGCGACCTGTTGTCTGGTAAGTGGCTTGAAGCTGGCAGCGGCCTTGAAGGCTTGCTTCAGAATCTTCATGCTGTCGATGCCCGTGATCACAACAGATGTCGGCAGATTCAGCGCATAGTGAAGACATTCCATGGGAGTGACTACCTTGCTCTTCAAAATCACGCCGCTGCCCATGCTCTTCATACCCAACACCCCTATTCCGGCGGCCACCAGTTCCGGAAGCACCTTCTTTTCGAAGCTGCGATAGTGGGTGTCAAATAAATTGAGCGGCATTTGGACCGTGTCGAAACGAAAACGATGCCGGCGGGCTGTTTCGAGCATGTACAAATGGACTTCCGGATCTTTGTGTCCCGTGAAGCCTATGAAACGAATCTTCCCGGCCTTGCGGGCGGCGACCAAAGCCTCCATTGCGCCACCCGCGGCGAATATTCGGTCAGCGTCATCGAACCGAATTACTTCATGATGCTGAAGGAGGTCGATCTCATTCAGCCCCAGTCGCTTCAGTGACTGGTCCAGTTGGCGCGTCGCCTCCTCTTTGGTTCGTCCATCGACCTTGGTCATCACGAAAGCCCGCGATCGGTAGCCTCCACGGAGTGCCTTGCCGAGCCGCTTCTCACTTACGCCCTCCTGGTAATCCCACGAGTTGTCCATAAAAGACAACCCGCCATCCAAAGCGGCTTGGATAATTTTGACGGCTTCGGCGTTCGACAGTTTGGGAGATCCGATATGGGAGCCGCCCAAACCCAGTGCCGAGACCTGGATCCCGGTGCGGCCCAAGAGACGGTGTGGCATAGCGCCATTTGGAGAACCCATGTTTATCGAACTATTCACCTCACGGATTAGAGCGCCTCCAGGCAAGGCATGTTTCAAGCGCGTGAGCGACCCGAACTCGCCGCTGCCCGGGAGCATTGTTTCAACTTGTTCTTGATCTGCTTCAAGTCAGCCACGAATTCCTCGTATTGCCGATGACGTTCTTCGGCATCCGGAGCGCGAAGTATAGCGGAAGGATGAATCATCGCCGTAGCGCAGGCGGCCCAAGGGTGCTCCCGGAAGGTGCCTCGTTCCTTCGTTAGGCGATAGGTACGGCCCAGAATCGATTGGGCAGCGGTAGCTCCCAAGCAGACGATCATTTTAGGCTTGATCAACAGAATCTCGGCCTCCAGCCAGGGTTGGCAGGCGTTAACTTCGACGGTGTTGGGCTTCTTATGAATCCTGCGTTTGCCACGTTCCTCGAATTTGAAGTGCTTGACGACATTCGTGAGATACACTTCAGATCGGTCGATTGCTGCGTCCGCCAGTGCTCGGTCGAGCAGCTTTCCCGCCGGCCCCACAAAGGGGAGCCCCTGCAGATCCTCGTCATTGCCGGGTTGTTCGCCGATGAAGACCAGCTTGGCTGAGACTGGTCCTGCTCCCAGCACCGCTTGGGTCGCGTTTCGATAAAGATCACAGGCCTCGCAGCTCTGGGCCGCCACTCGAAGGGAATTAAGGCTCCGCGATTCGGGAAGGTAGGCTGATGCGTTCTCGACGCGTTTGCGTGTCATCTCGCGGAAGTCAGGAGTAGCAATTGTATTGCCAGGAAACGGGCACGCTCACATCACAATCTAACTGAGGAGGTGACCGATGCCCGCAACTGTCTGGAAAGGCTTTTTGAGTTTTGGCTTGGTCTCTTTTCCCATCCGGTTGTTCTCCGCGGCACGGGCCGATCACATCCACTTCAACATGCTTCATCGCAAAGATCTTTCGCGCATCAAGGAGGTATGGTATTGCGCGAAGGAAGATAAGCCTGTCGATCGGTCTGAAATCGTTAAAGGATACGAAGTGAGTAAAGGCGACTATATCGTGGTGGAGGATGAAGACTTAAAGAAGATCGCTCCAGCGACCGCAACCACGATGGAAATCGTGCAGTTCGTACGGGACAAAGAGGTCGATCCGATCTACTTCGAAAGTTCCTATTACGTGGCGCCAGACGAAGCCGTCAGCAAACCTTACGAGCTCTTCCTCCAGGCGCTAACCGACGCCCAGTACGATGCAATCGCAAAAGTGACGATGCATAACCGGGAACACTCCGTGCTCATCCGCGCGGCCAAGAGCGGCCTTCTCCTGCATACGTTGTTCTATCCGAATGAACTACGAGCCGCTAATCAACCGGCGATAAAGCCCGGTAAAAAGCCTTCTGGGAAAGAACTCTCGCTCGCCAAAGATCTGATTCAGCATCTGGCCGGCCCTTTTAAGCCGGAAGAACTCCATGATACATACCGCGAAAACGTGGAGCAGCTAATCGAGCAGAAGAGGAAGGGTCAGAAAGTGACATCCATTCAGCGCCCCCGGAAGGCTCCGGTCGTCGATTTGATGGAAGCGCTCAAACGTAGTCTGGAAACAAGCGCTGGGAAGACGAAAGCGACCTCTTCCAAGGCAACTCGCAAACATCGGGCAGCCTGACGCAGCGCTTATTGCTCGGACACTACGATCTGATTACTCACCTGGACGCGTGGTGACACGGCTGCCTTCTCATGATGTGTTTCCTGAATGACGACGGACTCCGCCTTGCCTTGAATGGCCTGGCTTTGCTCGTCGGATTGAACCGTGCCCTTCAAGGTGACCACCCCATTCTGGACGGTCACATCCACGTTTCGGGCGGCGGGCGGTAGCGACTCGTCCTTGGCCACTGACTTTCGAATTTTCGAGGCCAGGTCCTGCTCGGCTTTGGCGCTCCTTTCTGCAGGGCTTTCGGACGATGCGAACAACCCTAAAGGCAACACTCCGCAACCGATAATTACAAAGATTCGAATATTTTTTAGCATAAGATTCGCTTCGCTCATTTGTAAGCACGTACCTTGCCGCAAATCACTTCTGCCGCCCTGGTTTGAGTTTTGGGGGACGATTTCCATGCCGGGTCGCCCCTTGCACCGCGATGTAGGCTAGTTCTTCGGTAGTCCTGGCGCAGCGCAGCATTAGCCCCCCTCGGCTCATATCTCCGCGCCCCACGAACTCGGCTGGAAACAGGAGGCGCTCGCCGAACACCTGGAGCAGCGCTCGCGTGTATTTGTCCGTCGCGATGCTCCCAAGTAACACGTATCTGCAATTAGGACCGGCCTGCTGGTCCAGTAGCGCGACGTCGCGGAGGAACGGCTCGCGGTAAGCCGGATTGTCCGCGTCCACCGGCACGTTCGCAATACTCTGAAGCTGGTCATAGCTGAGAATCGTCTCGGGAGACACAAGCCCCATACCTGGAACAATCACCATCGCGGGCGGGACCCCCGATGGCGCCGCGCCAAAAACGCCAGTGTAAGCTAGCTTCCCCCGGAAATACAATCCGCTGATGAATGCGTAGATTTCTCCGATAGCGGCCGCGCCATTCCGGAGTCGAAGTGCAAGGTCGAACTCCGCTTGTTCCCGCATGAGCATGAGGGAACGCGGTCCGCCGATTCTCGCCGGCGAAAGCAGAAATACTCGTTCAAACCGCATAGTTCAGACAGATTTGGATAAGAGAGCCAGCGGCGATTTCGTGTGAACCTCTACTTGATCCATCCGGCATTGTGAGGGAGCTTTATCAGGACGCAACCGCATCAGTTTAGTGCCGTGCCGGAAGCGTCCCGCGGTGAAGTGATCGTAGCGCACCTCGACCACCAGCTCAGGACGCAAGGGTTCCCATTCAGTGGACCGCTCTGAGCTCCAGCGGCTAGGACCGCCCGGCGCGCGGCCAGTGAATCCCGGAGGTTCGATCAGCTCCTTCAGCTTACGAGTGAGGGCCGGCCGGCTACCGGCGTCTATCGAGGACGTGAAGCCCACGTGATGCAGGAGGCCCCGGTTATCGTACAAACCAAGCAGCAGAGATCCGACCAGCTTGGTTTTCGATCCATAACGGAACCCTCCGACCACGCAGTCCACCGTACGAAGATTCTTGATCTTTAGCATGGATCGTTCGCCGGACGAGTATGGCGCGTCGAGCGGTTTGGCGATGAGTCCGTCAAGTTGGCCGCGCATCGCTTTCAGCCATTGGCGGGCTACCTTGATGTCAGCGGTCGCGGGTGATAACAAGAATCGCGGGTTTCCGCGCAGATACTTTGCAGCGAACGCCTCTAAAGCCGGTCTTCTTTGTTCCAACGATTGTTCGATCAGAGACCGCCCCGAGGCGTCTACCAGCAAGTCGAACACGACAATCTGCGCGGGCGTTTCTTTCGATAGCTTCGCGATTCTGCTGGCGGCGGGATGGATCCTCTGTAGCAGGCCGTCGAATGACAGTTTGTCCCCCGACAGGACTATGATTTCACCGTCCAGGACAAGCTTTTCTGCCTTGAGGCTCCTTAGCCCCTCCACCAACTCAGGGAAGTAACGGGTAAGCAATTGGCCGGATTTGGATTGCAGTTCTACAGAGGCTCGATCGTGGAAAGCAATGCATCGGAAACCGTCCCATTTGGGTTCGTATTGCCAGCCGGAGCCGGTGGGAATCTCCGCCACGCTCTTGGCTTCCATGGGGAGAAAAGGCGGCTTGATGGGAAGTTTCATGGGAACCGGCTCAGGCTAAAACGACCTTTTTCCAGAAGCAGCGGGCGGAATCGCCTGTCTGCTGCAAGCGCTCCAACATATTGTCACCTGTGTAGCGCGGGCGGGGTTTTGTGTTCCTCTTCGCGATCGGCGATATCCACGCGCTCCCGCTTGATGTCGAGCCTGAGGCGGCCAAAGAAGCTCATATACAGGTTCGCGATCCACACCAAGGACAAAATGGACACCACGGAACCTCGCCAACCGGGATAGAGAAGACGGAAACCAGTTACAGCCACGGCGACCGTTGCGACGTAGAAGCTGAAACAAAACTCACACGTAAAGAGGTAGAAAAACTTCCGCCTCAAGAGCGTGCGGCAGCTCTCGCTGTGCCACTTGCACCATTCCCGTGCCTCGCGGAAGATCTCCTCGTGAGTGATCGTCCAGGCTATAGTTGCGACCGGAATCGCCAAGACCATCAGTTCGAACAGTTGCGCTCCGATGCCTGGCACATCTCTCTCTAACAGATGACCTATGCCTTTCCGACCTTTTCCGGCTTTGCCGCAGCCTACTGGGGAGACCCTGTCAGCGTAACAGGCGTTTCACTCGGCTGATCTTGGCTCGTAAGGTATCGTCCTAGGGTTATCCCTAGTAGAGAGGACATGAAATCCTTCACTAGGATGGTAAGAGGGCTGTGTTTTAAGACCAGTCACGTCAGACCGTTAGTGCCCAACGCGCACGTGTGACGGAGTTACGAACGGATGGTAAATGAAAGAAAAATCGCGGCCAAGGCTATCTAAGGCTCTGACAGGAATTAGCGGCCTGGATGAGATCACATTGGGAGGGCTTCCCCGTGGCCGGCCCACTCTGATTTGCGGCGGCGCAGGGTGTGGAAAAACGCTGTTTGGCCTTGAATTTCTGGTGCGCGGAGCTACCAAATTCGGCGAGCCTGGAGTCTGCATCTCCTTTGAAGAGTCCGGGCACGATCTGGCGATGAATGTTGCCTCGCTAGGATTCGATCTCGAAAAACTCCAGCGAACCAAGAAGCTTGTCATCGATCACATCTATATCGATAAGAGCGAGATCGCCGAGACGGGCGAGTATGATCTGGAAGGCTTGTTTATAAGGTTAGACGCCGCCATCAATTCGATTGGCGCGAAACGCGTTCTTCTGGATACACCCGAGGCCCTTTTCGCTGGCCTTTCCGACGTCGGCGTGCTCCGCTCCGAATTGCGTCGCCTGTTCGGCTGGCTTAAGGAGAAGGGCGTGACGGCGGTTATCACAGGCGAACGTGGCGTGGGCACACTCACCCGGCACGGACTGGAAGAATACGTTTCCGACTGCGTGATTCTTCTGGATCATCGCGTGCAGAACGACGCCGTCACCCGCCGCCTGCGGATACTGAAGTACCGCGGATCGACGCACGGAACCAATGAATATCCGTTCCTGATCGACGAGCACGGCATATCGGTGCTTCCGGTGACCTCGCTGGGGCTCACCCACGGCGCTTCTAAGGAGAGGATATCCACGGGCATTGCGGGATTAGATGACATGCTCAGTGGCCAAGGCTATTTTCGCGGCAGCAGCATTTTAGCGACGGGGGCGGCCGGAACCGGGAAAACCACGATGGGTGCGCATTTCGTCGATGCCGCCTGCCAGCGAGGCGAAAGCGCCATTCTATTCGCATTCGAAGAGTCCCCTCAACAGCTCATCCGGAATATGCGTTCCATCGGCCTCGACCTCGGCCGCTGGGTGAAGAAAGGGCTGCTGCACATTGAAGCGGCCCGACCCACTGCCTTCGGGCTGGAAATGCACCTGGTCCGGATGCATCACCTGCTGGCCGAGTACAAGGCCAACGTGGTGGTGATCGATCCGATTTCCGCCCTGCTTCCGGGAGGCTCGGCACACGACGTACATGCGCTGGTACTTAGGATTGTCGACTTCCTCAAGCAAAGCGGTGCAACCGGATTCTTTACATCGGTAGCCGTTGAAGACGATATGCAGTCTACCGCGCTCAGCATTTCGTCCCTGGTGGATACCTGGATTCTTCTGCGCAACATCGAAGTGAATGGTGAGAGGAACCGCGTGCTGTATGTCCTCAAATCGCGCGGCATGGCGCACTCCAATCAAATCCGTGAGTTTCTGCTAACCCCGCATGGAGTGCAATTGCGCGACGTATATCTTGGACCGGGCGGAGTGCTCACTGGTTCGGCGCGGGTCGCACGTGAAGCGGAAGAGCGTCGGGAATTACTCCGGCAGCGGCAATCGGAGAAGGATCGTCAGCTCTCCGTCAAGGTAGCCCTCCGCTCCTTAGACGCCAAGATTGCGGAGCTCCAGGCGGAAAAAGAAGCCCGTGAGAACCAGCTGATCGCCGCGATCGGAGAAAACGAGCAGCAGAAAGCAGCGCTGTTGGCCGAGCGCGATTCCCTCCGTCGCAGCCGCGGTATGATCGACAGTTCGGGCAGAAGTCCGCGGCCCAACGGTCGAGAAAGCAAACCATGAAGCCCGTTAAGCAGACCAAAGCGAAGACTGCCAAGACCAAGCCCACCGAGCCCCGCTACGATCTCCGGTTGTACGTTGCCGGTCAGACTCCACGGTCCCTACAGGCGTTAAGCAATCTGAAGAAGATATGCGAAGAGCATCTGACCGGCAACTACCGCGTGGAGATCATCGATCTGCTTAAGAAACCGCAGTTGGCGGCCGGAGACCAGATCCTGGCGATTCCCACATTAGTGCGCACCCTTCCCAAACCTGCGCGTAAAATTATTGGCGATCTTTCTAATACGGAGCGCGTGTTGGTAGGGTTGGACATTAGATTGCTTCGCTAAAAGCGATGGGCCTGAGGAGTACACGGTGGAAGCGAATTCAATATCAAGCCGGCCATCGAGGGCGCAAAACCGGACTCATGACCTCCGATTGTACGTCGCGGGATCGAGCCCTCGGTCTCTTCGGGCAGTTCAGAACGTGAAGCGGATTTGCGAAAACGAGCTAGCCGGCAAGTATAGCCTGGAAGTGGTCGACATTTACCAGGATCCGCGCCGCGCCACGGAGGATCAAGTCATCGCGATTCCCACTCTTATCAATATCAAGCAGGCCCCGGGCGTCCTCCGGCGCTTGATTGGCGATTTATCCGACACGTCGGTGTTGCGTAAAGGCCTGGGCCTATTGGAAGCAGGCCCGGCATGACCCAAGCATACGATAAAGAAAACGAGCTGATCGCGACCGAGCAGTATAAAATCGGAGATCTGCTTTCGCGCCTTTGGGAGGCCGAAGAAACGATCCGTGCGATCTATTCGGGCGAGGCCGACGCCGTAGTCGTCAACAGTCCGTCCGGGCCGCGCGTGTATACGCTGGAGGGCGCCGATCATCCCTACAGGGTGATGGTTGAGCAGATGCACGAGAGCACCGTAACCCTCGACCCAAAGCGCTTGATCCTATATAGCAATCCCCAGTTCGCAGCCCTGATAGGCGCTGCCTCAGAATCGGTAGCGGGATCGGACTTCGAACGCTTTCTGGCCCCAGCCGATGCCAGTCTCTTCGCGGGGCTGATCGAGGCAGCCGTGGCAGGAGGTCATAGTTCCGGGGAGCTTCATTTGCGTGGTGCGAACGCTGCCACGATTCCCGTCCGCCTCTCGGTGACCCCGTTGGATGTTGCCGGGATGCAAAATCTGTGCGTCATCGCCAGTGATCTGCGGGAACAGCGCCGCAACGAGACCATCCTCAAAGAAGAGCGGCTTTCCCGGCTCATTCTCGAACAAGCCGCCGAAGCTATCGTGGTAATCGATCAGCAAGGAGTCATCGTTCGCCGTAGCGAATCCGCAAACCTCCTGGCGCGGAAGCCGGTTCTGATGGAGCCTTTCGATGGGGCATTCCACCTAACAGCGTCCGGGATCCGGCTGGATACAGACCGGATCCTCACGGCCATGCGTGTCGGGGAAGAAATTACCGGAGTCGAGGCGCAGATGGCACACTCCGGCGGGGCGACCTCCGCTCTGCTGGTCAGTGCCAGCCCGTTATCATCCCAAGGAAACGAGTTGCTCGGCTGCGTTATCACATTGACAGATATTACCGAGCGCAAGCGCGCGGAGGAAGCCTTGGCTAGTCAAGCGGAGGAGCTCGCCCGATCCAATAGCGATCTGCAACAGTTCGCATATTCCGCGAGTCACGACCTTCGCGAGCCGTTGCGGCAGCTCGCCGTATTCACCGAATTGTTGCAATCCAGGTATCAGGACAAGCTGGCGGCCGAAGCGGGACTCCTCATTGAGCACGCGGTAAGCTCGGCGCATCGGATGGAAGGTCTGCTCAAGGATTTACTGGCCTATACTCAAGCTGCGGATGCGCCCCAGGGTCCCGCGGCCTATACCGACGCAAACGAGGTTTGCCGCAAGACGGTTGCCACATTCGAAGCGAAGATAGCCCAAAGCGGCGCCCGCATAGATTGCGATCCGCTACCGGTGCTCGCGATCCACGAAGTCCATTTGACCCAGCTTTTTCAGAATCTGATCGGCAACGCACTGAAGTATTGCGGCCTTGAGCCTCCGCACGTCCATATTTCAGCCGAACGCAGCGACGGATTGTGGAAGCTCACCGTCGCCGATAACGGGATCGGAATCGATCCCGCCTACAAGAATCAGGTATTCGGCATCTTTCAGCGGCTGCATGGCGGCGGAAAGTACTCCGGAAGCGGAATTGGACTGGCCATCTGTCAGAAGATCGTGCAACGGTATGGCGGCCGGATCTGGGTGGAGTCTGAACTCGGGCGCGGTTCACGATTTATGTTTACGTTACCGGAGAAGAAGAATGAAGCGCGATAACCTGGAGCAGCTTTCTCTGCTGGTGGTGGAAGATAGCCCTGCCGACGTTTTCCTGGTGAGGGAGGCGCTGAAGGAAGAAGGATTGAGCTGCCACCTCAAGATTGCGGATGATGGCGAAAAAGCCATCAATATCCTGGACGACGTGGATGCCGGAGGCCAGGACGCGCCCAACCTGCTTTTGGTGGACTTGAACGTACCGCGCCAAAACGGAGAGCACGTATTGGAGCGCCTCCGGCGTAGTCCGCGGTGTGGCAAGACGCCCGTAGTCATGATGAGCACGTCCGATACGGCAGCCGAACGCAAGCGCGCTTTTGAATTGGGCGCCACGGAATACTTCTGCAAACCGTCCACCCTGGCCGAATTCATGCAACTGGGTAAACTTGTGCGCGTCTTGCTCGAACAGCGGCACGGCACGGCTGCTTGACCCACCAAAACGCTGACGCTTAGAACTGTGCTTGCAGCTCAGCCGATGCGCCCTGTGCGTTGGTCAGGGAAACTGAAACGGCATTCAGGCCGCTGGCAGGCTGCCCTTGCCACGAGAACGACTGAATCAACCCGAACTGGCCGCCGAAGGTATCGGACTGAGCGCTTTGAAACCACGTGGCGCTGGTGCTGCTCAAGGGAACCGTAACCACAATCGGGGAGGCGGACGCGGCCCCCGAGAATCGGAATGTGCCTTGCGTTACCTCACGCGTGGTTGCGTATCCGGTGAGGTGAACATCGAATCCGGAGGATGTCGGGACCACTTGGACTTTCACGATCCGCGGCGCCAGCCGGTCGACTCGGATGGTCCGCGAGGCTCCCGGTGGAGTGATATCCGTTCCACCCGATTCTAGTTTGACATTCAATTGAATATTTCCGGATACCGTTCCCGATTGAAATGCGACTACCGGAGCCGACCACGCTGCCTGGGTTGAATTAGCCGGCACCGTAAATGCCATCACTCGCCCACCCGTTGCGAACTGCACCGCGGGGTCGTCTACGCCGATCGCCGGATCCGGCGTGAACACCAGAGTGAGGGTACCGTCGATCGGAGCGGGATAGCCGGAATCCAGCTGGAGCCCGAACGTTGGCTGCTGTGCGGGATCTATGATGTCCGGAAGTCCTGTGATCGAGACATTGGGAGGGCTCCCGGCGAGTATCGCCAAGGTGACGCTCTGGCGCGCGACATTATTGTCCTGATCCGTAACCTGGACCGTGAAGGTAAACGTTCCCACAGCTCCCGGGAGACCGCTGACTACGCCCGTGCTATCGAGCGCGATACCGCTGGGGACGCCGGCGGTTGTAATCGACCACGAATAGGGCGTGCGGCCGCCTGTTGCCGTGAGCGTTTGGCTGTACGGAGTCGCGACCAAGCCGCTCGGAAGTGTCGACGGCGATGTAATATTCAGTCCCGGAGGATTTATCTGGATCGAACACAAGCGGGTGGTGCTTTTTGCGCTCGCGTCGTCCACGCGCAAAACATAGGTGGACAATCCTGGTTGCAGCGGCGTCCCGCTAATGGCGGCATTGTCCGAGCTCAAGACCAGCCCCGGAGGAAGCGCCCCGCTATCAATTCTCCACTGATAAGGAACGGCTCCGCCGACGGCCGCCAGAAGCGCGGTGTAGCTCACGCCCACGCTGCCGGCCGGAGTGGGGCAATCCGTAATCGTGAGCCCTTGCGTAACCGCGATGGAAAGACTTTTGGTTGCCTGTCCACCCATCCCGTCGATAACTTTGGCGGTGAAGGCGAAGTTTCCGACGATCACCGGCGTGCCCGTAATATGCCCGCTCACGGAGTTTAGAGAAAGACCTGGGGGCAGCGCTCCCGCTGTGGTCGACCACACGTAGGGAGGTACGCCTCCAGTAATGCCGATCGTATCGGAGTAGCTCACACTGCTGGATGCAGAGCTGAGGCTTGAAGTGGATATCGACAGCGCCGCGGCTACATCAATTGAGCATTGCCGGCTGGCTCCGTGGTTCGTGATGTCCCGCACATCCACGGAGAATTGGACCGACCCGGCCTGGGAGGGCGTACCGGAAATATCGCCCGACACTGGATCGAGCGTCAGGCCAGGCGGAAGTGAACCGGCCGAGATAGTCCAGGCATAGGGCGGTGAGCCACCGGAGGCGAGCACCGGCGAATCGAACACTAAACCGACTTCACCCGCGGTAGCAGAACAGCTGCTCACATTTATTCCCGAGACGACTCTGATCGACAGCGCTCGCTGCATGCTCGCGCCATTGCTATCCGTAACGGCGGCCGTGAAATTGAAAGTCCCTAGAGGTATCGCAATACCCGAGATCAAGCCGGCCGGGCTGAGTGTCAATCCACCCGGAAGATTGCCGGATACGATTGACCAGGTGTAGGGCGGCTTCCCTCCTGTCGCCGAAAGAGTCTGGGTGTAAGACGAAGACTGAGAAGCGTCCGGCAGCGACGCGGTTCCAATGATCAGGCTGGATGTGACGATCAACTGGCAGTCGCGCGTAGCGGTCGCGCCCGCTTTATCGGTGAGCAGCAAAGTGTAGGGATAGGTTCCGCTGTCCCCAGGAGTACCACTGAGGGTACCCGATGAGCTATTGAACACTAATCCAAACGGCAAAGGTCCGGCAGCCAAAGTCCATGTGTAAGGCGTCAGGCCACCGGAAGCCACAGCCGCCGATGCATAAGACTGGCCCTGAGTTGCGTTGATGGCAGGACAACCGTTTATCGACAGCGAAACCGAGACGGCAAGTGTAAACGCTCGATTGGCCGATGCCGCGCCGCTATCCGAGACACGAATCGTGAAACTAAAGTTCCCCGCAAGGGTCGGCGTCCCACTAATTAAGCCAGAAGTCGATAAAGCAAGCCCTGGGGGCAGGGATCCGGACACTACCGCCCATGAATAGGGCGGAACGCCGCCGGATGCGGTCAACTGTTGAGTCGTGGCCACGCCGGTCTGCAGAGATGCAAGCGAACTGGTGACAACGGTTAGGGCCGCGCCAATCCGGATCGAAAGATCTTTCGTCGCCGTCTTGCCTGAGGCGTCCGATACGTGCAAGGTGAACGGAAAGGTACCCGAGGCAGTGGGCGCACCGCTTATTTGGGCGCCATTCAGGCTTAAGCCAGGAGGCAATGATCCGCCCGAGACAGACCAACTATACGGAGGCTGTCCGCCGGTAGCCGAGACTGCCTGGGCATAGGAGCTCCCCACCACGCCATCCGGCAGCGACGACGTGCTGATCGTCAGCGTAGGCGCCGGCGCGCTGATGATCACAGTACAGCTTGAAGTCACGGAGGCCAGCATTTGATCGCTTACTTTGATACCGAAGTTAAAGCTGCCCGCCGTGGACGGTGTGCCCGAGATTTGGCCGGATGCGCTGAGCGCCAGTCCTTGAGGAAGCTGCCCGCTGGCGATTGTCCACACATAAGGGGGAGTACCGCCCGATGCGCTTAGCGTCGCGCTGTAGGTCCCCCCGGCGACCCCGGTTGCCGACGGACAGCCACCGGAGGTCAAAGCTGCCGCGATGGTGATTGAAAGAGCTCGCGTCGCCGATCCCGATGCTGTATCAGTTACCTTGATGGTGATGTTTGCGGTTCCGGGCGCTGTCGGCGTCCCGCTAATGTGACCCGAAGCATTCAGGCTGAGCCCCGCAGGCAGTGCGCCTGCGCTAATCGACCATGTATAGGTTCCGGAACCCCCGCTAGCCTGTAAGGCCTGTGAGTATGGTACGCCGATCTGTCCATTGGACAGAGATGTCGTCGTGATACTCAGCGGCGCAGGCGCCACGGTAATACCGAACGTTTTTGTAATCGAAGCTAAGTTGGCGTCGACTACTTTTACGGTGAAGGTCGAGATTCCGGACGCCGCCGGAGTTCCGCTGATCTGAGAGCCCGATAAATTTAGGCCCGAGGGCAGAGCTCCCGTTGTAATGGACCATGTATATGGCGCAGTTCCCCCGCTGGCCTGCAAAGTCTGTGAGTACGGCACGCCCACCTGGCCGGCGGGCAAACTGCCGGTCGATATAGCGAGTGCGGGAGCGACTACAATGCTCAACGCCTGGGTATCAGAATCGGCACCCTTTCCGGAACTGGTCGCTTTGACTGTGAAATTAAAAGTCCCGGAAGAATTCGGCGATCCACTGAGCGTTCCGTTAGGAGCCAGCGAAAGCCCGGAAGGTAAACTTCCGGCCGAAACGCTCCAGCTATAGGGTGCTGAGCCTCCACTTGCGCTTAGAGATGCCGAATACGGTTGTCCGACTGTCCCACTTGGAAGCGACGTGGTGGTCACCTGAGTCGCAGCCTTTGCAAAAGACGCGAAACTTGATACCAATAGCAACCCGAGATACAGAACTTCGTGCCGAGGCCGCCTCATTGGGAGTCACCCGCTACGGGCGGAATCGGCACAAACAATATACGCGGATCCTGCGTAAGGTCCATGATCCAGATCAACCCGCCAGAAGGATCAGTAAGCTGGTAAACCAACCCACTTAACGGCGCCATCTGATTTGGGGAGCAGGTGCACGGCATGAATACTGGATTAGAGCCGTCAAGGTTTAGCAAGGCGATAATGCCGTTTTTCGCGCTGCCAACGAGGATCCGCTGCCCATCCATGCTGACTCGGCCCACGCTGGGAGCGGGCAAGCGGTCGTCCACAAATATCCATTGGATTGTTGATGCGCCACCGGCGTCCTGTAGGTCCGTAATGGAGTTCGCACTCTCATCGGCTATCAGTGCATCATGTGAGTTGCCGATAAAGTTCACGTCGGACGCGGTCTGGCCGGCTATGAAGCGAGGTGCACTTTCGCCGCGGTTAAAGGCGAATACCCCACCGGGAGAAGAACCCTGCGGATCGCCGGAAATCGACACCAGCAAAACTGCGCCATCATCGCTGACCGCGAGTGCTAGCGGGGCACTGGGTAAGGCCGACATGTCGATATCCGCCAATTGATCCAGTGAGCCTGGTAACCCAGTCAGCACCTTTACCGAAGTGCCATAGGCGAAGGCCGCCGCATGCCCGGCCGGACTGACGACGATGTGGTCGGGCGCGGACGGAAGTGCTGTGACGATCTGCGTCGTGACTGTCGGCCCGCCAAAGACAATCAGATTTACCGACCCGTCTGCGCCCGCAGCAAGCGCGTAGTTTTGTGCCGGCGAGAAAACCGCATTGGCGACGGGAAACCCGAGGGTCAGGCTTTCACCAGCTACAGCCGAGCCAGGGATGCCCTGGATATTTCGAATCGCCTGCGCTTGAGGATCGAAGAGAAAACCCACCGACGGTCCCGAGAGCAAGCCTTGACCCGCCGACAAAGACGCGGCCGCGAAGAAGATGAGGTAACTTCGCCCCATGGTGACGCCGACCCTCGTCATTGCGGAGGTCCGAAAGTCGAGGTACCCGCGGATAAGGTCGAAGTACTAGGTACCGACGTTACTCCGGAGGGACTGCTATGACCATGAGTCGCAGCGAATACACCACCGGCAGCCGCCCCCGCCGCCAAACTAATCCACAAAACTTTTCTGGAAGACCGTGATTCCGAGGGGGACGCATTGATCTGTCTGATGGAAGCGCTGACAACCTTCGAGTTGAACGCCGCGGTTACATGTATCTCAAATGGGCCCGTTACACCGTTAGGCACTAGGCCTCGACCGGTAGCGCGGCCCTCGGAATCGGTCTGCGTCACCAGGGCACGCTCGGAACCGAAAGTCGCCCCCGGACCCGTGAACGGAGTCTGAAATGTTACCGAAGCTCCTAAAACAGGCTTGTTCTGATCGTCGCGCAACTCGACTACAGGGGCCCGGGCCGACCGAGTTCGCACGTTGTTGATGGATCCTTGACCCTCAATGATCCGAAGGTTCAACCCATCCGCATCCTGGGCAGTTACCGGCAACGCGGCGACAAAAGTGACAATCCAGGTAATGGCAATTATTTGCCGAAGCGTCTCGATCTGCACAGAGTAAGGATTCCGGGCTTGCGGAAACGTTTCGACAAATGCAAAAATCGTGTCACGTTTGCACCACCCTAGGTATCTCCGTCCGTAGCGGGAGTGTACGGGTGTGACACTGGCTGAGCCACCAACAGAGCTGCGATGGCCTTGTGCAACAGGCGATATTGAATGGACCGCGGCGGCGCTTGAGAGCGTCTGCCAGGAGGCTGCACTTGGACTGCGGAAGCTCGCCAAAGGCGGCTTAGAAATAGGCGGCCTCCTCTACGGCAAACGAAGCGAGGGGCTAATCCGCGTCTTGGCGGTTCGCCCTATTGAATGCGAACACCGGTTTGGTCCCTCTTTTGTTCTATCCGATACAGACGAGGCCTCGCTTCAAGCGTCGCTGGCGGGTCCCTCCTCTGATTCGGAACTGGCATCTCTCGAAATCCTGGGATGTTATTTCTCTCATTGCCGGCACGGCATAGCATTAACCGACCGCGACGTCGCACTTTGCAACCGGTACTTCGCGCAGGACCGCCAGATCGCTCTGGTACTGATCCCCAGTTTGAACGGGACCGCGCAGGGAACGCTCTATGCTCGCGATTCGCAGGGAAATTATGTTTCGGGTCACCAATTCGAACGCTCGGTTATAGTCCAGCCGAAGCGCGAAACAGTGAAAAGAGAGGTTCCTGCTCCGCCAGACAACGGAGTAAACCGGTTGAAAACTGCCGCGAAGATCAATTCCGGATTCGCGCCTACAGCAGTACAAATACCGGTCGAAACAGCCGCGAATCCGATTGATGTACCGGTACTAGCCGAAAACGTCCGGCCGGCACAACCAGCTCCGATGCCAAGCCGCCGCGAACCTCGCTTCCGTCTGCGCATGAATCGCGCGGGATTACTTCTAGCGGCCTTGCTTGTACTCATGTGCTGGCCGAACCGGGTTAACTCGGCTTCGCAAATACCGTTAAGCTTTGCCGATCGGGGCGGAAATCTCATTATTCAGTGGGATTCGTCCCCTGCAGTGATTCGGGGGGCGGCTCTGGGCATTGTCGATATTCGCGACGGAGAGCGAGAACCCGTACGAATGGCGATCGGGCAGGATCTTCTTCGGAGAGGATGGATTACTTTTGATAGAAAATCCGATATTGTTCGGATCTCATTCACGGTGGCTGGTCGCGGGATAACCATCTCGGATAATGCGATCTACTTTGCCCCCGGCCGCAAAACCGCGGAAGCTCCTACATTGGTGGCCAAGATCCCCGCGATCAGCACGATAAATACGACGCCGCCAGAGACCGGCGCGCAGATAACCGATTCCCTGGATTCAACAGTCCATCCGGTTCGACAAGACCTTGTCCGGCAAAACCCTGTTCGCCAGGAAGTCGAAACATACGCTGCACCGCTCCCCAAGGCTAACCCGCGAGTCATAAGATCGTTCCGCGCCCCTCCCGAACGAGTCGTAAAACCTGCCAGCTCGATAAATATCCGGCCCACGCTCTTGCCGGACGCGCCCGCCTTGCGATTGGAGAGCGGAACAGCCGCTTCCCCGCTTCAGCCTGCTCTGAATCTGTCGCTTCCGGCGCCTCGCACTTCCGCAGTCTCGCCCGCTTCGGGCTGGCTGATCTGGACTGGGCAGTTGCCCAAGCGTTCCATGTTGTCGCTATCCGCTCAGGGCGCCTCAGTAGGCTATCTAAGTGGTTGGATTCCGCAAACGTCGGTCCACGTCGAGGTGCATTCGGGAGAATTGATCGAAGGCGGTATCGTTGTCTTTACGAAAGACAGGAGCTTACGGTCGGAAGCGCCTAGCGCACGGAACGGATGGAATACGGTGGTTTATAAGCAGGATGACGCGCGGGCTTCAGAACTGGAAGTCATAGATTCTCCGGGGCCTGCCAATAACTGGAGCCACCTGACTCTACGCAACGGAAGCCGCCCTTTATCGCTCATCGTGTTGGATTGGCGCGCCCAGTAACCACCGCAACCCGCCATCAACACGGACTTGGCAAGTTGCATGCATACAATTCCGCCGATGCGTATTCATAACATTGCATTTACGGTTTATGCCGTTGGGCTCATGTCGGTCCCGTTGCAGTCCCAGCAGCCCCCCGGCCCAACGGCAGATAATCCGCCGAGCCAACAGGACACAAACGCGCAAGAATTCCAGGATTCCAGGGATCGCGTGCTGTACTCGACGGAAACCGAGCACTTCAAACCGCTTACTCGAAAGCTGACGCAGAATATTCTGATGGATCAGAAAGAAATGTGGACTAGTCCGTTTCACATTCGCAGCGTCGAGGATGCCGTTCCTTGGATCCTGGTAGCGGGCGGCACTGCGGCCCTGATCGCCAGCGACCACTGGAGCGCGAGGCAATTGCCGAATACGGTAGACCAAGTTTCCATCAGCCACGATGTTTCGCAGTTAGGAGCCGGTTACACGGTGCTCCCGATTACAGCCGGGCTGTATATCGGCGGAGCCTTCGCGCACAACGAAAAGGCTCGCGAGACCGGGATTCTCAGCGGTGAAGCGATTCTCGATTCGCTGATCGTCGCGGAGGTTTTTAAAGTCACGATGCGCCGCCAACGACCACTCGATGGCGACGGCAACGGGAAGTTTTTTCAAGGAGGCTCCTCCTTTCCATCCGGTCATGCCACGGAAAGTTGGGCGCTTGCTTCGGTGGTCGCGCACGAATACAACAGCAACATACTCTACCCGATCGCCGCTTATGGACTCGCCTCATTGGTCAGTTTTTCACGACTGAGCGGGCAGAACCATTTCCCATCCGACGTGTTTGCCGGTAGCGCGCTGGGGTGGTTCACGGGCCGTTACGTCTTCAAGACCCATGTCGATCACTCCATTCACCGGCGTCCCGAATCAAAGCTAAGCAGCCTACGTCCCCGAGTTATGCCTCAACTCGATGGCATCACCCGAGGTGTCGTGCTCGCCTGGGGACAGTGACCTACACGCCTGAGCCAGGTCGGTAGTCCCGGCTCAGGGATATAAACGTGGTAGTTAGAATTGCAAGCGGGCGATCAACTGGCCAGTACGCTGTTCCGTGACGCCAT
>JAICXC010000031.1 GCA_025980665.1 Bryobacteraceae bacterium
CCATGCGAAATGCATCCGGCCGATACGTATCCATTAACTCCGCTGCGCCGACGTTGGCCGCGCCTACCATCCCGCGAATCCGGGCCAGAGTGATCTCCAGTTTTTCCGGCTGCGGCGACGAGGGTAGAAATAAGCTGTGCTGCGTGGTGCGCGGGTCCACTGGTATCAGTTCGAGTTCGATCTTCTCAATGGGAGCTTGGGGAGGCCTGTCACTCAGCTCCAGTTGCATGAGTTTCAGCAGCACACTGGAATCGAGCATGGGAATGGGGAGACGCAGTGTAACGGTATGGTCAGAAGTACGTTCCAATTGCAGCCGCAAGCGGATTTCATTGGTGAATCGCCCATGAAATCGCAAACGCTCGCAGAGTTCGTTTAATATCCGGGACAATAAAAACAGCAGAGGCTCCAGTAAATCAATAGAATCTTCAAGGTCTTGCTGGTGGCGAAACACCAGTGGGTCCACACGATGACGCAACTGCCGATGCCCTGCCCCACGTGCGAGTTGCTGCATGTAAGTACCTTCTTCACCCAGACGTGCAGCGACACCCAAAGGTGGAAGACCGGCCAACTCTCCGAATGTCCGGATACCCCAGAGGTCCAAGGTTCGTGCGAACTCAGGTGACCCGCCCAAGAGATACGGTAGCAAGGGCGCAAGAATGGCAGCTTCACTGCCGGTGGGGAGAATGGTCACGCCAGCTATTCCTCGCGCTGCGTGAATAGCCGCATCAGGATTCGAAGCAATCGCCAGATTGGCGGCGATTCCGATCCGGCGCTGTATTTCAGAAGCGATTTGCTCCGGCGTGCCGTAGATCCGGCGCAGGCCCCGGATATCGAATACAACGGTATCCAGCGAGGTCTCCTCTATTAAAGGAGAGAAGTGCCGGGCGCATTCCACCAACAGTGGAAGATTGCCGGGAGTGTATAGACACGCGAACATACAGCTATCGAAAGATGGTGAATCGCCGTTCCTGAGTCTGGTGATCCCGAATGTAATGGGCCGTTGCTTCGAAACCATCGAGAAGACAGCCCGGAAGCTGGCCTCGCCACAAAGCTCGACTTCGATTGAGTTGGATCTTGAGCACCGAGCAGGAGTGCGCGTGAATCCGCTGTCCCACTACAACCAGTGCTGTTCTGGTGTTCTCCACGGCGTGACGCAGCCGGAACCATACAGCCAACGGAATACGATGTACAACCTTTTCAGACGTATCGCCTAAATCGATAGCAACCAAGCCGAATCCTCCGGCTTGAGCCAACATATCCGCTGCCTTAAGCGCGTGCTCTGCGTTGCCGGCGCAACGCACCCACAGAATTTGTGAAAGCCGTACTCCGGCTGCAGCGGCGCTTTCAGGGTCGAACGTATCTGCTACATCCAGGAGCGTGCAAAACTCCTGCTTCGAAGAAACAGTGGCAAGTAGGGAATACAGCAGTGAGGTGCGTCCAGAAGAAACAGGCCCAGCGATTTCGGTCAGTGCTCCCCGTGGAATCTCTCCCACTACTGAAAGCAAGGTTTCACTCTTAGCCTCCTTCTCCATCAGAAATGCGGCTTGCCAGCGGGAGGTGAGGATGGCCTGAATCTGCTCTCGAAGAAGTGTAGCGGTGCTTTCCATATTCGCCTTATCTTCGCCTATACTGGGATCGTACGTCAATGCCCTCTTATTACGTAGAACTCCACGCCCGCTCGGCCTTCAGCTTCCTCCGCGGAGCCTGCATTCCAGAAGAGTTTGCCTACCGGTGCAGTAAGTTGGGACAGCAGGGAATGGCGTTGCTCGATGTCGATGGAGTGTATGGAGCGCCGCGCTTTCATCAAGCCATGAAGAAAGCTGGACACAACCCGCATCTGGGTGCGGAAGTCACCTGCACCGATGGCGCGCGTTATCCCTTGCTAGTCACCAGCCAGCGCGGATATCAAAACCTTTGCCGGATGATTTCACGCATGAAGTTACGCACGGCGAAACACCCTAAACCGGGGCAGGAACCGGCAGCAACCCGTGAAGAGTTGGCCGAGTTTTCAGAAGGACTGTTGTGTTTGACCGGCGCCGAAGATGGACCTTTGGCGCACGGGCTTAATAAGAAAGAAGGGCGCGCTGCCGTCGAACGTCTCCAGCAGATCTTCGGGCCTAAGAACGTCTACCTGGAATTGCAACGCCACTTCGATCGCGATGAAGAAGCTCGTAATCAGGCAGTGATTGAATTGGGACGCAGTATGGGGATACCATTGGTCGCAACCAATGGAGTGCATTACGCCGAGCCTGGCCAGCGCGAACGGTTGGATGTCTTCACTTGCCTGCGGCATCACGTCACTTTAATGAATGCGGGGCGGCTCCTGGAACGCAACTCCGAACGGTATCCCAAATCTACGGAGGAGATGAATCGTCTGTTCGCCGATGTACCGGACGCCATTGCCAATACGCTGCATGTGGCTTCGCGGCTTCAATTTACTCTGGCAGATCTCGGATACCAGTTCCCCCGCTATCCGGTTCCCGAAGGGGCGGACGAAGCCAGCTTTTTGCGCAAACAGACGCATGAATTTGCGCGAAAACGCTACAAGGAAGAGTATGAGAACGCTCATTCTCAGCTCGAAAAAGAATTGGCGCTCATCGACAAACTGGGGTTCTCAGGATACTTTTTGATCGTTTGGGACATCGTTGAGTACTGCAAAAAACAGGGGATTTTGGTTCAAGGGCGCGGTTCGGCAGCCAACAGCGCGGTGTGTTATGCGCTAGGAATCACCGCCATCGATCCCGTGAAAATGAAACTGCTGTTCGAGCGTTTCCTTTCGGAAAATCGTGGTAATGAATGGCCAGATATTGACCTCGATCTTCCTTCTGGTGATCAGCGTGAGAAGGCAATCCAATACGTCTACGATCGCTACGGCAAACTAGGCGCTGCCATGACTGCAAATGTCATCACTTACCGCGGACGGTCTGCAGCGCGGGAAACCGGTAAAGTTCTGGGCTTTGATGAGCAGACACTCAGCAGGCTTTCCAAACTCGTACCCATGTGGGGATGGACAGATTCCACAGACACACCGGAAAGACAATTCCGGGAAGCCGGGCTGGATCTTTCCGACAGGCGCGTTCGGAAGTTTATGGAGTTGGTAGTGGGATTACAGGATCTACCGCGTCACTTGGGCCAACACTCGGGCGGAATGGTGATTTGCCAGGATCAGCTCGATTCCGTGGTTCCTCTGGAACCCGCGACCATGCCCGGCCGCGTGGTCGTGCAGTGGGACAAAGAAGACTGCGCAGACATGGGCATCGTGAAAGTCGATCTGTTGGGACTCGGCATGATGGCGGTGCTCGAAGAATCCATCGAACTTATCGAGCGGCACTACGGAGAAAAAGTCGATCTTGGGAAACTGCCTCCGGATGACGAGAAAGTGTATGGCGCATTGCAGCAGGCCGATACCATCGGGTTGTTTCAAGTGGAAAGCCGGGCACAGCAGGCATCGCTGCCGCGGATGAAGCCGAAGAATTTTTATGACCTCGTGGTACAAGTCGCCATTGTGCGGCCCGGACCCATCGAAGGGAAAATGGCGCATCCCTACCTATCCCGTCGCCAAGGGAAAGAAAAGGCGGAGCCACTGCATTCCTGCTTAAATGAAATCCTGGAACGCACTTTAGGGGTTCCTTTATTTCAGGAGCAGCTTTTGCGCATGGCCATGGCCGCCGCTAATTTCACAGGAGGCGAGGCAGAAGAACTGCGCCGAGCATTCGGCTTCAAGCGTTCCGAAAAACGCATGCGGGAAATCGAGGTCAAGCTGCGGGCTGGAATGAATAAAAAAGGCATCGCAGGCGACGCCCAGAACAAAATCGTAAAGGCAATCACTTCCTTCGCTTCGTTCGGTTTCCCTGAGTCGCATGCCGCTAGCTTCGCATTGCTAGCCTACGCCAGCGCGTATCTCAGAACATACTATTTGGCGGCATTTACTTGTGCCTTGCTGAACAATCAGCCGATGGGTTTCTATCATGCTTCCACGTTGGTCAAAGACGCGCAACGCCACGGCTTGCGAGTACTGCCCGTGGATATCAACCGTTCGAGGGGTCTCTGCACCATCGAAGACTTTTGCCTTCGCCTTGGTTTCAATTATGTGCGCGGATTACGCCGCCAGATCGCCGAGGCGATTGTGAGCGAGCAAGCTTTCTCCACGATTGACGATCTTGTCCGGCGTGTACCAGCGCTAAAGAAAGAGGAATTGAATCAGCTGGCCGCCCTCGGCGCGCTCAACTCCATGGACGCACTGCATCGTCGCGACGCCTTGTGGAAGGCTTCGCGGGCATCCCAGCCTGTGGGCGACCTCCTGAATACTCTTCCTGAATCCGCGCCCGAAGCTCCGCTGCGCCCCATGACCAACGAAGAGCGCCTGGTGGCCGACAGCATCGGCACGGGGATGACCATCGGCAAACACCCTATGGCATACCGGCGAGTCGAAATGGACAAACTGCGAGTGACTCCTGCGGCCGGGCTTTCCTCCATCGTCAATGGCCGAACTGTGCGTGTGGCGGGCAACGTCATTGTGCGTCAACGGCCCGGCACTGCCAAAGGGATCACATTCATGAGCTTGGAGGATGAAACCGGAATTTCGAACGTAGTGATCATGCCGGATCTCTTCGAACAGCAGCGCCGGGAGATTCTCACTCATCCTTGGGTGATAGTAGAAGGACGAATTCAGAATATAGACAGTGTGATCCACATTCTGGCAGAACGCGTTTCTCCGCTGACGAACCCTCTGGAGATCAGCACGGGTTCGCACGACTTCCACTAACGATCTCAGCAAATGCCAGCGTCTATGGCATCGTAAAGTTATGCTGGATGCGCAATTGATTACCTGTCCGAAATGCGGCGCCACCAACCGCGTGCCAACAGAAAAGATTGAGGCCGGTCTCCAACCCGTATGTGGAAAGTGTAAAGCGCCTCTTCCCTCGGCTTCCGGGAAACCGCTGGTCGTGACAGATGCGAGCTTTGCAGCCGAGGTTGAGCAGTCGCCTCTGCCGGTTCTAGTGGACATGTGGGCGCCCTGGTGCGGCCCCTGTCGCATAATCGCGCCAATGATCGACCAGTTGGCGGCGGAAATGGCGGGGCGCGCTCGCGTGGCGAAATTAAATGTTGACGAGAATCCACTGACGGCAGCGCGATTTAACGTTCTCAGTATTCCCGCGTTATTGATCCTGAAGGGCGGTCAAGAGGTGGACCGAATGGTCGGTACGCAGCCTAAACAGGAAATCGTCAGGCGGCTCGAACGGCTGATGCGGTGAGGCTTTTTTTCGAACAATGCTTAGATCGGGCCAGCTGACAATTAGGCAGTAGAATGATTCTACTCGCAAGAAGTTCCTTCAGGACCCAGCGGAGAAAGATCAGCCGACCTGGCGAGTAGTGCAGTTGAACCGCAAGTAGAGCATAGCCTTACGAGTGTTTGCCTTGTTGAACCTAGCCGCTCGCGGTGATACACTCGGTTTGGTTTCTTATGGTGCTACTTTAATGGCATCTGAATGACAATTTGAGGAGAGTGCACGAATGATCAGGCGAACTATCGGATTTGTGGCCTTGTCGTGCGGGTGGATCATGGCCAGTGGCTTGTTGCAGGCTCATCATTCCCTGGCCGGTGTCTACGATATGAAGGCCGAGAAAGAACTCACGGGGACCGTCGAAAAAGTGCAGTTTGTAAATCCCCACGGGTCGCTGACTATCTCGGTCAAGGGCGCGGATGGTACGCCGACCGAATGGGTGTTTACACTCGGCTCCGCCACGGCCCTCGCGCAGAGAGGGGTCGGCAAGACCGGTCCGAATGCTCTCCACACTGGGGACACCATTACCGTGAAGTGTATCCCCGCGAAGGACGGCCATCCGCTAGGTTTCCTCAAGTCGGTAACCTACGCTGACGGCCACGTCATCGTGGTTTCCGGCGGCGGTCCCAACGATTAGTGGCGAAGGGGAGCATCATGACCTATCGACGAGGCATTGTTATCGCGATTGGACTCGTTCTCACTGTCGGCGCGCTAATGACGGCCAGTGCGCAGGCGCCGGCCGGCGGACAAGGCAAGGGCGGCGGACAGGCGAAGGGCGGGGGACAAGGGAAAGGCGGGGGCCGCGGGGGCGCGCCGCTGTACACTCCTGCTCCCGGTGCGAAGGACCTGAAATCAGTTCTTTTCAACTGGGCCTGGTATATGGGCATGCTCCGAAGCAGCG
Source organism: Bryobacteraceae bacterium (assembly GCA_025980665.1). Lineage (GTDB taxonomy): Bacteria > Acidobacteriota > Terriglobia > Bryobacterales > Bryobacteraceae > Palsa-187. Next base: position 6,187 of record JAICXC010000031.1, read on the forward strand.
ACGAGCGAGACCTGCTCATGACGCTCGAGTACCAGGGCAAAGGCACCGTTCAAGTGGACGGACAGCCCTGCAATGTAACGAAGTATCGAACCAGCATCAGCTACCAGACGTCCGGCGAGCGGATTCAGTACACGGGCACTCGGCCCAATGGCCAGGCGTGCTCCAATGTCGAAGTCCTCAGTGGAGCGTATGCCTGGAACGAAGACATTCCTGGTGCCGAACTCGTCCCCGGTAAAGGCAAGGCGACGCCGATGCCCGCGACTGTAGAGGAGCGGATGATTCGCCTGTGGGCAAGTCCGCAGGGTGCGTTCAAGGGCGCGATGGCGGGCACAAGTGATCCACCCGAAATGGCGCCCAGGCCGCAACTGGTACCTGCTAACGTCTCGGTGGCCGGGAAAACCTCCGTCGCGTGGGAAGGCAATAAGCCCGTCGTGACGTTCCCTATTCCGGGCGTCCCCAACGCGATCGCAAGCGCGACGCTCAACGACAAGTTCATGGCGGAGCGCGTCGTGGTGAAGCAGGGAGCGAAGACTTACGAGTTCACCTACAGCAACTACAAAGACTGGAACAATCCGCTGAATCCGGCGGAGGCGTTCTACGCGGGCAGGATGATCGAGAAACAGAACGGTGCCGTCGTCCGCGACATTACGACGACGCTGACGGAAGTGGCCCAGATGTATGTCGTGATGCCGGTTCCGGCAAGCGTCAAGGCGGCGATCAAGCCAACGAATCAGCCTCCCAACTGGACTCTGAATGCGAACGCACCCGCCGCACCTGCGAGGCAGACTGCGGCCGTGGCAACCCCGCGGCTGGCCGACGGACATCCGGATATGACAGGGAACTGGGGTGGCCCTCAGGGTCCAATTGGGGGTGGGGGAAACCGCCGATGTGGTCCAACACAGACGCCGGATGGGGGAATCAACCCTGGGACTGGCTGTAAAACCCCAATGGACAACTTCTGGGTGGATTATGAGTGGATCTCGCCCTCGCGCTTTGGTTTGACAGGCAACACCGGGGAGGCATTGAAGCCGAGTCATCCCATGTACAAACCCGAGTTTTGGGACAAGATTCAGGAACTCGATCAGTGGACGAACAAGGAAGATCCAATCATGACCTGTCAGCCGATGGGACTCCCGCGGGAGGGTACACCATCGCGCATTATCCAGTCGCCGACCGACATCGTCTTTTTTTATACAACCAGCGATTACGGCGGTGGAAACATGGAATTCCGCGACATTCCGATCGACACCGGCCAACGTAACGCCCAAGGGCTCACGCTTGAGCAGGTCCGGAGTAAGTCGGTCGAAGCCTTTTACATGGGGTCGTCGATCGCCAAATGGCAGGGCGACACGCTGGTGATCGATTCCACCAACTTCGTCGATACAACCTGGTTCGGACGCGGCGGCCTGTTCCATTCCGCCGACATGCACATGGTCGAGAAGTTCACGCGGAAGGGCGATGAGATTCTTTACCAGGCGACCATTGAGGACCCGGATGTCCTGATCGAGCCGTGGGTGATGCCGGACAAGATTCTGCGGCTGCGAGCTGGCGCGCCACAAGTAATCCATGAGCGCGCGTTTTGCGAGGTGTACGAACAGGGGAACGTATCCACCCAGCTTCGGCACTAAAAGTGGCCATGAGCCACTGCCGTTCGAGTGCTGGGCCGACCTCGGCGAGACCGTAGGCGTGACAACTGAGCACACCCGCGGTCTCGATCTCTTATGAACCTGAACCTGGCGCACGTACATCTTTTACTAAATCATTTCCCGACCATCGGCATGATCTTCGGGATCGGCCTGTTCATCGTGGCCCTCATGACCAAAAGCGACCATCTAAAGAGCGCCAGCCTGGTCATCTTTTTTGGCATCGCCCTATTGTCCATTCCGACGTTTGCCTCAGGCACCGCCGCCGGGTTGGCGTTGCAGAAGACGCCCGAGGTCTCCAGGACCATGATCGACGCGCACGAGACTGCGGCGTTCGAGGCGCTCGGGGTCATGGAATTGACGGGCGCCTTAGCGTGGCTCGGACTGTGGCAGCGCCGGCGGCTCTCCCGCTTTCCGATGGGGACGTTGGTTGCGGTGCTACTTGCGGCGTCGGTGAGTTTCGGGCTGATGGGCCAGGCCGCAAGCATCGGTGGCGACATCCGGCATCCGGAGATTCGCACGGGTCCCACAGGAGTCCCCGTAGAAACCGCAACGACAACGCCCCCCCTGGCAAGAGTCATTGGGGACGCGATGGTAAATCTCAAGTGGGGCTGGCCAGCTAGCGAGACGGTTCATTTCATCGGACTTTCTCTCTTGTTCGGCGTGGTATTGCTGGTAGACCTGCGAATGCTGGGTTTTCTGAAGGGCATCCCATATTCGACGCTGCACCGGTTGTTACCTTGGGGAGTATTAGGTTTCGGCGTGAACGTGGTGACGGGCATATTGTTCTTCATCGGAGCTCCGCCGGATTTCTACGTCAACAACCCAGTCTTCATCTGGAAACTGGCGTTGATCCTGATAGCGGGAGCCAACGCCCTGTACTTCACCGTCTTTGAGCATCCCTGGACCCTGAGAGCCGACGACACTCCGTCGGTGGTGGCGAAAGTGGCAGCGGCGTCTGGAATCTTGCTGTGGGTGGGCGTGATCTTCTGCGGTCAGATGTTGCCGTTCTTCGGGCACTCATTCTAATGGTTGGACCAGTAGATATTGTTATTGTGAGTCTGATTGCGATTGGCGCTGTCGTGCTGATCGGGGTGCTGGGATATCTTATCGAAAAAGGAACGCAAGAAGGGAACCAAGAGGGGAACAAAGACAAGTGACAGCCTTCCTGGATACCATCGAAAACCTAGGCTTGAGCACGTGGGTGCGGGAATCCCCGTCAAAATTGGCATATCCCACGATTCTGTGGCTGCACGTCATGGGCATGGGCGTGGTGGCGGGCATCAGCGCTATGATCAGCCTACGTCTGCTGGGAGTTTCGCCCAAAACTCCGGTGCAACCGCTGGAGCGGCTGTATCCCCTGATCTGGTGGGGATTCGGGGTGAATGCGGTGACCGGCACGGCTTTACTGCTGGCGAGCGCGTCCAAAAGGCTGGTCGATCCCACGTTCTACGTAAAAATGATCTTCATCTTCGCGGGTGTAGCCGTGCTCCAGCTCACGCGGAACAAGGTGTTCCGGAGCCTGGGTCCAGACGGTGCGCTGCCGGACCGCGCCAGGACTCTGGCGTGGGCGGGGTTGATCTGCTGGTTGGGAGCAGTGACTGCGGGGCGCTTGTTGGCCTACATCTAGCCTAACCGGGCGGCTACGGCGCCGGTTCAATCTTGAGTAGCGCACCCACCTCCTGATCCGTCAGTGCGTAGATGTTCCCATCTGGGCCTTGCCGGACGTCACGGAAACGTTGATGCAGATCATCCAGAAGCCTTTCACGGCGGATGTCTTCGAACTTGTCGTTCAATACAACGCGCTCCAGGTGACCGAAACCACGGATTTCGCCATAGCGCGCGCTACCAACGAAAAGGTTGTTCTTCCAAGCCGGAAACTTATCGCCAGTGTAAAACATGATTCCAGAGGGTCCAATGGAGGGCACCCACACGATCTGCGGAATCTCCATGCCTTCTTTGTATGGAAGAATGCGCGAGCCGTCGTATTGGCGGCCGAAGCTGATCACCGGCCAGCCGTAGTTCGCACCAGGCTTAATCAGGTTCACTTCGTCGCCCCCATTGGGTCCGTGTTCGGCGTTGAAGATAGTGCCGGAGGAATGAACGACCAAGCCCAGATGATCGCGGTGGCCGAGCGTATAAATCTCAGGACGATAGCCTCTTTTTCCAACAAAAGGATTGTCGCGCGGAATACTGCCGTCGTCATTCAGGCGAAGAATCTTGCCATAGGCGCTCGCAGGATCTTGTGCCTTTTCGACTTCGCCCGCGGCGGGCGTGGTCATTAGAATTTTTCCATCAAGGGCAAAGGCCAGACGCGAACCGCCAACGTTGGTCCCCTGCTCAGTACTGTAGAGTTCTTGGACCTGAGTCAGCGAGTTGCCTTGCAGTTTGGCGCGCGCGAGAACGGTCGCGGACAAATTGCCTTCGCCGGGCTTGCTGAAAGCGAAATAGATCCACTGATTCTGAGCATAGTTAGGATGCAGAACAAAATCGTACAAGCCCGCGTTCGCCCGGGCGTTGACCTTGGGGACTCCGCCGATGGGTTGCGGATCAAGCACGCCATCGCGAACGATCCGAAGCTTTCCGCCGCGCTCGCTCACCAGCATATTGCCGCCGGGAAGGAAGGCGATTCCGAAGGGGCGGTCGAGAGCCTTCGTGATGACGGTGACTTTGATCTTGTGCTGCTCCGCTGTGTCGAAAATAAAGGGACCGTCACCCAACGGAGCGCGAGGCAGATCGATCACGTTGGCCTGCCCGTGGAGGACCGCGGCAAACATCGCGGCGGTGAGGAGCGCATGCTTCATCGTTCTACTATACGCCTGCTCAGGCACACTTTTCGGATTAAGATACATGAGGGCGACACTATGCGACAAATCAGATTTGCGATTGCACTCACGTTCTTTGCTGGCTTCCTTTTAGCTCAGCCGCAGCCGCCGGGACAGGCGATGTTTCAGAGCAAGTGCGCGAGTTGCCATTCGGCTGAAGGCGGGGCGCCCACGATACCTGCGCTCAATGCCATGCCGACCGAGCGCATATTTGACGCTTTGATGAACGGCCCCTTGATGAAGGAAAAGATGCGGGACGCAGCCGCCGGAACGACCAGCCGCGAGCGCCGCAACGTTGCCGAGTTTCTGGGAAAACGTCCACTCAACGATCCTGCCGCGGGCGACGTGACCAAGATGACGAATCGTTGTGCGTCAAATCCTGAATTGGGGGACATCAATGCAACCCCAGCCTGGTCGGGTTGGGGCGGCACTACGAATGCCCGGTTCCAGACGGCGCGCGCCGCAGGGCTGACGGCGGCCGATGTACCTCGGCTGAAGCTCAAGTGGGCGTTCGGACTGCCTTCGGGATCGAGCCTCTATTCTCAGCCCGCGGTCGCCTTCGGTCGAATATTCGTGGGCAACGACGACGGCGTGGTCTATTCGATGGATGCCAAGTCGGGATGCGTCCACTGGTCTTACCGTTCCGATATGTTTGGCCGATTCGCGCCGATTGTCGCGCCGATTTCCGGATATCCGGGCACGCGCTACGCGGTCTTCTTCGTGACTCGCTCGACGACTGCCTATGCGATCGACGCGCACGACGGCAAACTGCTTTGGAAAAACACGGAGGTGAAGGACGGCCTGAACAACCTCAGCGCTACCGCCGCCTACTATGACGGCCGGCTATACGTGCCGCTATCGGGTACCGAGACGCTGACGGGCGCGAATCTTGATTATGAATGCTGCAAATCGCGTGGCACGGTAGTGGCTATGAACGCCAATACGGGCAAGGTTATCTGGCGCGCGCAGAGCATACAGGAGCCGCTTCGTTCACTTGGCGAGAATTCGCATGGAAAACAGACGTGGGGGCCCGCCGGGGCGTCGGTATGGAACACGCCCACAGTGGACGCCAAGCGCAAGCTCATCTACGTGGGTACAGGGAACAGCTTCGGCAGGATCGCGGCGTCGACCAGCGATTCGATCCTGGCCCTACGCATGGAAGACGGGAAGATGATGTGGCACCACCAGGAGTTTTCAGGCGATTCGTTCATGAACGGTTGCCGCCCGGCGAATGCGCCGGATACGAATTGTCCCGAAAAGCTTGGGCCGGACTACGATTTCGGCGGCTCGTCGGCGATTCTTCAAACCGTGAATGGCAAAGATATTTTGGTCGCGGCGGGCAAGGGCGGCGTGGCGATTGGGCTGGATCCGGACGCCAATGGAAAGCTGGTTTGGCGCACCCAGTTGTGGGAAACCCAGGCGCCGTCGGCTTCCGGTTTGGTGGTTTGGGGTGGCGCGTCGGACGGCCAGCGCGTTTACTATCCGTTACAGCAACCCGGCGGCGGATTGAAAGCGTTGCAGCTCACAACAGGCAAAGTAGACTGGAACGCTCCGGTCAATGCGGATCGTCGAGGCCAGGCTGGTCCGGCGAGTTCGATTCCGGGCGTTGTTTTCACCGGCGGTTGGGACGGTATTTTGCGCGCAGTAGATGCGGCCGGCAAAGTAATCTGGAATTTCGATGCCAAGCAGGATTTTCAGACTGTGAACGGTGTGATCGCAAACGGCGGCTCGTTTGGCCCTGCCGGAGCGGTCGTAGTAGGCGGGATGGTGTATGTAGCGTCAGGCTACACCGGTATCATGCAAGGCTCGCAAGGGAACGTGGTGCTGGCGTTTGGGGTCGAATAGCCCAGAGGTAGACAACTACCTTTTCCGGCGGTGATACTCGCCACCACCCAGACCACCAACATCGATCACCACGGCTACGATCAAGAGCAGCAAATTGATGCCAGCCATCGGCTGACCCGTGTTCGTCATCCATGCGTATACTAAGGTCGTCAGGGGAAGGAAAATAAAACCAAACAGCGGCAATAGTAGCCCATGATAAGCGCGTTCCAGATATGTGGAAAACAGGAAGAGTAACAGAAGCACTATCCGGGGAAACGCGAGAACCAGGATTAGCAGGAGACAGGGCATCGCGTCTTAAGGGGCCAGTTGTGAAAAGCGATATCGATCCGCTCCCCGTCCCTAGGATGCTCTGACGAAAATATTGTTACACGAACGTCGGAAATTTCAAATCTAAGGAGGCGACAACGCCCAGCCGTTTTAATTTTGGAGCCTGCGACCACTATCAAGCTGCGCAGAAAGCGCTGCACGCATCGACGTGCCGTTTCCAGTGGTGCAACATTCCAAATCTCGCGGGAACAGCTTTTAGCGCTGCCGCCCCTGTTCACTGTCCGGTGGGTCCATCAGCACCTCCTGATCGAACAACCCCGGTCGCGAGTGGCCGGGCATTCTTCTCCACTATTCTACTCTTACCTTCTTGCCGCAACGGGCCCCAGGCGTGAGGACATTTTTGCTGCCTCAAACCCATCGCAACCGCTAATAGGCGTGACCTTCAGATGGAGCGATGCGTGCTTAGGATGGCCACATTCATCCACCAATGTCTCTGAGGCTTCGTGGTTTTCGCGGATCTGGTTCAATTGGGTGCCGGCAACATGGGTTTCACCGAAGTGACTGCAAAGTCCGCATTGTCCATTGTCCACGTGGATCATGCCAAACCTCCGCGGAATGGGCAGCAGTTATACTGCCAATCACCTTTGTACAACGCCAGCAGAGACGTCTTTAATTTCTTTCCATTTTAACGAGGGACCGCAACGACTCGGGCAGCTTGCGGAAATCTGCTGGATCCACAAGAGCCGGTGAAATAGGCGCGGGACCGTTTTCCATTAGCGATGTCTTGCCCGCATGGCCCAGCAGTAGCTGAAGGAACTTGATCGCATTCTCTCTGTTCGGGGCCTCCTTCAATAACGTAATGCCCCATGCGACATGGACTCCCGGAACCGCTATGGTGCGCGCGCTTCGTGGAGTCCCGAGTCCGGGCAGAACCACCACTGCGCTTTGCCGGTAATATGCATCCTTCGCGGGATCCGACAAGTTGATCTCGTCCGGCAGATTCACGTATCGATAGTCCGGATTGGCGCTGGCAGTAGCGCGGGCATTGTGTTCATAGGTGAATTGAAAATCGAATCCCTTTCCCAGCGTGGCGGCAGATGGATCCGAGCCCGCAATCACCACGTGCTCGAGTAGATTGTTATAAAGGTTCGGCACCCTGTAATACCCTTCAGCTAACTGAAAGATCATGGGACCGCGGTATGCTCCTGGGTCGAGAAACGGATTCCCTCCCCCGATGGCAACTCCGGGCATGGTCAGGATTTCATACCACTTCGCAACAGCTTTTTGGGTACCCGATTCAACGATCGGAGGCAGTTTCTTTGCGGCCAGTCCGCTCGCCGAATATGCCAGGACCATCCAGCCGCGCGCGAAAACAATATTAAAATCCGCATAGGCGGCCGGTTTCATGAACAAATCGATATCCAAGTAGTCAGCTGGCGCATAAAGATCGCACGCTTGGCGTCCTGCCGTAATCTGCCTGGCGGCGTCCACGCTGCCCATCGCCACATCCTTCACTTGGATGCCAGTCTGGCATGTGAACTCCTTCACCAGGGGTGTGAAGGCACGTGTCAAACTGCCGGCACGGTAGATGATGAGTTGCTGGTTCGAAGGCGGCACGCAGTTCGGGGTCTGCGCGACGGCGGCGAGAGGCAAAACAAAAATTAGCTTCCACATAAGGATTCTAGAAATCGAACCGCATCGACGCGGTGATCAGCCGCGGCTCACCCAAGTGCCCAAGATAACTGCCGGTACTCTGTCCCGTGATACTGCCGGGGCCAAGCGTGGACCAGTAGAACACATTGCTCGCGTTATTCGCGGTGACGCGCCAGGTGGTCACTTTCCCAAAGATCTTGGCAGTGTAGCGTGCGCCGAGATCAAAGGTGTTGTATTGGGGCGTGTAAGAGCTATTAATGTCATCGATCGGACGGCGGCCGACATGCTGCCAGTCGAAATTTAGAAAAGCGCCAGGGATCACAGGAAAACGGTACTCGGCCAGAATATTGGACTTGTAGTCGGAGATACCCACAAAATTCCGGTTGTTCGTCGCGGCGATACCCGTATCAGTCAGCTTCGGATCCAGCACGGACAGTCCCGCGGTGAGCATGAGACTCGGGAATACCCTGCCGGAGATAGTCGTTTCGACACCATCATTGCGCTGGTTGCCGGTGATTCTAAATTCCTCGCAATTCGCTGTCCCCGATTGAGCGCCGCAAATGGGATTCGCGATGCCCGTAACGAAATTCGCAAAGGGCCGCTCGACGCGAAACAAGGCGGCGGTGAAGTTAATCCTCCGCACCCTCAGCTTGTAGCCAATTTCATACTCTTTGCTACGGTACGGCGGGAGAGCCTGGTTCGCATTCGTGATGATGATATTGCCGCTATTCGGCCCCGCGACATCCGGTGCCTGAATGCTGTCGGCGAAGGTTGCATAAATCGTCATGTCCCCGCGTGGCTTAAACATCACACTGGCTGAGGGGCTGACTCCCTGGCTAACATACCCGCCGATTATCGGTGTTCTCAAAAAGTTGGTAGCCGCGCTGTCCTTGTAACTGTCGGTCCACGTCCAATCCTGGCTCACGGCTACTCGCACGAGCCAGCGCGGAGTAAAGGTAATGGTATCTGCTCCGCTGAAACCCTGCTGACGAATGATGCTCGACCCGTAAATCCCAGTCGACGGGCTTGTCTTGGCGTAGGAAAAGAGGCCGCCTGGGGGTGCGACAAATTCAAGCGGATCAGCGATGTTCGCCTGACAGATGCCCTGCGGCGTGTTCGACGTACACAGGGCAATCTTGGCAGGGTTGGTGACAGGCGAGTACGACGCGAACCTGTAACCGGCGCCACCAAACACGACGTCGTGGCGAATATGTCCCGACCGGAAAACGCCAGTGAGGTTTGCCAAGTCGCTATCCACGTGGAAACGCGGCGCCAACGAAGAGAAGCTGTTGGCGAGGAATGACTTGTAATTTCCATTGTTGTCCAGCAACTGGTTGACTGCCGTATTGATGTTGCGATCGGAAACCTGATTCAGCAGGCCCACCACAAGATGCCAATTCGAGCTGAAATCGTGCTTCACCCGCACTTCGCCGATCTGCGATGTTAGATCCACACCCGAGAACGATTGCCCGTACCCTCTCAGAGTCGGATCCGGCGCATCGGGCGGTAGCAGGATACTCTTCGATCCCGCCACGGAAAGTGGAGTCGTGGTCGGCGCATAGGCGAACCAGCCCGGATACCCATGCTGGAACAAATTGTAATAGCTGAAGTTACCTTCAACCACAGTGTTGTTGGTAAGACGCACATCACCCGCTCCTGCGGCAAGCTGGCGGCGCAACTGGCTCGAATCGACATAGCCCTCGCCATCAGCCAACAACAAATTTGTACGATAGCCGAACATCCGGTTCTTGCCGAAGCGCCCGCCGAGATCGGTATGAATAGTCCCAATGCTTCGCCCCTCGTAATCCAGTTCGATTTCGCCGAGTCTTTCCTCGGTGGGGCGCTTGGTCACGAAGTTAAACATCCCCGAAGGATTGGCGGGACCATAGAGGGGTCCGCCCAGACCATTGATGACCTCGATCTGTTCGTATTCTTCAAGAGCGGAAGGCGTCGTAACAGCGATTCCCATTCCATCCTTCCGGTCATTCTGCATATTGCTTCCCTGCATGCCACGAGTTTCGGGACGTAGAACCTCCGGACCCTGCATTTCCTGGAACGAAACGAGCGGGAGGTACTTGGCGGCTTCCTTAAAGTTTCGCGATTGCGTGTCATCGATCAATTGGCGCGAAATCACGTTGACCGTGTAAGGAAGATTCAGTATCGGCGTGGTTCCGAGTGGTCCTCCCGCTTCCACGTTATCCACGCGATACGCATTCTCGACGTTGGCAGCTGTAACGTTTACGGTATAAGTTGCTCCCGCGACCGTTAGGGCAAAATCGTAGTTGACCGTCTGGCCGGCAGCCACCCTGAGTTCGGGGCTTGTGCTAGGCTGGAAACCCTTGACGTCGGCCTCGACTACGTAGACGCCCGGCTTAACGGAGATAAATCTGTAACCGCCTTGGCCATCGCTAACGGCCGTGGTCTTCGCCTTGGTTTGTTGATTCGTAAGGGTGACTTGGGAACCGGAGACAACCGCCTGATCCGGATCTTTCACGACGCCCATAATCCGGCCGGTACCCGCGTCGTCCTGTGCGAACGCGGATAGTGTCGACACGGTGGCTAAGAGCAATGTATATGCAACTGATTTCATATCTAAGGCAAACTGCCAGTTAGTCTTTTCCAAGGATAGACTCATCGCTATGAATATAGGAATATGATATCTACCGCCTATCTACGAACCGTAAATATGAAGCCAGTTGCCACATCTTCGTATCGCGATGACGGCGTTGCCGGCCACGTTGGGTTCAACGCATTGGTTGGATTCATCGTCGGTTTGGCAGGCGGTTTGGTCGGATTAGGCGGCGCAGAACTGCGGCTACCCTATTTGGCCGGCACGCTCCGCCTTTCGCTGAAAAAGGCGATCCCGGTAAATCTGGCTGTCAGCCTGGCGACGCTTCTCGCCGCGCTCCCGACACGACTTTACGCACTTCGCACAGCGAGCTTTGCACCATTCCTTTATGAGACGACGGCTTTAGGGTTCGGGGCAGTCTTTGGTGCTGGGAGTGGACTGGCTGAGACATCTCTCCGCTGTAGCATTAAGACGAGCGGTATTCGCATTACTGCTCGGGCTCGGCCTGGTCATGATCGCGGAGTCGATAGTTTCGTTTGTTCCGCTCGCCCTGTTGTCCTCTACGATGCTTCTCAAAATTATATCGGGCCTGCCTTTAGGATTTGCGATCGGCGCGATCAGTGGACTTCCACTGTGTTGACCGGCTTTGTGAGGCACTACCGTGCGGGCGCGCTGAACGATCGAGAGATCGTCACGCGGCTAATTCTGCCGATGGGGCTGGGAGCGATCGCCGGCGGTATCGGCGGCCGGTTGCTTGCCTCTCTAGCTCCCTCCGGTTTCCTGAAGGCCGTGTTGGGTGTGATCCTGATCGTATCCTCGTTCAAGGTTTTTGCGAGAGCTGGGTTAAGGACGATACCGCAGTGATCCACATCGAAATCGAACCGGTATGGCGTTTCAAGCGAGACGACGACACGCAGTCCATCCTGGTCATGCTGGATTTCCTGAATGAAATCCGGGTGACCGGGAAAATCGGCCGGGCTGCTGAGAGAGCCGGCGTGTCTTACCGTCACGCGTGGAACCTGATCGAGAAGTGGTCTGCGTTTTTCGAGGCGCCCTTGGTAGAGAGAAAGCAGGGACGCGGAACAAGTCTGACGCCCTTTGGCGGCAAGCTAGTATGGGCCGGACAGCGGCTACAGGCGCGCCTGGGACCTCAGTTCCAGAACCTCTCTCAAGAATTGGAAACCGAGATCAACCAGTTTCTCCCGCACGGCCCTTCGATTATCCGCGTACACGCAAGTCATGGATTCGCAGTTTCGAAGTTACGAGAACTGCTCAGCCGGGAAGTCGAGCTTGGCGTGGATCTCCGCTACGTCAGTAATCAGACCTCTCTGGTTTCCCTGGCCCACGATGGATGCGAACTGGCTGGCATGCACCTGCCACAAGGAGAATTGCGGCAAAGGAGTATCGACGCCAGCAAGGGTTGGTTGAATCCCAAGGTTCATCGCGTTATCAGCCTCGTGACCCGCGAGATGGGACTAATGGTCAAGCGTGGTAATCCACTGAGCATAACCTCACTCGAACGGCTGCTCGATACGCAGGTTCGGTTCGTGAATCGCGATCCCGACTCTGGAACCCGCCTGTTATTCGACCAGTTCCTGGCGCAACACAAGCTCGATGGTTCGCGCATCAACGGCTATGAGCAGGTTGAATTCACCCATGCAGCTGTCGCCGCCTATGTCGCCAGCGATATGGCGGATGTGAGTTTTGGTGTGGAAGCCGCGGCCCGGCTGTTCGATCTCGATTTCGTCCAGTTAGTCACGGAGGACTATTTCTTTGTCTGTCGAAAGCAGCTCCTGGAACTGGAATCGATCAAACGTGTACTAGGGATCATGCGAGGTGATGAATTCCAGACAGCGATTTCACAGTTACCCGGCTATCGCTGCCAGGATGCCGGGGTCGTGAAAACTGTTCAAGAGATCTTTCGCAGCTAACGGGCCGGCACGGGTGCCCGTTCCGGCAGCATCACGCCGCCTCCGAAACTCATGCGCTCGGGCGGGGGGCCACCGTTCGTGATCTTTACCGCGCAGTACTTAAACTCGGGAATCTTGCCAAATGGATCGAGTACTGGATTGGTTAGCCTGTTCGCGGCTGCCTCGTAGTAGCAGAAGGGGACGAAGACCGTTCCGCGCGGCATTCCGTCATCGGCGCGCGCGTAGAGCGAGATGCGGCCCCGTCGCGATTCGATCGTGATCGTATCTCCGGGCGGGACACCCAGCCTTTCGAGATCGAGGGGATGTACCGACGCTACCGGTTCCGGCTCGATCGAATCAAGCGCCGCCGCACGGCGCGTCATCGCCCCGGTGTGCCAGTGCTCCAGCTGGCGCCCGGTGATCAGCACCATCGGGTATTCAGCGTCCGGCCGTTCGGCTGCCGAGATAAGGTCGGCGGGAACGAATTTGGCTCGCCCCGATTCCGTCGGGAAGTCCTCAATGAATACCACCGGGTCTCCCGGATCGCCTTCCTTTACGCACGGATAGGTTACGGACGACTCGCGTTCGAGGCGATCCCAGGTAATGCCGGCGATCGAATCCATGCAGGTTCGCATCTCATTGAATACTTCACTGGGATGCGTATAGTACCAGTCGACGCCGACACGGCGAGACAACTCATTGAGAATCCAGAAGTCTTCCTTCGCATCGCCGGGAGGCTCAATCGCCTTACGGCCGAGCTGCACCATGCGATCCGTATTGGTGACGGTGCCGACCTTCTCCGGCCACGCGGTGGCGGCCAGTACGACGTCGGCGAGGTACGCAGTTTCGGTGAGAAAGATATCCTGCACGACCAGGTGATCCAGCGTGGCCAATGCCTCGCGGGCGTGATCCACGTCCGGATCGGACATCGCGGGGTTTTCGCCCATGACGAACATGCTGCGAATCTCGCGCTTCTTGGCGGCGTGCAGAGTCTCGACAACGGTGAGGCCAGGAGCGGGATCGAGATCCATGTGCCAGAGTTTTTCGAACCGCCGCCGGGCTGCGGGCGCACCCACGGACTGATAATCCGGATAGAACATCGGGATCAGCCCCACGTCTGATGCGCCCTGCACGTTGTTCTGCCCGCGCAACGGATGAAGTCCCGAGCCCGGCTTGCCAATCTGGCCGGTCGAGAGCGCCAGAGCGATCAGGCAGCGCGCGTTGTCGGTGCCATGGACGTGCTGGGAAATACCCATGCCCCACAGGATGATGGACGCTTTCGATGTCGCGTACAACCGGGCAACCTCGCGGATAGTCTGCGCATCGATGCCGCAGACCGGCGCCATTAGCTCGGGTGAGAACTTTTTCACGTTCTCGGCGAGAGCTTCGTAGCCGGAGGTGCGGTCAGCGATAAAAGTCTTGTCGACTAAGCCTTCCTCGACGATGACGTGCAGCATTGCGTTGAGCAGCGCCACATCCGTGTCGGCTTTGAACTGAAGGTTGTAGGTGGCGTGCCGGGCCAGATCGCCGCGGCGTGGGTCGGCTACGATCAGCTTGACTCCCGCTTTGGCGGCGTTCTTGATGAAGGTCGCGGCGACAGGGTGATTCGCCGTCGGATTCGCGCCAATCAGGAAAATTACCTCCGCGTTCGCGACGTCGCGCACCTGATTTGATACAGCGCCCGAGTTGATGCCTTCCATCAGCGCCGCCACGCTCGACGCGTGGCATAGACGCGTGCAGTGGTCGACGTTGTTCGAGCCAAAGCCCGTCCGCACCAGCTTCTGGAAAACGTACGCCTCTTCGTTGGTGCATTTGGCGGAGCCGAAACCCGCGAGCGACCGCTTCCCGTACGTATCGCGAGCTTCTCGAAATCCCTTGGCGGCAACATCGAGAGCTTCTTCCCACGTGGCCTCGCGGAACACATCCCGCCAGTTTTCGGGATCGACCGTGAAGTCTTTCGTTTTCGGAACGCCGGGTTTGCGGATCAGCGGTTTGGTGAGGCGATGCTTGTGCTGGACGTAGTCGAAGCCGTAGCGCCCCTTGACGCATAGGCGGCTTGAGTTCGCGGGACCGTCTTTCCCCTGCACGTAGAGGATAGTGTTGTCCTTAATGTTGTAGGTAAGCTGGCAGCCGACGCCGCAGTACGGACACACCGAATCAACCTGCTTGTCGACGACGATTTTGCCGACCTCGCGAGCCGGCATCAGCGCCCCTGTAGGACACGCCTGCACGCACTCGCCGCAGGCGACACACGTGGAATCGCCCATCGCATCATCCAGGTCGAAGACAATTTTTGACTGGCCGCCGCGGAAGGCGTAGCCGATCACGTCGTTGACCTGCTCTTCGCGACACGCGCGTACACAGCGTTTGCACTGGATACAGGCGTCCAGGTTGACCGCTATGGCTGGATGTGAAAGATCTTGGGCGGGCTGCTGGCGCGCGGCAAACCGCGGCTTGCCGATGGACAGTTTTTTGGCCCACAAATCGAGCTCGGAGTTCAGCGTGTAGGATGTCTCGGGAATATCCGCGAGCAGCAGCTCGATCGACATCTTCTGGCTGATCAGAGCCCGCGGGCTGTTGCTGGTGACCTCCATCCCTTCCTTGGGAAAACGGCAGCAGGATGGCGCCAGCACGCGCTCACCCTTGATCTCAACCATGCAGGTGCGGCAGTTGCCATCGGCCCGCATGCCCTCCATGTAACAAAGGCGCGGGATCTCGACTCCGTGCTGCTCGGCTGCCTGAAGAATGGTCTGGTCCGAACGGCAGGATACGGTCGTTCCGTTCAAAAGGAACGAAACCGGCGGTGCTGCTGATGAGACTGGCGTCGACTCCAGGAGGGCGGTATTGTTCGGCATTACTCGACTTCCTTAGGAAAGTATTTCAAGACGGTCAGCACCGGATTTGGCGCGGCCTGGCCAAGACCACAGATGGATGCGTCCATCATCGCCTGCGACAACTCCTGCAAGAGCGGAGCATCCCAGCGCTTTTGCTCCATTAACTGAAGCGCTTTGACGGTACCGACGCGGCACGGCGTGCATTGGCCGCAGGATTCGTCAGCGAAGAACTTCATCAAGTTGCGCGCCGCGGCGGATGCAGTGTCCTTATTTGAAAGAACCACGATCGCCGCCGACCCGATGAAACAACCGTACTCGGTCAAAGTGTCGAAATCGAGCGGGATATCGGCTTTGGACGCGGGCAGAATTCCTCCCGACGCTCCGCCGGGGAGGTATCCGTACAACTCGTGTCCATCGAGCATGCCGCCGCAGTATTCGTCGATCAGTTCGCGGAGCGTAATTCCCGCAGGCGCAAGATGCACGCCAGGTTTTTTGACACGACCGCTGACGGAGAAAGATCGCATGCCTTTCCGTCCGTGACGGCCCTGGCTGGCAAACCAGGCGGGACCCTTTTCGAGGATGTCGCGCACCCAGTGCAGCGTCTCCATATTGTGTTCAAGCGTGGGACGCCCGAACAGGCCGACTTGCGCGACGTAGGGCGGGCGCAGACGTGGCTCGCCGCGCTTTCCCTCAATGGATTCGATCATGGACGATTCTTCGCCGCAAATGTAGGCACCGGCGCCTCGTCGAAGATGGATGGCCGGAATCGCGTAGGGCGGATTCGCCTGAAGCGCCGCGATCTCACGTTCAAGAATCGCCCGGCAGCCGTGATACTCGTCCCGCAGGTAAATGTAAATCGCTTCGATTCCGACTGCCCAGGCTGCGATAAGCGCGCCTTCCAGGAAACGATGGGGATCGCGTTCCAGGTAATAGCGGTCCTTGAAGGTACCCGGCTCGCCCTCATCGATGTTAATCGCCATCAGCCGCGGAGCGGGTTCAGCCGAAACCAGCTTCCACTTTCGCCCGGCCGGAAAACCAGCACCACCGAGGCCCCGCAGACCGGAGTCTTCCATCATCGCGATCACGTCGGCGGGCTTCTTTGTTCCGGCGACGCACGACACAGCAAGCGCATATCCGCCGGCCGCGCGATATGCCGCATAATCAACGTGGCCGGGCGTGACGGCACCTTTTGTGCCGGGGTGAGTTACCTGACCGGCTTGAACAGCCTGCTTGACTTGCTCGGCCGTCGCATGCGGGATTGGATTCTGGCCGACGATTGCTACCGGCGCTGTCTCGCAGCGGCCCACACATGGCGCGTGCAGCACACGCACACCAGTACCGAGCAGCGCAGGCAGTTTCGCCAGCAAATCGTGGGAGCCCGCGAGCTCGCAAGCGATCGAGTCGCATACACGGACCGTGATCGCCGGGGGCGCGGTATCGCCCTCTTTGATTACGTCGAAGTGGTGATAGAACGTCGCCACTTCGTAAACTTCCGCCATCGCCATCTTCATCTCGGCGGCGAGCGCGACCAAGTGCCGAGCCGATAGGCAGCCATAACGGTCCTGGATCTTGTGCAGGTGCTCGATCAGCAGATCGCGGCGGCGCGGGGCATCGCCTAGCAGGGCAAGGACATCCTCTCGCGCCTGGGGGTCGACTTGGCGGCCTTTGAGCTTGGATCGGACTCCGCCCCGGCCTCCACGGCGCTTATTTTTCGGAGTCGATTCAGGGGGAGTTGAGACTACAGAGTTACTCATCTTGTGCGGCTAACTATCATGTTATCATCTCTATGAGGCCGCTCGCATTATGCATGTTGAGTTTCTTGGCGTTCCACGCCAGCGTGCCGGCATCTCCGAACTGGAAGTGCAAGCCAATACGCTAGGGCAGTTACTGGGAACTCTTGCCACCCAGATTCCCCCCTTAGGCGAGTTTATCGCCGTGGATCGCCTGCATTCCTCGTTTATAGCTAACCTGAACGGCGATCAGTTCATCAGCGATCCGGCGACCCCGCTGGTCAAAGACGACCGCGTGCTCATCCTTTCCGCCGACGCGGGAGGATAACGGAAACCCGATGCCTTTCGGTTACCACGGGCGCTACCTTCGGATCGACGTGTCTACCGGCACCTCAGAATACGTGCCGCTGTCCGAGGCCATCCTGCGCCAGTACCTCGGCGGCAGCGGCCTTGGCGTGAAGCTGCTGCTCGACGAAGGTGCGGCGGTTATGGATCCGCTCGCGCCCGAGGCTCCCCTAGTCTTCGCTTTCAGTCCCCTGGTCGGCAGCCCTTTGACGACGTCCGCGAAGTTCGCGGTGGTCAGCAAGAGTCCTCTGACGGGGCGCATCAACGATTCGCTCGCCAGTAGCGGTTTTGCAATTGCGGGCAAGGCTTGCGGCTGCGATGCCATCGTTCTCGTCGGGCGCGCCGCTGAGCTTTCGGCGCTCGTGATTGACGAGGCTGGCGTTCGCATGGAGTCCGCAGCGGAATATCGCGGCGCGACATGCCGGGAGACTGAAACCGGATTGAAAGCTCGCCTGGGCGCGAATTATCGAGTCGCCTCTATTGGGCCGGCGGGCGAGCACCTGGTTCGCTATGCCACCATCTCGCACGATGGCCGCCATGCCGGCCGCGGCGGCAGTGGAGCCGTGCTCGGCGCCAAGAACGTCAAGGCGATCGCGTTGCGCGGAACACATCGCGCCGAGTGGGCGAATCCCGGCGAGCTAACGACGATCAGCAAATCCCTGTCGAAGCGGTCATTCGGACCGGCAACAGCGAAATACCGCGAGTTGGGCACAGCTACCAATCTGCTCACGTTCAATCGATTCGGCGCATTGCCGACGCGCAATTTCCAGAGCGGAACATTCGAGGAAGCTGCCAGCCTGTCTCCCGAGCAGTTGAGTACGACACGTTCCAGAACACGCGAAAGCTGTGTGAGTTGCACCATCGGCTGCGAGCACATCTATTCACTCGGCTCGGGCGGCGTTCGCGTCGAGTATGAAAGCCTGTTCGCACTGGGTTCGTTGTGCGGGGTGAGCGACGCCGACGCTGTGCTGCGCGCATCCCAGCGATGTGACGAGCTCGGTCTGGACACGATTAGCACGGGCGGAACGATCGCGTTTGCGATGGAGTGCGTCGAGCGCGGGTGGCTGGACGAGCCGTGGCTGGTCTTCGGAAGCGGTGATGCCCTCCTCCGCGCCATCGATCTGATTGGCTCGCGCCAGGGGATTGGCAACCTGCTCGCTGAGGGCAGTCGCCGCGCGGCTGACGCTATCGGGCACCACAGTATCGACTTCGCACCGCAGGTCAAGGGACTCGAGATTCCGGGTTATGAACCCAGGGCGCTCCAGACAATGGCGCTGGGCTTCGCCGTGGGCGCGCGCGGCGCGGACCACAATCGCAGCGGTGCGTATGAGGTCGATTTCTCGGACAAGGTCGATCGCCGGCACGTGACGCTCGATGCCGTGCGCCATGCGATCGACACCGAGGACAAGGCTGCGCTGATGGATTCGATGATCATCTGCAAGTTCCTGCGCGGCGTGTTCGAGGATTTTCACGCCGAGGCGGCGGAAATGCTGCGGAGCGTCACCGGCTGGGACGTGAACGCCGACGAATTGCGTGAGACAGCGAAGCGTATCATCTCCGCCAAGCGCCAGTTCAATCTTCTGGCCGGGTGGACTCCGGCGGAGGACACGCTTCCTGAGCGGTTTCTCAGCACACCACTCCCCAACGACCCAGACGCGTCCCTAAGTCGCGAGCGGCTCGATTCGTTGGTCGCCGAATATCATCGTCAGAGGGGTTGGTAGCCAGCTTCGGACAGCGCTGCCAGGTAGTCCTCACGGGTATTCAGATTCCGCAGCGTGCGGAGTTGCGGATCGGCGGAGAGCATTTCTTCCGGCCGCACTCGACGAGTGCGCACGGCGTCGAATAGAAACACCGGCCGCAACTTGTCTTTCTCCAACAGCGCTTCGACGTGCGGCAGCGTGCTGCGCCGGTAAACAGCCGAGAGAGGATGAGGGAAGCCGTCGATTTCCATCACGGCGATGTCATAATCGCCCAATACGTCGACCATCCGTTCAACGAATGCCGGCTCAAGCAAGGGCACATCGCAACTGGTTATATACGCCACCTCGACGGAATCAGGCAACGCTTTCAGACCAGCGCGCAATCCCTCCAGCGGTCCCCGCTGCTCGCGTTCATCGCGAGTGATAGCGACTTCATCCGGTAACGGAGGCAGCGACTGCTCCCGCGCTGCGACGACCACGATGGGGGAAACAACCGTGCCGAGCAACCGGACGACGCGCTGGAGCATCGTCTCGGGACCGAAGGGCAGTGTCGCTTTAGGAACCCCCATGCGGGTCGACTTGCCGCCGCACAACACTATGCCTCCTGCGATCATGCTTTCATTCCGAGTCGTACAAGTGCCTCCCGCGTAGACGCCTGCTGCAAAAGCTTCGTAAAAGCGATGACTCCCGGTCGATTCAATCGTGACACGGGCACGATGAAGTCGTACTGCTCCTCCTGGACGGGCAGGAATCCAAGTCCCGCATTACGAGCGATGATATCGAGCGTCATCCCCCAATCGGCACGGCCTTGCACGACGGCGGCTGCGACTGCATTGTGATTGCGCGGCTGTACAGCGTAACCGCGAGGTTTGACGCCGCCTAGCAGGCCTTCAATCAACACCCGCGTGCCACTTCCCTGGTTACGATTGACCATCACACACGCCGGGTCGTCAATCGCAATCGCCATCGCGTCCCGCGCAGTCTTGCCTTCAAAACGTGCGTCTCCCGGGCGGAAGACGATTCCTTGCAGGCGGCCGTAACCAGGAACAAGCTGCAGCGCTGGAGTCAGAAACGGCCGATTGTATTCGTTGCTCTTTGGATCAAGCAGATGCACACCTGCGAGATCGCATTCCCCGCGCTTGGCAGCATCCAATCCGGCCGTGCTGCCGACCGCGAGAAATTTCGAATGCACTCCGTTACGCTGCAACTCTCCAAGCAGGTAATCGAGACCGATGCAATGGCTACCGATGACAACGAGATCGGCCAAATGCAGATCGCGGCCAAGCAGCTGGACGCTGATGGTCGTCCCGGCCTGAACGATTTCCTCGTGCCGTCCGATCGTCGCGAAGCCGTCGGCGCGGCTGAACGTGGTGACGCTGCCGGATCCCTGACCCATTGGATACGCCGCGAGACCTTCGTTGGGCGTCTCTACTAATCCGACCAGAAGATATTCCGTCCGACCGATCTCGCTGTTGACCTTGACGGCGAGTCTGGCTGGGACAACCGTTCGTTCCTCTGAGCCGCGGCCAGCCAACAAACGAATCACGGGCGCCACGAACTCGTGGAAGGTGAAGATCGCCGATGTCGGAAATCCCGGTAGTACCACCACCGGACGCGCCTTGCTCGCCGCGAGGCAAATCGGCTTACCGGGCTTGAGCGCGACTCCGTGCGCGACAATTCCAGGATCATCGAGTTCAGCGACGACCCGATAAGAAACATCGCCCGCGCCCTTACTCGTTCCGCCCGATAGGAGCACGACGTCCGCGGCCTTAAGCGCATGGTGCAGCCGTTCACGTAACGCGGCGACATCGTCATGCGTGATGCCAAGCCGCAAGGGCTCGCCGCCCAATTCCTGCACGGCGTCAGCCAGAACCTGTGCGTTAGAGTCGTAGACCTTGGCCGGCTGCATCGGATCGCCCGGCGCGATGATCTCGTCCCCGGTGGAAAGGATGGCGACGATCGGCTTCCGCCAGACGTTGACCTTCGCCACACCAATCGCGGCAAGGACTCCTGTATCGCGGCTGGTCAATACCGTCCCTTGACGAAGTACCGTCTCGCCTGCGGTGATATCGGTCCCGGCAAACGATATGCCGCTGCCTGCGGTGACTGCCCTGGCAATTCGAAGCTCGGAATTGCGCGTCTCCGCGTGCTCGATCATTACCACTGCGTCGGCGCCGCGCGGCACCATGCCGCCGGTTGCAATCAGCACGCCTTTGCTGGGCTGGATGACTGTGGTCGGGACAATGCCCGTGTGTATCTCTTCTTCGGCGAGCACCACCGAGCGCGGAACTTCCTCAGATGCGCCGAACGTGTCTTCCGCCACGACGGCGAATCCATCGACGTTCGATCGATCGAACGAGGGCACGTCCACGGGGGATACGACGTCGACCGCCAGCACGCGGCCGAGCGCCGTTTCGAGCGGAATCATTTCGCTGCCGAGAGGGGTTGCATCAATCGCGGCTCGGAACCGCCGCTCCGCTTCATCACGGTCGAGTGCCTGGAGGAACTGGTCTTGTTCAAACATGCGGCTCAGACATGCAGCTCAGGCATACAGCCAAACCTTGACATCGGAGCCAGCCGCGAAGCCTTCGCTGTCGTCGCCGACGATGACGAACCCATCCGCGCGGGTGGTTGACGATAAGATCGACGCTCCGCCCACAGCCAGCGGGTCGACCAGATCGCCATCGATCTTCACACGGACGTAGTCAAGCCGACCGATGGGCGAACTAATCTTGCGATTCAGTTTGCCCTGAATCGCGCGATACGGCCACTCTTTAGGGCGTCCGCCCAATGCCCGAATAGCGCGGCCGGCGAAAAAATCATAGGCGCATAGGCTCGAAACTGGATTTCCAGGAAGAAGGAAAACCAGTCGGTTTCCCATCCGGCCAAATCCGGTGGGACTGCTCGGCCGCATGGCGATTCCGTGTACCGCGAGTTCGCCATGTCGCGCGACCAGCACTGGCGCCAGATCCTCGATGCCGACACTCGATCCTCCGGAGACAATCACGACGTCCGCGTCCGCCTGAAGGGCTTCGAGAATGGCGCTTGGATCGTCGCGAACCAAGCCTGGGAAGTCGACGATGCCTCCGTCACGCTCGATGAGGGCGGAGAGCATCGGCCCGTTAGCGTCAACGATATGGAAACCACTGGGATGCGCGCCCGAGGGCAACAGCTCATTTCCTGTCACTGCAAGCCGCACACGCGGCCGGCGGATCACACGCACCTCACCCTGGCCCACGGAACTGAGGACGCCCAGGTCCTGCGGACGCAATATGCGACCCGGTTCAAGCAATATCGTTCCTCGTACGATATCTTCACCGCGCCTACCCATGTTCTTTCCGGGTGAGACAGCGGCGAGCGCGCTGATCTTACACGGGCTGGTGCACTCCGTCTCCACCCACTCCGCAGGCAGTACCGCGTCGGCGCCCCGGGGCATGGGCGCGCCGGTCATCACGCGCACGGCTTCCCCGGCGGAGACGGATCCGACGAATGGCGAGCCAGGCATCGAATCGCCGATTACGGACAGCGGGAGCCGCGTGTAAGCAGTCGCACCTTCCGTGCTATCCGCAATGAGAGCGTACCCATCCATGGTCGCGCGATCAAAACCGGGCACATCCACATCACTGACCACAGAGGCAGCCAGTACACGGCCAGCGGCGTTTCTCAGCGGGATGGTTTCAGTGGCTAGCGGCCGCGCTTGCGCATCCTGCACATCTTGCGCATCCAGCCAGGCGAGAGCGGCGGCCACGGTATCACGTTGAGCGAAACCGCGCATCCGCACATCATCGTCGGCTCCTTTGCTGGTGTGGCGCATGGTGGGTCGAACTGAAATCAATGTTAACCCACAGGCGAACTTTCCTCACTCACTATTGTCCTCAAGACGGAACACGAGCGGATGTCTGCGCGTGGAGATATGCCAAAGAAAACGCCGCGATGTGTTCCGTGACCAATTCCCGCTGTGCAGGCGTCATAGTCATCTCTGGCCATAGCAGCGCCATCATTGGCCTCGCGTGGGCGAAGTGGGCCACCTGTCCGAGGATGCTGTGCACGCACAACCGCGTTTTCTGATGATTCACCGGCAATCCTAAAATTGCCCCGACGATCTCGCGCAGGCGCTCATAAACCGGTCGCATGACTACATCCACCACGCGGGCCGTCGCGCCGCTGGGACGGACAAATTCGTTGAGGATCAATCGGAATCGAAGATTGGCTTGATCGCTGGTCTCAAAGGCACGGTCCACTAGGGCGCCGACGATGCGGCGCAGAGCTTCTGCCGGCTCAAACGCTACGGAAGGAAGATCAAAGCGCGTTCCCCCGGGGCCGGCTTGCAACGCGAACCGAAGCACCTCCGTATAAAGTTCCAGCTTGTCGCCAAAGTGGTAGTTGACCAGAGCAATGTTCGCGCCCGCTCGCGCGCAGATCTGGCGGACCGTCGCATCCTGATACCCATGTTCGGCAAAGACCGCTGCGGCGGCCTTCAGCAGGCGGATCCGGGTACTATCAGCCGCGTCCGCAATCTTTCCCGCTTTTACCGGACTTACCCGGCGCGTGCGCTTAGTTCGCGGTCGCGGGATCAATGCTAACTTGCCCTCTTTTCGTGCAACAACATGTCTACGGCGTGTTCCATGGAACCCGCCAGCGTGACGCCCCCGGAGTTGACAAAAAAGATTTGGTCCACATTGTCGATGGTATTCAGGCGATGCGCAATGATCACCCTGGTAGTTTCCGGAGGCAGCCTGTCGAGAATCTCTTCCAGGAGTTGTTCCGTGACGGTATCGATGTTAGCCGTGGCCTCATCCAGAATTAGTAATTCCGGCTTTCGCAAAGTCGCGCGCATAAACGCAATGAGTTGCTTCTGTCCCAGACTGATGCTGTTACCGCCGCTGGTAACTGGGCTTTCCAGTCCCTCTGGAAACCGCGCAAGCAGGCTCGAAAGATTGGATTTCCCCAACAGCGCGGCTAACTGATCAGTCGAGTAATCCGCATAGTCCTCGTTTCCGTAGACGATATTTTCGCGCACGGTGCCGGTAAACAGGAACGGCTCCTGAGGAATATAGCCAACTTTCCGCGCGCGCTCGGCTGGCGCCACCGATCTGATATCGCATCCGTTTAGAAACACGGATCCTTCGGTCGGATCGTAGAGGCGTGCCATGAGAGATGCCATTGTGGTTTTTCCCCCGCCAGTCGGTCCGACCAAAGCGTACGCCTTGCCTTTCTCTAACGTGAGGTCGACATCTCGCAGGACGTCCTTGCCGCCTGGATACTGGAAACACACATTCCGGAATTCCAGCACGGAGTCCGACTGACGTGGTCCGCCGCTGACCACCGGCATATTCGATTCCAGCGCGAGCACTTCCGAAATTCGGTCCATACCTGCGAGCGCAAGTTGGAATGACGACCACACTGTAGCGAGCTGCCGCATGGGCCCGTAGAAGCTGTTGACGTACAGCAAGAACCCAATCAACAAACCCGCGGTTAGCTGCCCCGATTCGATCAAGACGATGCCGTATGCAACCACCAGCAATTGCGCAAGGTGATTCGAGAAGCCATACAGCGGCATGAAGATGTTGTTGGCAAAACCCGTCGAGACGGACGCCGTGTAATTGGCATCATTGACGACTTTGAACTTTCGCTGGAAGTAATCCATCCGGTTGAAGGCCACTATCACCTTGAAATTGTGCAGGCTTTCCTGAATCTCCGAACTCAACCCGCCGAGACTTTGCAGACTCTTGAGATTCCTGCGCTTCACCCATCCGGAAGTAAGCTTGGTGACCACCAACACTCCGAAAGCGGGCAGCAACGCGGCGGCTGCCATCCGAATGTTGAGCGATAGGACGAATATGGCGACGCCGGTCATCAGGAAAAGGCTGCTCACGAACTGCATCAACGCCTGGCTGACAAACTGATTCAGTTTGTCAGTGTCATTATTAACACGCGAGATCAGGTCTCCGGCTTTGTTTTCGTTGAAGAATGCGAGCGGCAAATCCTGGAGCTTCGTAAACAGAGTGTTGCGCAAGGCAAACAGCACCCGGCGTCCGACGCTGCCCATGGTCAGGATCTGGGTATAGCTGGCGGCAATTCCAACACAGTACACAGCCAGCAAGACCAAGGCTGACAGCATCAAGCCGCGAGTGTCCTTCAGGCGTATGTAGGTATCAGTCGCGCGCCCGATGATGACAGGCGCGACCAAAGTCGCACCGGAGCTGACGAGCATAGCTACTAGCGCCACGGCAATATGGCCGCGTTCCTCTGCGATCAGCGGAACGAAGCGCCTGATCCCAGCCCGCAGCGAGCTCTTGGTTCCAAACGGTTTCGCGATCTCAAGCTTGTACTTCATAATGACTCGTGCTCCGCTGCGAATCGTAGATCTGCACGTATTCAGGGGAAGTCTCCATCAGTTGGCGATGGGTTCCCGTGGCCAGGACCTCGCCTTCCATCAAGAGAATGATCCGGTCGTAGTTCTCTACAGACGCGATCTTCTGCGTCACGGAGATCAGCGTGATGCCGGGGTATTTTTCCCGAATGTTGCTCAGAATCGCCCGCTCCGTGGTGGCATCGACTCGCGCGGTGAAATCGTCCAGTAACAGTACGCGCGGATTGAGCGCCAACGCGCGGGCTAACATCACGCGCTGCTTCTGCCCGCCCGACAGGCTGGCACCCCGCTCGGAGACGATTGTCTCGAGCCCCTGGGGCAGGGTCCCGATAAACTCCTGGAGCTCAGCCGCGGCGATCGCCCGGGCCATGCCCTCTTCTGAGATTGCTTCGCTGAACGCAATGTTTTCCCGCAGCGTCATATTAAAGAGAACGCTGTCCTGAAAGACGAAGCCAACCTGGCGATGCAGGGCTTGCTTATCGTAGGCGTCTAACAGCTGGCCGTCATAGGTCACGGTTCCGGATGTGGGCTGAAGCAGTCCGATCAGGACGTAAAGCATTTGCGTCTTTCCCGCAGCCGTGGGACCGATGATCGCGGTTGTGCTTCCCCCTAAAGCCTTAAACGAAACGTTCTTCAGCACTTCCTTTTGGCCAAAGGCGAGAGACACGTTATTCATCTCCACATCGCCGCGCAGTGCGGGTCGAAGCGTCCCGGTCTTTTCCTCTTCTCTAGCCGACAGCACAGCGCTCAAGCGCATATAGGACGCACTGGCTTGGGCGATCACGTTACTCATGAACCCCAGCAGGATGATGGGGAAAATCAGGATCGCGAGGTACGAATAGAAAGCGGTAAAGTCGCCCAGACTCATGCTGCCGACAATGACGAAGCGTCCGCCCAGCAGCAGAATGATGATCGTGGCGAGGTTGACGGCAAGCGTGATGGCCGGAATCATGCCGGACATGATGCGCAGGATATCGAGGCCTACTTGTTTCGCTTCCGTGTTGGCCAACTTGAATTTTCGATACTCCAGATCCTCCGAGTTGAGGATGCGGATTAGCGTGGCTCCGAGAATGCTCTCGTTAATGACCCGATTCAGCCAGTCAATGGCTTCCTGGCCCTTCCTAAACAACACGCGCACCTTCTTCAGCGCGAAATAAAAGGTGCCGCCGATGACCGGGATGACACCCAGCACACTTAGCCCCAGCCGCCAGTTAATCGTAAGCAGCAGGACGCTTGCCCCGACGATCAGAAAGAGCGATGAGATGATGGACGCGACGGCTTGAGACACAAACAGTTTGACGCCGTCCACATCCGATGTCAGATTGGTCAGGAGTTTGGCCGGCGTAAGCTTCTCAACGGAGCTATAAGACTGCTGGGCGATCTTCCCCGCCAATCGTATCCGCAGGTCCTTCGCGACGCGCTCCGATGCGTACGTCTGCGCGATGCTCTGGAGATAGGTTAGGGCGAAGACGAAAAAAGCGACTACGAAGAATTGCAACACCGTAGTGGAGAGGACAAACGTACGCTGCGTGTAGGCGTCGATCGCGTGGGAGATGAGCTTCGGCACAACCAGATTGAGTGCATTGCCCGCGATGGTTAAAAACACGAGCGTCGCGATCTGGAGCCGGTAGGGCTTCAACAGAAGGAACAGACCGGCGCCGGGAGGAGGACCTTTTTTCGGACTGGCCATTTGCGGATTCATAGGTAGAGACCATCGCCGGTTACACGGCGAGTGCCTTCGGGGGTTAGACAATAGATTTAAACTATTGTTTAACTCCTGTCAAGTTCGCTAGCTGGGGTGGACCTTTGGACGTTATTCGCGCGATCAATGTGCCCGGTCAAGGCAGCATCGACGACGCCCAACTTTCGTTGCGTGGCTCCCTAGTCTACTCCGTGGCAGTAGTAGAATCGAGTCTTGAATTCTATGAAAACGATGTACCGGGGGCTGCTCATCGCGGCCCTTCTCCTGCCTTTTGCCGCTCACGCACAATGGCTAAACTACCCTGACAAGGGCATACCGCGGCTGAAAGACGGAAAGCCCAACCTCGCTGCTCCAACGCCACGCAGCGCGGATGGCAAGCCGGATCTGACCGGCGTCTGGGCGCACGAGATCACTCCGGTTGCCGAATTCAAACGCATGTTCGGCGCCTCATACGAGGCCGAGTCGCAAGCCGCACTGATCGGGATGGAACTCGAATCGGTACACAAATACGCGCTCAACATCCTCGTCGATTTCGGGCCCAACGATTCCCCGCTCCGGCCGGAAGGCGAGGCGCTGATGAAAAAGCGTGCCGCCGAGCGGCGGGTGGACAATGTTTGCCATGGCGAATACGGCTGGCCAGTGGCGGGGCTGCTTGCCGAACCATTCAAATTTGTCCAGGCGCCCAAAGAGACGATGCTTCTGTATGAAGTCGACGGTCTCCACCGCCAGATTTTCACGGATGGACGCAGCTTTCCAGCCACTTTCGAATTTCCTGCATATCTCGGATATTCCATCGGGCGCTGGGAGGGCGACACTTTCGTGGTCGAGTCGCGCGGATTCAATGACAGGACCCCGCTGGACGCGATCGGGCATCCGCGCAGTGAAGACATGCATGTGACCGAGCGTTTCCACCGGCGCGACTTCGGACATCTGGATTCCGAGATGACCTTCGATGATCCTCAGATGTATTCACGGAAGTTTATGGTAAAAGTTGCCTACGAACTGGTCGCGGACAACGATATCTTCGAGATGTTTTGCTCGCAGAACGAGAAGGATCGCGTCCATATGGTGAAGTAGCTGCGGCGCACACGCCGGGCGCTACCACAATGCCGCACTGGCCAATTTCGCGCCCTCCACGAGCGAGCGCAGTTTCGCCCAGGCGATCTGCGGATGCGTTCGGCCTCCGAAGCCGCAATCCGCTCCGGCGATCACATTCTCTTTGCCCAGCAACGCAGCGAATCTTTGAATGCGCTGCGATACCAGCTCCGGGTGCTCGACAACGTCCGTTGAATGCGTGATCACGCCGGGAATTAGGACCTTTCCTTCGGGCAACTGGACCGCGTCCCAGACGGCGTATTCGTGCTCGTGCCGCGCATTGGCTCCTTCAATCAAATATGCCTGCGCCTTCACGGAGAGCAAAATCTCCACCAGATGCTTCAATTCCAGATCGTGGGCGTGCGGACCGTGCCAGCTTCCCCAACAGAAGTGATAGCGGACCCGGTCCTCGGGGATGCCGCGCAACGCATAGTTCAGCGCCTCCACGCGCACCTGGCACCGATGCTGGAAGGCTTCGAGGCCCATGCGGATGCCGATACGGTCCCAGAGCGCGGGCAACCACGCGTCGTCGACTTGCAGGATGATGCCCGCGTTGACGATGGCGGTGTATTCTTCACGTAGCGCCTCCGCAAAAGCAAAGACGAAGTCTTCTTCCGTCGAGTAATATTCGTTGGAGCGATAGACTTCCAGGCTCGCGGGAGCCGTGCTCGTCAGGAATAGGTCGCTTCCGGAACCGGCGGATGCCTTGAGTAGATCAATCTCGCGTTCGAGAACCGCCTGGCCCGTATAAGTGATGGGGCCGGTACAAATCCAGTGGTTCCGGACCTTTTTGATCTGATCACCTGGCTCGAAGAACAGGCTGCCGCGTTCGGCCGCCCACTTGTAGAAATCCGCAAACTCCTCGCGATCCTTGCCCAGCGTAACGATCGGCGGTCCCTTGCGCTCACCCGCCGTGAATCCGCCGAAGCGATCATCGGTGAAGGACAGCCAGTCGCCGCCTTTCGTGTACTCGCCTTCGTTGATGATATCCAGGCCGGTCTGGCGCTGCCGCTCGACCAGTTGCCGCACGGCGGCTTCTCCTGTCAAACCCTCGGGCACCGGCAAACTACCTACGTGCGTGGTCAGAATTTTGTGCGTGCTCCGCTGCATGGCTCGATTATACGGGTCGCTAAGCACACTCTTGAGCTACGCTTTCACTAGGAGAGTTCTGACGATGATGATTTGGCGCAAGCTCGTGCTTGTCGTTCTTGGCGGCGCCTGTGGGCTTTCGGCGCAATCCCCGAATCCGCTCAGCACCGAGGTGAAGTGGAGCTACTCCACCATCAAGAACAACCTCACCAAATTGGCCGATAAGATGCCGGCCGAGAAATACAGTTTCCGGCCAACGCCGGAGGTAGAGACTTTTGCCCGGCGCATCGCTCATATCGCCGATGCAAACATGAACGTTTGCTCCGGACTGAATGGCGAGCGCAAGCCGCTCGGCGCAGCGTCTAAAACGTCCAAGGCGGAACTGGTGGCCTCGCTCAAGGAATCGTTTGATTATTGCGACCGCGTTTTCGACACGCTGACCGATGTAACGGCGCTCGAAATGGTCAGTTCACGCCTGGGCGGTCCGTTCCCTCCGGAACCAACTCGTTCCAGACTTGCCACTCTTTATAATCTGATTCGCCATTCCAATGAGATGTATGGTTATATGGCCGTCTACCTGAGACTGAATGGGGTGACGCCGCCAACCAGCGCCCCCGAGTAGACTGGCTCTCTCAGCGCTGTTTCTTCCGCAAGACCCATGTCGTCATCGAGCGTTGATTTTGGACAATCGTGGTCTTCAACGGGTCGGCTACTTCAGCGCCTAACCGCTTGGTGATCGAGTCGAGCATCGCTTCGTCCACCAGATACCGCTCCGAACCATCCGGCAACCTGTGTCGGCGTCCGTGAATCCGTTCCACGTGGCTCTCCATGCCGATCGAGGATGCCAGCCGGCAGAAGAAAAGACCGCCGGGTTTCAGAACCCGCCATGATCCGCGCAGCATCGACTCGAAGTGTGCGTCGTCGCGGGCGAAATGAAGAATGGCGCTGCTGAGGACCACATCCGCGCAGGCATCGTCGAAAGACATGTCTTCGACGGCTTCGACTCGAAAGTTCCTCTCCGGAAGCGTGGGCGCGAGCTTGCGGGCGATGGACCGCACGCCATCCACTGCCTGTGGGTCCGAATCCGCTGCATAAACTTCGTACCCTTCCCGCAGCAGATAGACGAGGTTTCGACCCCCACCGCATCCAGCGTCCAGTATTCGCATTCCGGGCGAGATGCGGCCTTTCAAAAGCTGGTCGAACAGATAGATGTCGATCTGGCCGAATTGCTCCTGTAGCGTGGGCATTTGCACGGAGTCCACTTGACCGATAATAAACCAATGCAACTAAAATCCACCTTAGCCGCTCTGGTGCTCACTGTTGCGGCCGCCGCACAAACGAAGCTGGTTCCACCGGCCAACACTCCGTACGGTACAGCGATCTCTAGCGATGCCGCGAAGAAAATAGCGACTGCGGCCATTGCAGAAGCTCGTAAGAACAATTGGGCCATGGCAGTGGCGGTGGTCGATACCGGCGGCTACCTCGTGTATTTCGAACGGATGCAGGATACCCAGTTAGGGAGCGTCCAAATCGCCATGGAAAAAGCCAAATCAGCGGCGCTCTTCCGCCGTCCCACAAAATCATTTCAAGACACCCTAGCTGCCGGCGGCGATGGCCTCCGAATTCTCGGCCTGACGGGGGCGGTGCCGGTCGAAGGCGGCATCCCCATCGTCGTCGCCGGCAAAGTTATTGGCGCCGTCGGGGCGTCGGGCGGCAGTAGCGATCAGGACGGCCGCACCGCCCAAGCCGGAGCCGCCGCGATGAAATAACCCGGGTGCCACTGTTCTGAGTACTTGGCGTATGATTACACCGATGCGCATCATCCACCTCATTATTTTGTTTGGGGTTCCGGTGGCCGCTCAGTGGCTCAACTTACCTACGGCTGGGATCCCCCGCACGAGTGATGGCAAACCGGACCTCGCTGCACCCGCGCCCAAGACTTCCGCAGGTAAACCTGACTTTTCCGGCATGTGGATCCCCCGCGAGGTCCTGCCCTGCAACTCTGGCGAGCGCGGCGTGCAGTGCACCGAGCTTCCATTAACGCCGCAAGTCATTAACATCGCAGCGGGCATGAAGGACGGACTCCCCTACCAGCCCTGGGCGGCGGACCTAATTCAAAAGCCGCTCCAAGGACGTTGCCTACATCGACCCCCACATGCGCTGCATGCCTCCCAACTTCCCCCGCGCCTGGGCCTTCCCGGAAACCATTAAGGTTTTCCAGACGCCCACTCAGCTCGTCATCCTGGACGAATTCAACGCCAGTTACCGGCAGGTGTTTTTCGACGGCCGCAAACTCCCCGAAGACATGGTGCCGACCTGGAACGGTTACTCGGTTGCTCATTGGGAAGGCGACACGCTGGTGGTGGAATCGGCAGGCTATCGCGACGATTCCTGGCTCGACACGGCCGGCAATTTCTTCTCTAGCGAAGCTCGCGTTACCGAGCGCATTCGTCGTCCTAACTTCGGCAGCCTCGACATCGATGTGACTGTCGATGACCCTCACGTCTTCACCAAACCGTGGACTGTAGCTCTGCACATGAGGCCGTTAGTCGACACGGAAATGATCGATTTTTTCTGCCAGGACAACAACAAGGACCTGCAGCACCTGGTTCGATAGGGTGGCCCCCAAAACGGCTCGCGCGTCGGAGCGGCGGGAACAGGACGGTGCCGTAACGTGGGATAGGATGATATCGTGCCTCGCTGGACGCTCGCTGTTCTGATTGCTGGATTGGCTCTCGGCGAGTCCCGTGTGAGTTCGGAGGATGCGAAGCGCCTTGTGCACGCGCTCTGCCCTCATGGGCATTGAAGGCTCCCGGACTTTCGATTGACGGATACCCTGATTACTACTCTCCCGACTACTACTTCTTCGTGGTGACTGTCGACAACCCAGGGGGCAGCGGTACTGTTGGGCACTTCGCGGTCGACCCAAAGACGGGGGATGTCTGGGACGGCGTTGTGTGCGAGGAATACAAAACGCCTACACTCACCAAGCTTCAGTTTTCGATCCGAAAGAGACTCGGGCTGAGTGATTCCGTATATCGTGGCCTGAAGCGTCCGGGACCATTGTGCGCCAAGTAGCTATGGTTGGTTGAACGGACGCTGCGGGAAATAAAAGATTGGTAAGGCAAAGTCAAGGACCTAGGACAGTCGGCTCGATAATGAGTTGAGTGTTCCGGAGCCCGTAGCACCTGTATAATGTCCGGTGCCGAGAGGAACAATGCGAATCCGAACTTTGCTTCTAGGTTTGAACGTTGGATTGGCGACCATCGCGGTCCAGGCAATCGCACAGAACGACTGGCCGAGTTACGGCCGCGACCCTGGGGCGCAGCGCTACTCGCCTCTTACGCAAATCAACCCGGGCAACGTATCCACATTAGTCCAGGCCTGGAAATACGAAACGCGGCCAGCCTCCTCGGTCGCCAAGAGCCAGGCACAGTCGAAGACCACGCCGCTGATGGTGAACAGTGTCGTGTACTTCGTCACTCCGTTTCAAAGCCTGGTAGCCGTAGAACCCGAAACCGGAAAGACCCTCTGGAAGTTCGATCACCAGCACGCCGCGCGCACCTCTCGCGGGATCGCATACTGGCCCGGCAACAAGAATGCTCCTCCGACGATTTTCTTCGGCACGGAAGACGGCTTCTTAGTTGCGGTGAACGCTCGCACCGGCAAGTTAGTGCCGGGCTTCGCCAAAGAGGGCGAACTCGATCTGAAACCTGGGATGAAAGGTCCGGGGCTCGAGAGCGCTCCCTACGGATTGAACGGCGCGCCGGCGATCTACAAAAATCTGGTGTTCACCGGAACGCACCTGCAAGACAACGGCTCTTATGGCGGGCGTGGCGATGTGCGCGCCTGGGATGCGGCTACCGGGAAATTGGTTTGGACGTTTCATACGGTTCCTCAACCGGGTGAAGTCGGGCATGAGACGTGGCTCGATGACGGCTGGAAGAACCGCTCGGGCGTAAATGTATGGAGCACGTTTACCGTGGACACGGAGACCGGCACGCTGTTGATGCCGATCGGGGGGCCCAGCGACGATCGCTACGGCGGTGACCGGCCCGGCGCGAATCTGTTCGGGAACTCGCTGGTCGCCGTGGATGCGATGACGGGAAAAATGAAGTGGTACCTGCAGACCACGCACCATGACCTTTGGGATACCGATCTGCCTCCGCAACCGACGCTCATCGACGTGGTCAAGAATGGCAAGAAGATCCCGGCGTTAATTCAGACCGCCAAGTCAGGCCTGGTGTTTATTCTGGATCGCCGAACGGGGAAAGCTATTTACGGCCTGGAGGAGCGGCCCGTCCCCAAGGGAGACGTTCCCGGCGAGTGGTACTCGCCCACGCAGCCATTTCCTCTCAAGCCGCCGCCGCTTGCGCGCATGACCTGGAAACCGGATGAGATAACGAAGTTCACTCCAGAACAGCAGAAATATTGCGAAGAGCTGTTCAAGAACGCACAGAACGATGGCCCTTATGCTCCGGTGCGCCTGACCGATACGGTTGTATTTCCCGGTCCGGATGGCGGCTTTAATTGGGGCGGCGGCAGCTACGATCCCAAGCTGGGCTACTTCTTCATAAACTCACACGACCGCGGTGGAGTCCAGAAGATGGTGGCGCAGGTTCCGGCGAAGGATCGTCCAACGAAGATCGGCGGAGCGGGCGATTCGAGTCAAATGCCATTCGTACGCAAGAACGTGGGATCGATCACGAACCCAGCTACGGGTTGGCCGTGCCAATCGCCGCCGTGGGGCGAACTATTCGCGATCAATGTGAATACCGGCGATGTCGCGTGGCGCATACCGTTTGGACGCGTCGAATCGTTGGAAAAGATCGGCGTAATAAATACGGGATCGTACAACATCGGCGGTTCCATCGCCACTGCGAGCGGCTTATTGTTCATCGGCGCCACGGACGATCAGCGTTTTCACGCCTACGAATCGAAGACTGGGAAACTGCTATGGCAGACGAAACTACCGGCGGATGCATTCGCCAATCCCATCACGTACCTGGGCAAGGACGGGAAGCAGTACGTTTTGATCGCCGCCCAGGAGACCATGATCGCTTTCCGCTTGCCGTGATCCATCACCTGATGCGACTTGACTCCTAAGCCTCGATTCGTTACGATCCATCCAGATTGCATGCAATTTTTCCGCGCCTCAACCTTGGGGGTAGCCGTTCTAATCACCGCGGCCGCGCAGGTGCCCCACCCTCGAACATCCCGGGAGGAAATAGGCTCATGAAAAAACTCACGCTTAGTCTTTTTTTCGCCGCGATCGCGACCGCCCAGTCAAACTCCCCTACCAAGGCTCTCTCGCATTTCATCCATGCGGTGGACGATCTCGACACCACGCTCGCATTCTATAACAACGTGTTCGGGTTGAAAGGCAATCCGTCGGATTTCACGAATCCCGCCGTGCCATTGCTTACGAATGCCCCCGGAGTCACGCTGCGGCTTTCCATGCTTGCACTGCCCGGCGGGATGCGGCTTGAGCTGACCCATTTCAAGGGGCTGGAACGCAAACCCGGCCAGGCGAAGTATACCGATCCTGGCGCCGCCAGCGCGGTGTTCTACGTCCGCGATATCGACGGGGCTCTGGCGAATGCAAAAAAAGCCAATGCAGTAATTGTGACCACCGGCGGCGCGCCCGTCGAGATCGCCACGGCAAAGGGTAAAGCCCGCTCGGTCATGTTTCGCGATCCGGACGGCTTCTTCCTTCAACTGATCCAGGAGACCCCCGCGGCGGGTGCGCCGGAGGGCAACGTGCATCGCGTTTCGCTCGCGTACACCATGGAAAACGCCGATGCGACACGCGCGTTTTACACCGGGAAGCTGGGGATTAACCTGACGGGATCTTCCGCGTTCTCCAAGGATCCTGCGATGCTGCAATTGGTCGGCGCGCCCGCAGGCACGGAATTTCGCAAGCTGTCCGGCGTGATTCCTGGGCCGCCGGCTTCCGTCGAATTCACCGAGTTCCGCGGCGTTCCGCGCACCAAGTTTCATCTGCGAGTTCGCGATCCCGGCGCGCCCGCGCTGTGCATCCAGGTCAATGACGAAACCACCACCATCGGTCAGATGAAGGCGGCGGGAGTGAATATCATCTCCACCAACGGTGAGATCGTGGATTTCGGCGGAGGCACGCACACGATTTTTGTCGAAGATCCCAACGGCATGAACCTGGAAATTTTCGAGCGACCAGCCCCGCAGGGCAAGGGCGGGGCGGGCAAGAATACGCAAGCGAAGTAACGAGACCGTGCAAATGAGGATGAGCGAAAAATGATTCACGAATACCGCTGGTCCCCTTGGCATGTTGTCGCGCTGTCGTGTTTCCTGGCTGTCCCTGGCCGTACTCAGTCGCCGAATGCCAGCCCGCAGGTGCTGGATGTGCAGGGCGGGAAGATCCGAGTCGTCACCGTAGCGAGCAGTCTCGTGCATCCCTGGGGTTTGGCATTTCTGCCTGACGGACGCCTCCTTGTGACGGAGAAGAATGGCCGGCTGCGGATGATCCACAACGGCCTTCTGGAGCCGGATCCCGTGTGGACTTCCCCGAGCGCGCCTGGCCAAGGCGGCGACGCACTCCACTTCGTAGCCGTCCACCCGCAGTTCGCGCAAAACAGGCTCGTGTACGTCTCCTATCCGAAGCAGGGCGACCGTGGATTTACACTAGCCATCGCCCGCGGGCGTCTGAACGGCAGCAAGCTCGAGGACGTTCGGGAGATCTTTGTCGCGGACGCGTGGGAGACCGGCGGCAACCTCGCGGGGAGGATCTTTTTCACCCCGGACGCCATGCTCTACGTGACCATCGGAGACCGGGACCGCATCTGCTGCAATGGCGGCGAGGACAACAGCCTCCGGATGAAAGCGCAGAAGCTGGATAACCACGTGGGCAAGACTCTGCGCCTGCGCGACGACGGCAGCGTGCCGCCGGATAATCCCTTCGTGGGCCGCGCGGATGCGAAGCCTGAAATCTTCACCTACGGTCACAGGAACGGATACGGGCTGGCGATTCATCCCGAGACCGGCGCCCTGTGGCAGGCAGAGATCGGTCCGATGGGCGGCGACGAAGTGAATATCCTTCAGCCGGGTCACAACTACGGCTGGCCGCTGGTTTCTATGGGACGGAATTACACGGGTTCGCTGGTATCCGACCAGCCGTGGGCGCGGCCCGACATGGATAACCCGCGAATATTTTGGGTGCCCTCGATCAGCCCGTCCAGTATTATCTTTTACACCGGCGACAAATTTCCAAAGTGGAAGAACAATCTTTTCATTGGCTCCCTCACCCAGCAGCAGTTAATTCGCATGGCCTTCAATCAGCCCTCGCAGGCGGAGAAGCGAGAAGGATTGCTTATCCCTCTTAAAATGCGGATCCGCGACGTCCAGCAGAGCCCAGATGGCTACATCTATGTAGTCACGGAGGGCAAGTCCGGGGGGAACGACGCTGATGGGACTGTGCTGCGGATCGAGCCCGTGGATTAAGGAGTTTTTGCCGCGAACATAGATATAGTATCCAGCCGAAGGACAAAATGAAACTGAATATGAGATTCTTCACGAGTTCAGCCGTCGTGGCGATGGGACTGGGTTCCGGCGCCGCCGCGCTTTTCGGCCAATGGGCTGACTACCCCACGGCCGGGCCCCGCACAAAGGACGGCAAAGTGGATCTCACGGCACCACCGCCACGAACCGCCGAGGGAAAAATCGATTTCACAGGTCTATGGGAACCGGCACGTGGTGGTGGTCCGGGACGAGGCGCGGCAAAGGGGCAAGCCAAGGGAGCTCCCGCGGTTTCTCCATCTCCTGCTCCTCCTCCGCCGGCGTCTCCAGCTCCTCCGACTAACAACGACGATCCTCCGGTAGGACAATTCTTCAACATCGGCGCGGGGTTTAAGGAAGGTCTGCCGCCGATGACTCCCTGGGCCGCGCAGGTGCGAGCCCAACGCAAAGGGGATGACAACAAGGACAATCCAGATGCGCACTGCTTGCCGCTGGGTCTGACCCAACTGCACATGCATCCCCAGCCGAGGAAAATCCTCCAGACGCCTCAGGCGATCGTGATTCTCTACGAGGCCAACGGAAACACCCGCCAGATCCTCATGGACGGACGATCCCTGCCGAAGAATGATCCGAGCCCTTGGTGGTACGGGTATTCGGTCGGTCACTGGGATGGCGATACACTGGTGGTCGAAACCACCGGCTTCCGTGACGACGTATGGCTGGATGTCGAAGGCAGTCCGTTGACCAGCACCGGAAAGATCACGGAGCGTTGGCGCCGGCCAACTTTCGGATCGATGCAGATTGACATCACTATAGAGGACCCGAAAGCCTACACCAGGCCCTTTACGGTTCGGGTGAATCACCGTCTGATGCCAGACACCGAACTGATGGAGTTTGTGTGCGAGGAACGGGACGCCGTCCATTACCTTGGTAAAAAATGAAATTCATGCGCTTGAAGTGGATCATCGTCGGGGTTTGTTGCGCCGCTATCCCGGCACTCCTGCTCTCACAAACAGCTCAGGGCACGAAAGCCGCAGCCGACTGGCCAATGTACAATCGCGATC
Organism: Bryobacteraceae bacterium; assembly: GCA_025980665.1. Lineage (GTDB taxonomy): Bacteria > Acidobacteriota > Terriglobia > Bryobacterales > Bryobacteraceae > Palsa-187. Next base: position 44,322 of record JAICXC010000031.1, read on the forward strand.
TGGCAGGCACTCGCTACTCGCCACTTACACAGATCAACACCGCCAACGTAGCTAAGTTGACCCAGGCGTGGGCTTACCGTTTACAGCCGGAAGGCAAAGCTCTGACGTCGTCCAGTCCGGCGGAAATCTTTCAGGAAATCACGCCCATCGTGGTAAACGGCGTACTGTACACGCCTGCCGGGAACCGCGTGGTTGCGCTGGACCCGGAAACTGGAAAAGAAATCTGGAGTTACGAGCTGAAGACCGGACTTGCCTCCCAGCGAGGGTTGGCATACTGGCCCGGAGATCGCAGCAATCCGCCGCGTATCATCTTCACGACTGGCCACAAGATGGTAGGGCTGAATGCGAACACTGGCAAAATCGATCCCGGTTTCGGACGGGAAGGCGAGGTCGATCTGGAAGTGGCCTACGCGGGCGCTCCAACCATTTACAAGAACACCATCTTGCTGGGAACCAATTTCTACGGGCCGGGCGAGCGGCATATCAATCCGGCGCTCGAGCAAGCCGGCGGTCAGCGCGGCGATACCCATGGATACGATGCTCGAACCGGTAAGCAGATATGGGAGTTCCACACGATACCTCGACCGGGTGAGCCAGGCAACGAAACGTGGTTGAACGACAGTTGGAAAAATCGCACCGGCAACAACGTCTGGTCGTTCGCTTTGACCGTCGACGAACAGCGGGGCATCCTCTATCTTCCGGTCAGCGAACCGGGAGCCAACTTCTATGGCGGCGATCGCCCCGGCAACAATCTGTTCGGCGATTCCATTGTCGCCCTGGACGCTGAAACCGGAAAAATGAAGTGGTTTTTCCAGACCGTACATCATGAGCTGTGGGATTACAACCTGCCTCCGGCTCCGGGACTGGTGGATATCATCAAGGACGGCAAGAAAATCCCCGCGTTGGCGCAGGTAGGTAAGATCGGCTACATGTTCATTCTGGATCGCACCACCGGCAAGCCGGTTTTCGGTGTCGAGGAGCGTCCAGTCGCACAGGGCGACGTGCCCGGCGAGCACTATTCGCCGACGCAGCCCATTCCGTTGAAGCCGCCTCCCATCGCGCGCGTAAGCTTCACCAAGAACGATCTCGTGACCGCCGCGGACACTACTCCGGAGCACGCCAAAGCTTGCCAGGAGTGGTACGACAAGTGGCAACCTTACAACGCGGGTCCGTACACGCCATGGCCGTACCACGCCGATGGCGCCGACACCAAGCCGGCCATCAATTTTCCCGGCTTGGACGGTGGTGTTAACTGGGGCGGCACAGCGACCGACCCGAAGCTGGGTTATGTGTTTCTCGCGACGAAGGATAGCCCGGGCACTGGGTGGATGGAAAAGAATCCCAAGTACACGCCCGGAAATGCAGAAGGCCTGGTGGAGTACGTGCGGGGCGGGCCGCGAGGTTTCGGCTTCAACGCGCCAATCAAAGATGCGAGCGGCCGCACGATCGCAAACCTGCCTTGCTTCCGGCCACCGTGGGGTCGTCTGATCGCGGTCAACGCGAACACGGGTGAATTTGCCTGGCAGGTTCCCCTCGGACTCGTAGAGAGCTTGCCCGAGGGGAAGCAACTCGCCGGATCCGCCAACAGCGCCGGACCCATTGTTACCGCAGGAGGCTTGGTATTTGTCGGAGCAACACGAGACGCCCGATTCCGAGCCTTCGACTCCAAAACCGGCAAGGAATTGTGGGTCACTAAACTGCCCTACACTTCGACGGCGGTGCCCATCACCTTTCAGGGCAAGAACGGCAAACAATACGTCGCGATCATCGCGGCGAGCGGAGCCCCCCAA
>JAICXC010000007.1 GCA_025980665.1 Bryobacteraceae bacterium
TACCGAACGCCGGCCAGGGCATCACGCAGACCTTCACCTTTGTATTCACTGACAGTCAAAACGCTGCGAATCTGGCTGCCGCGGCGATGCTGTTCGCGCCACTGCTGGATGTCCAAAACTCGTGCTACGTCGTCTACGACCGGAATGTGGGAAGTCTCCAGCTGGAATGGGACAGCGCCATGGGTGCCGACGTGAAACCCGCTGGTTCGTCCACGCCGGTGCAGAATAGCCAGTGTGCGATTGGCGCGACCTCGGTTACAACGACGGAGCTATCTACAGTTATTTCGCTCGACATCACGTTTAAGGGCGCCTACACAGGCCCGAAGAACATCTATATGTATGGCGCCGATGGAGACGGTTCGACCAATACAGGCTGGGTGCAGAAGGGAACTTGGGACCCAAGGTAGCAGGCCGTCAAATCTCGCTGTTCATTGAGCTGAAACCCACTAATTGAGCCGGCCCTAGGGGCCAGTTTCCTGGGAACCCAAGGCATAGAAGGTTCCCGGGGCGCCTTGATTGCGAAATTCCGTCAGGATCCAGTCGGCCGATCGGACGGTATTCGATACGCGCAGCTCATCTAGCTTGCCGCTAAAAGTCTCTCCCCCGCCCGATGAACCTCCGTCTGCTCCCGAATCCGTGATATTGGCCGTGTATAGAATCGCACCGGTCACCGTCGTATCCACTGCACCATTCAAGTAGTAAATAAAGTTCACTCCATCCTGCACGATCACGGCGTGATACCACGTCCCAGTCGATAAGACAGCCGTTCCATCATGCGCTCCATTGGTGTACAGGCTGATCTTGCCGCCATGCATCCACCAACCCAGGCCGCTTCCGGTGGTGATTACATTCTGGTAGCCGGCAGTGTTGGTCAGATTGACCCAGGCTTCCATCGTGAACGTACTGCCCGTCGGTATTCCCGAGAACGATACGCCATTGCTCCCGTTCAGCGCGAACCCTCCACCGATTTGACCTGGAGTATCGAGCGTGCTGCTGTTGGCCGATGCCGTCCCATTGTTGCCGTTTGACGTCGAATCGGTCACTGCGGGCGTGGCGGTGTTGTCGGCCAAGTGGATCACCGCGCGATAACTGCTATCCCAGACTGCAGCCTTGTTCTGCTGGTTCGCAGCCGCAGCGTTGCCGTAGTAGATGTAGATGGTGGTGTCCGCCGTCGGACTCAATGACGGTACTTGCACCCACGCGTTCAGTTTCCCGTTACTGGAGCTGTACGACTCGATCTCGTGATTTAGTTTGCTCACTCCATCGGAAGCTGTGAACAGGATGTCGTTCCCGTTCGATTGTGCCAAGGCTTGCAGATTCGTATCGCTAGCCAGCGAAATCAGCACCGGGAAGTTCGTGAGATTCGAGGCTCCCGACACCTTGGTGTGATCGATGGTGATGGCCTTGCGGTTGGTCCAGGAGGAGTTGTACCAACTCGGTCCTCCACCACCGCCGCCACTGATGGTGTAGGCGGCCGAAGCCACCAGGCTGTCGGTCATCGCGGTCTTGTAGGCGATGGCCTTAAGTGTCAGGTTGCTGCTTACCGGAACCGGGCTGACATAGACCGTCCCGAAGCTGGAAGTGGGGGTGGATCCATCGGTGGTGTAACGGATCGAAGCTCCCGCAGTAGTTGTGCCGATCGTTATCGACTGCCCCGAACTATACGTTCCCGCGGGCGGCGTAAACGTCGGCGTCGCCACCTGCGTAGTAATTACCGTAAAGGTCTCCGCGTTACTGGTACCACCTGCCGTGGTCACTGTCACATTTCGGACGCCCGCAGCCGCGGTAGCGGCAATCGTAAATGTGGCGGTGATTTGAGTTGCGCTGGTGCTGACATTGCTTGCGGAAACGCCCGTGCCGCTGATGTTGATGGCTCCACCGCTCAGATTTGTACCCGTGATCGTGATTGGAACGCTGCTGTTTGCGGCGCCGCTGCTGGGGCTGATTGATGCCGTCAGGGATGGCGCGTTTGGCAGGCTGAGCGCACAGTAGCCCCCGGACGAATTTACCCAGTTTTGCTGGATCAGGTAATCGAACCCGCCAAGATTCATGTTCGCTGAAGAACCGTTGATGGCGGGGTACGTCGTTCCAAACGTCCAGGCGCATTTGTCGGCGTTTTCTTCCCCCAAGCTGTCGAACCAGGCGTTCAAGTCCGGATCGCTGGTGGATTCCTCTAATTCGTGGGCGATCACGGAAGCCATGGCGTCAGCTGCGGGATCGCCATTCGGACTGCTGATAGTCTGCTCAGCGCAAGAGGTGAGACCTTGAGTGTTCGCATCGCCGACGAAGGCATATTTGATGTCCACCCCGCCAACGGTGCCATTGGTGTGCCAGCCGCAGTACTTCCTGATGAAACCTGAAGTTTCCTGGACGTCCTGCCACGTGAGTACAAAATAGACGCCGTTCGGGTCGCTAGGGAGATGGCCTCCGGTGATGGCCGCACTTACGATTGCCAGAATGTCCGCGTCTCCCAGAACTTTGCCCCGGGAGTAGTTGTCCGAGTAAGACGGCCCAAAGTTCATCGAATTGCTGATGTGCGTCGCGCTTCCGTCGTAGTACGTAGTGTTGACGCCGTAATAGGGCGATCCTCCTTCGAACTGAATGAGGTGTTGGAGAATCGTGACTCCGGTTGGGTCGGAAGCCCAATTGCCGTACCAGATGTAATAAACATTGGGAGTGCCGAGCATCAACGGACCGCCATGATAGGTGATCCCGTTGCCAGCCGTCGCCAGTTGGCCGATTCCTCCGCCAGTGCCCTGATTGGCGGTAGTCCCACTCACATTGTCGCGCGAGGGAAAGATGTGCTTTAGAAACGCCGGAGAATTCTGCTGGCCCTGAAGCGGTAGAAGGACAGCTATTGAAGCAACCAGAGCATGCCTGAAACGTGGTCGTGAAAACATCATAGGTGTCCGAACTGGGAGATCCAGGTATTTTAACAGTTCGTACGCCTGCCGCAGGCCGATCTGGCCGTTTTCGGCTTATCGCACAGTCTGGTTGGATTTAGTCGATTGGCGGCGTCCGCCTGTTCGCTTATGCCGGGGGGGCTAAGCGGCCCATAGAATCGATGGCTTCGAACTCGCTACTGGGTTACCGGAATGATCGTCGTAATCGAACCCGTACTCGCAAGGTTCGAGAGCAATGCTAGTACCGTGAGCTTCGCCGGATCCGCATGAATCCGCAAAATACCCTTTTGCCCCGCCAAGGCCTGATATCTATCTGTCGTCACGAACGCGGTGTGTTGCATCGCGAGCAGACTCGTCGTAGCCGATTGCAGCAGATTATTGGATTGATCGACAAACTCCATTGCAATGCTGGGCATGTCGACAGTCGTCGTATTGGCGATGGCGATTGAAGTGACGTATTGGCCGTTCGTGTTATCGAATGGGATCAGGATTACGGGATCACCGGACGGCGGAAAAGGAAGTATGCATAGCGCTGAGCCAGGCAACGTCAGCGGAACCACGGCCTCCGAGATACCTCCCTTCGGCAGGAAAACGCGAAAGGAGGCTTGTCCGCGCACGGCACCCGTGGTGCTCATGCTGGCCCAACCCTGAATCGTGGTGGGGTCCGAGGTGGAAAGCACAACGCTCTGCGAGCCACCTGGTGGAATTGCAAAGGTGTAGACAGAGACGTTCCCATAGCCTTGGACCGGAGCAATCAGGGGCGAACCGTTATCTCCGAAAAAAGAGAGTGTGCCGGTGGCCGTACTCGCTGAGCTCAGGTTGACCAAGGTGAACGTGGTTTGCCAACTGCCGCCATAAGCGATCTGGCCGAAGGAACCTTGCTGTCCGAAAGCGGCTCCTGCGCATAGAACGCCCAGAGCAATAAATCGCCGAATGAACTTTGGCATCAAGCCTCCCTGTCTTATCTAACGGATAGATCGGTAGATTCCGGCAAAGTTTTTAGTGGCCGAACACCTAGAATATGGGTGATTTGCGGGATTCTCTCTGGAATCAGGGCTGGGGGGCGGCTATGCTGCCGGTGTGGGTTTGGGAATCCCCCTTCTGGATTCGATAACTGTCCGTATCAAAGTGCTGACTCGATACCTCGAAGATGGTCCCGTCGGTCAGTGCTTCCACTTGATGCGGCTGACCGGTTATATGGCGAACGACATCACCAGGCATTAAACGTTGCTCATGATGCTGCCCAATCTCGGTATCCACCCATCGATGGATAAACTCGCCGGCAGCGACGTACCACGTCTCATCTTTGAGCAGATGGTAGTGCATGCTGGACTTTGCGCCCTTACGAAAGACTAATAACTTGCCGCAATACAGCTCGCCGTTCGCGAATATAAGCTCTTCGCCCCAGCCTTTGGGAACCCTCGATCCACGCGTGGCTATGGGCTTTATCATTTAGGTTCACGCTCTTGAGATGTGTGGTGCATGTTTGCCGAGGACGGCCGGGGCCGGCTCATGCACAAGGTATAACACAGCAAGGACTAATGGGCGTTCCAATAGTCTCGGATCGCAGTTTCAATCCGTTCGCTGGCATGTCCATCATCGGACAATCAAGTAGTGTCATGGCTTCGCGGACGATGCGCCGGTTGTCGCGGCAAGCACTCGGATGGAAGCCGGTCCACGCCCTGAAAGAGAGCTGGCAAATATCACCGGAATTCCCCGATAGTAGAACTATCCGGCTCAGGGTTCTAATGCAACGACCTGAGTCATATAGGGCCGGAGACCTATTTCATTCCCGACGGGGAATGCGGAATATAGGATTATGCCGCAAACCACACTCCTGGACGCGCCTGTTTCGTTCGATCGCAGCCGTGACCAGAGTTCGGATCAAAGCTCCATACCCCTTCTGGATCAGCGGCAGGCAGAACGCCACCAGCTCAGTCACCCGGCCATGGTGACCGTTGTTGGGGCACTCGGCCAGATTCTTCATGGCGTGATTCGAAACCTCAGTGAAGGGGGCACCCAGATCCGACTCGACGAGCCCTTGCCACCATCCACACTGGTGAAAATCGAGTACGACGACAATTTGCTCCTGGGCGAAGTGGTGTACTGCAATCAGGAACAATCTAGTTGGCTTGCAGGCGTTCGAGTCGAACACGGTTTGTTCGAACTCACGGCTCTCGCCAGGGCCATGCAGGGATTTTGAAGTCGCGCGATTTCGAGACCCGCTAGTCAGCCTGCACCAGGCTCAGCTCCTAAATCCCGGAAGCGCGTCGCTGCGATTCCGAGGCGCAGACCAATATCATCACGCTGCACCTTGGAGGCGGATGCTCCGCGACGGCCATCAAGAACAGCGAATCCGCGGACACCCGATATCTCGCAGGTCGCGCGTGGCATGGGTTTGGACGCCGCATCGGCATGCGCTTCTTGCAGATGGGCGACTCGTGCTTCGGAAAAGATACCGCAGCGCTGGTATCCGCGGCTCCCGAATACGAGCTTGACATGTCCATCGTGAAGACAGCCCGCGAGGTCAACCGACGCCAGCGGGAACGCGTTGTGAAAAACTGCTCGGCGAACTGAAAATTCTTAAAGGCCACACCATCCGGCTGCTCGGCCTCGCGTTCAAGCCTCAAACCGACGATCTGCTTCGCCATTCTATGCTCCCGGAGAATACTCATACTCTTCGAGCTTCAGTTGATCGCCACGCTCGGTTCCGGTCTGCTCCAGCGTCCCCGCGGGCAGCTCCAGCACAGAATGCGCCATCAGGCTCAGGGCGATCCGTCTGCGCACCATATTTGGCCGGACCTTCAGGATCTTACGCTTGCGATTGAGGAACACGACATCGATCGGGAACTTCATGGCAAAGGTGTGGACGCCTTCGCAAGGGACGATCCACAATCCCTCGCCGGGAGCCAGGCCCTTGTGCTTCAGCAGACCGGTGCGACGCTTGGCGCTGGTGTCGGCAATATCGGCCCGATCGGCCAACATCCGCCCGCGAGTCTGATTTGTAACACGAAGCTTGGGCAAAACCCAGACTAACCCGTCTTTTCTGGTTCCGGCAAGCCGGGGCGGTACAATCAAGGTATGGAGACGCAGTTCAGCAAGGCCAGTTTTGGTGCCGGCTGCTTTTGGGGCGTGGAGGCTGCGTTTCGCCGCCTGGCTGGAGTGAAGTCGACCCAGGTCGGCTACATGGGCGGGAACACAAAAAATCCAACCTATGAAGACGTCTGCACCGATCGCACAGGCCATGCAGAGGTTGTCGAGGTCACCTTCGACCCGCATGTAATCAGCTATCACGACCTGCTCGATGTCTTCTGGAGCAATCACAACCCGACCACGCTCAACCGGCAGGGTCCCGATGTGGGCGCGCAGTACCGCTCGGCCATTTTCTACTACACGCCGGAGCAGCTGGTGGAAGCTCGCGCGTCGCGCGAAGCGGCTCAGGCGAAGTTTCCCAAGTCGATTGTGACCCAGATCGTCCCCGCCAGCGAGTTCTGGCGCGCCGAAGAGTATCATCAGCAGTACCTCGAAAAGCGCGGCGAATCGCACTGCCATATTTAGGATTCCCATTTTGAAAATTGGATTTGTTAGCCTGGGCTGTCCCAAAAACCTCGTCGATACCGAGGTGATGATGGGCCAGCTCACCGCGCAAGGTCATGAGCTCACGCCGCATCCTTCCGATGCCGACGTGATCGTGGTCAACACGTGCAGCTTCATCGATCCCGCCAAGCAGGAATCGGTCGACACCATACTGGAGATGGCGGAATACAAGAAAACCGGCCGTGCGCGCAAACTGATTGTCGCGGGGTGCTTGGTCGAACGCTATCGCGGCGACATCCAGAAGAACATGCCGGAAGTGGACGCCGTGATCGGTACCAACGAGCTGGAGCAGATCACCAGCCTCTGTGAAGGCGTCGAGCCCGCCGAGCGGAATCCGTTCGAACCGTATCTGTATCACGACGCGACGCCGCGCGTGCTCGCCACGCCTCGTCATTTCGCCTATATCAAGATCGCCGAGGGCTGCGATCACCCGTGCACGTTCTGCGTGATCCCGCAGTATCGCGGAAACTTTCGCAGCCGGCGCTTCGAGAGCGTGATTTCCGAGGCGACCCGGCTATTTTCGCAAGGCGTCCGCGAGATCAACCTGATCGGCCAGGACACTACCTGCTACGGCGAGGATCTGGGCCTGAAAGACGGTCTGTCGCTCCTGCTGGCGCGGTTAGCGCAAATCGAAACAGAACACGCCAAGTGGGTCCGGTTCCTGTACTGTTATCCGAACAAGGTCACGCAGAAACTTCTCGACACCATCGCCGAGCATGCCGCGCTGGTGAAATACATCGACATGCCTTTGCAGCACGCCAGCGCTCCGGTGCTGAAACGAATGAAGCGCGGCGCGAGCGGCGATATCTTCCTCAAGCTGCTCGAAAAGATCCGCCGGACCATCCCCGGCGTAGCGATTCGCACCAGCATGATCGTCGGCTTCCCCGGCGAAACCGACGCGGATTTCAATGAGTTGTGCCAGTTCGTCGAGGCCGCTCAGTTCGATCGAATGGGTGCGTTCTCTTATTCCGACGAAGATACCAGCAAGAGTTTCGCGCTGGACGCCAAAGTGGACGGCCGCACGATTCAAAATCGCAAGCGCAAGCTGATGGCGATCCAGCGGAAGATTTCGCGCTCCCGCAATCGGATGCTGGTCGGTCGGGAGGAAGCCGTACTGATTGAAGGCCCGTCGGTGGATTCGGAACTGGTCTGGCAGGCGAGACTTTCGACTCAGGCTCCGGATATCGATGGTGTCTGCTACATTTCAGATCCGGGCGAAGCACCGCTACGGGCAGGTGAATTCCGGCGAATGCGCATCACCAAGGCGCACGATTACGATTTAACGGGCGAGCTTGTCGGTACGGCCGGCCTGGAGGCAGGGCCCACTGCTAGTAGCGCGTTCGTAATGATTCGTTAGGTCTATGCGGTGTCCGATCTGCCGGAAAGTAGTTTCGCCTGACAGCGAATTCATCCCCTTTTGCAGCGACCGCTGCCGGATCATCGATTTGGGCAACTTGGCGTCGGAGAAATACGTGATCTCCACGCCCGCCGATCCGCAGGTTCTCGAGGACGTTCCCGAACAGGAAGACGACTCGGAATGAGCGCCCTAGCGCGCCTGCTGGGGACTTGGTTTTATCTGGGGTACGTTCCCAAAGGTCCTGGAACCGCGGGATCGCTGGGAGCGCTCGCCATCGCCTGGGCCCTGCATGCATACCTGGGTATTTCGGGAGCGTGCCTCGCGCTGTTCGGCGTGCTGCTGATTGCCCCCGCGATCTGGGCCGCGGGACGAGTGGCGAAAGACACCGGCAGTAAAGATCCACAAGTAGTGGTCATCGACGAGGTTGTCGGCCAATGGATCACGCTCGCGGGAGCCTCCAGACTCAACGCGGCCAGCTGGATCACTGCCTTTGCGCTGTTTCGATTGTTCGACATTTGGAAGCCGCCTCCGGTGCGACAACTGGAAAAAGTCCCCGGCGGCGCGGGCATTGTGCTGGATGACGCCATGGCCGGAATTTTCGCGGCACTTGTGTTGTACAGCGCTGGATGGTTCAATCTTTATTAGCTGTTCCTTTATGGCAATTCGTAAGAATCCCGAATCCCGCCCTCAGATTTCCGACGTTTCTCCGCCTGCGGCCATCCCCGGTGGCGAGTTCCGCATCCGCGGTAAAGGCCTGGTTGGTGCGGATCGACCCACGGCGCGCTTTGGCGAGCTGTCTGCCCCCGTGGTGATTGGCTCGGATTCGCTGATGATCGTACGCGTTCCGGAAGGGGTCTCGCGTGGCGAGCTGGTGCTCGGCAAGGACGAAGACGCGGCCTGGACCTGCGACATCGGCATTCAGATCGCGGAGGGAATGCATCCCGTCTCGAATCCAGCCGTCGACAAGCTGGGCAACATCTACACCACGTTCAGTGGATCGGCTGGTCAGAAGACAGCGGTGTCGATTTACAAGATCGATTCCAGTCTCACTCCTAAGCCGCTGGTTACCGAGCTGATGAACGCTACCGGCCTTGCACTGGATGCCGAAGGATCGCTCTACGTTTCGAGCCGTCATGACGGCATGGTGTACCAGGTTTCGCCTTCGGGCAACACATCGACCTACGTCGAGGGAATGGGTGTCGCCACCGGAATCGTCTTCGACCGCGAAGACAATCTTTTTGTCGGCGATCGCAGCGGCACGGTTTTCAAGATTAGCCGGCAGCGGCAGATTTACGTGTTCGCCACGCTCGAACCATCCATTGCCGCGTATCATCTTGCCTTTGGCCCCGATGGATATCTCTACGTCACCGGTCCCACCACTTCGAGTTTCGATGCGGTCCATCGCATCGACAAAGATGGACACGTGGAAACGTTTTATCGCGGGCTAGGGCGTCCGCAGGGCATGGCTTTCGACGTGAAGGGCAACCTGTACGTGGCAGCATCGCTCGGCGGGCGTCGCGGCGTCGTGCGGATTTCTCCTGAACGCAATGCCGAGTTGTTTCTCTCTGGCCCGGCGATTGTGGGCCTGGCGTTTTCACCATCGAAATCAGTGATCGTGGCCACCAACAACTCACTGTTCAAAGTGGACGCACGCATCGAAGGCTGGCCCGTTCCTTAAATTTATTGATGGCCGACGCCGAAATCATCGCTGTCGGGTCGGAGATGCTGACCTCGCAGCGTATCGACACCAATTCGCTATACATCACCGATCAACTGAATGCGCTCGGAGTCGAAGTGCACCGGAAGTTGATCATCGGCGACGATCGCGCGCTGCTGACGGATGCCGTGCAATCCGCTCTGACCCATGCGGGTATTGTGATTCTGACCGGAGGCCTCGGCCCCACGGAAGATGACGTGACCCGCCAGGCTGTGGCTGACGCGCTGAATCGTGAACTGGTCTTCAGCCAGGAAATTTGCGATGCCATCGAGGAACGCTTTCGGCGCCGCCAGCGCAACATGGCCGAGATCAACAAACGGCAGGCCTATGTAGTCGCGGGCGCGGAGGTGTTGCCGAACACCAACGGGACGGCTCCGGGGCAATGGATCGTAAACGACGGCCGCATTATCATCATGCTGCCGGGTCCACCCGGCGAACTGAAACCTTTATTCGCCAACGAGTGTGTCCCTCGGTTGACCAAACTGCTGCCCGCGCAAGTCATCCGCGCGCGATTCTACCGCGTTACCGGCTTCACGGAATCCGATCTGGATGCTCTGATCGCTCCGGTGTATACGAAATACGCGAATCCTTCGACGACGATTCTGGCGTCTCCGGGCGACATCCAGATTCACTTGCGCGCCCGCTGCGGATCGGCCGAAGACTCCGAGCGTTTGCTGGCCGAAGTTGGTGATCCGATTGAAGCGCTGCTTGGCCGGCATTTGTTTTCGCGCAATGGCGAACCCCTTGAAGAAATTGTGGGCGCGCTACTGCGCGAACGCGGAGCGACCCTGAGCGTCGCCGAAAGCTGCACCGGGGGCATGGTGGGACAGCGCATTACCTCCATTGCGGGAAGCTCGGACTACTTTGTCGGCGGATTTGTGACCTACACGGATCGTATGAAGACTGACTTGCTGGGCGTGGATCCAGCGTTGATCTCCCAGCACACTGCGGTCAGCAAAGAAGTCGCCGCCGCAATGGCGGAAGGAGCGCGAGCGCGCACGGGCTCTACATTTGCCATCTCGATCACAGGCGAAGCGGGTCCGGAGTCGAGCACGGGCTCCCCGGTGGGCACGATTTTCGTGGGATTCGTGAGTCCCGAAGGGCCGCCGGAGGTGCTACGGTTCGCCATGCCCGGCGATCGTCCACGTATACGCGGGTTCGCCACGCAAGCCGCGCTCGATCTTCTGCGGCGGCGCTTGATGAGACTCGACGAACCATGAGACAGGCGACAAGATCGCCTGTCCTACTCATGCTGGCGCTGGCGACCGTTCTTTTCTGGTCGATCCCGCTCTTTCAGCGGAACGTGACCATCCACTGGGATTTGACCGACGTTACTTATCCCGCCCAGAAGTATTTTGCGGATTCTGTGCACGCCGGACGCCTCCCATACTGGACGCCGTTTCTATATTCGGGGATGCCATTTTTATCCGATCCGCAAACCGGCGCATGGTACCCGCTGCACTGGCCGTTCTACCTGATTGGAGTCACCCCGCGCATTTTGTTCTGGGAGCTCGCTCTGCACTCGTTCCTCGCACTGGCCGGAGCCTTCCTGTTGGCCCGCAAGCTCTTCGGCGATCCGGTGGCCGCCGCCATCGCGGGGATGTTTTACGCCTGGGGAGGATTCTTCGCCGCGCACAGCTCGCAACTTGGGATGTTCGAAGCCGCGGCGTTGCTGCCGTGGCTTCTATGGGCGTCGCTATTGGAGCGGCGATACTGGCTCCTAACGGGTGCCGTGGCCGGCCTGATCACGTTAGTGGGCAGCTTCGATGCAGCGTTATATTGCTTCTTCGCACTTGCCTGCTTTCTGATCGCTCAGTCCTGGAAGCGCGCGGCCGCTCTGCTTGTAGCTACGCCCGTGATCGGATTCTGCCTGAGCGCAGTAGTGCTCCTGCCTTGGTTCGAGATCGTCAAATACGCCACGCATCCTCTCACTTCGCCGGCCGCGTCGCTGCGTCCGATCGCGCTCGCGGCCGTCATGTCTGCCGATTATTTTGGATTGATCTCCGGCGACTATAGAGGCCCGGAAGAGATTCGCCAGTTCTATCTGTACGGCGGCTTGCTCCTGCTCCCGCTCGCGATCGCAGGGCTCATCCGGAAGTTCCAAATGCGACCGATACTGGCGCTGATTGTCCCAGGATTGTGGTATGCGTTCGGTCCAGGTGCGGGTGTTGCGCGGCTGCTCAAGCTGCTGCCCGGCTTTCGTGACGCGCATGCGCCGATCGAGATCTGGTTCGTGCCGGCGCTGGGCCTCGCGCTAGCCGCTGGGTCCGGTGCGGCATGGGCTGCGGAAAAGATGGGACAGAAACGCCTGCCATTCATCCTGATGGTGATCATCGCGGCCGATTTGTGGCATTTCAATATGTACAAGAGCCCGCTGGTGTATGCGTCATCCATTACCTTCGACGAACTGTATGGAAAGCGCCAGCAGGCTTTCGAAGATCGTATCCGCGAGGTCAAGCAGCAACCGCTGTATCGCTTGTGGATGTCGAATGCCGGCATCGCCATCGGCCCCCTGGATGGATCTCTGGTGACGCGCACAGAAGGGAGCTGGGGCGCCGGGTTACTCGAATTAAATCGCTATGCCGAATATACGCGCGCGATTACGTCGAATCCGCGGTTGCTGAACGGGTTGAGTGCGAATTTCCTAGTGGACCCGCGAGGGCGCCTGGAGGTGAACCCGTCCGCCCTTCGGCGGGTCTCCGTGCCCGCGAGAATCACCCCGGGTGGGTACGCAGATCTTGCGTCCCTAGATCCGACCGAGGGTTCGGTTGTCGAAGGGTGGACCCGGAGCGTGGCACAGCAGCAACCCACGGAACTAACCGTCACCGGGTATCGCGAGGACTTTTATCAGATCCGGTATTCGGCTCCGGCGGAGACGCTGATTCGCATTGCGGTTCCTTTCGCGCCTGGCTGGCACGCCGCGGTGGACGGCATCCCAGTCGCCGTATTGCCGGTCGATTATGCTCTGAGCGGTGTTGTGGTTCCTGTCGGGCAGCACCAGCTAACTCTGCAATTCCGGCCGCAGTACTTCCTGATGGGCGCGGCGTTGAGTATCGCGGCGATCATCGGAATAGTCGTTCTTTTTTGTATAGTGAGTTGAAAGAGGCTCAACATGCGAATTCGTGGAGTGGTTTTGATGATGCTTGCGTTCGTTGGAATCTCCGCGGCCCAAGCACCGGCGCCCTCAAAAGCGAAAGCCAAGGCACCATCCGCCCCTGCCAGCCGGAATCCTGCGACGCTTGCTCAGCTCATGAAGGGGATTTTGTTTCCGAGCGCAAATGTGGTGTTCTTCGCTCAAAGCGACAATCCGAACGACGTGCCGCCGGCTAAGGATCCGGCCTTGGCGATCAATCCTCTGGCTAGTTCCTACGGCAAATGGGAAGCGGTGGAGAATGCCAGCCTGGCGATCGTGGAAGCCGCCAACCTGCTCACAGTTCCTGGACGCAAGTGCTCTAATGGCCTGCCCGTTCCTGTTACCAATGCGGATTGGCCGAAGCTCGTGCAGGGCCTCCGGGACGCTGGGATGGCGGCATATAAAGCGGCACAATCGAAGAATCAGGATAAGATCCTGGACGCCGCTGACGTGATGACGACGGCCTGCGCGAACTGCCACGACAAATATCGCGAGAAGCCGACGCCCGCAGACCGCTGCAAGTAAAGCAAAAATCTGATCCTGTAGTCTTCCACGATTTCGGCCGATAGGCGGGGTAGGTCTCCTATGGTCGAAACGACTTCAGCTCCCACGGTCTCAGCTTCGGAATGCAAACTCTCTCAGCGCGCGATGGGCGCACTCGGCAAGCTGCCCCCTTTCTCGCCAATCCTGAACAAATTGCTGGCTTCTCTGGCGGGCGAGGACGTGTCCTTCTCCAAGCTCGGCGAACTGATCGAAAAAGACACCGTGGTGGCAGGAAATATTATTCACCTGGTGAACTCGGCGCTCTACGCGCGACGCGCGACGATTACTTCGGTGCGCCATGCGCTGGCCCTCCTGGGGATGGACAAGGTTCGCAATACGCTGCTGGGGATGTCGATTTCGCGCATGTGGACCCAGGTGAAGACCCCTCCGGCATGGTCCATGGTGCGCTTCAACCGGCACTCGGCGGCAGTCGCGATTCTGAGCGATCAGATCGCCTCGCGGATTCCGGGGGCTGAGTATCCCGAAGGCGCATTCGTAGGAGGATTGTTGCACGATCTGGGCCGTTTGCTGATTGCGCTAGGCCTGCCGGACGAGTTTGCTCGCCTGATGAAGCTTCAGGAACAATCAAGCCGATCCTGGACGGAATGCGAGCTGGAACTGCTGGGATTCACGCACGCCGAGCTGTCAGCCGAAGCTCTGGAAAAGTGGAAATTTCCTCAAGAAGTGCAGGTTGCTGTTCGTGATCATCATCGGCCGCCGGCATTTCAGCCGGGTGGAGTCATACCGCTCAGCGCCATCCTCAACGCCGCGGATCGGTATGTCAATGCTACCGGCGAATCGATCATCGTTTCCAAGCTGTTGAGCGAGGACGCCGGAGCAATCGCGGGCCTGGGCATTCCGGACGAAAAAATCGCCCCGCTGCTGGCGGATTTCAAGGCAGAGCACGCGGCCATGGCGGCGTTTTTTAAGTAACAATACTAGCCGGGGTACACTTGAATAGTAAGGTCTCCCCGATGCCGGCCGTTCAATCCATCGTTGACGAAATACTGGAGCTGAAGCAGCAGCGCCACGCGATTATTTTGGCGCATCACTACCAGGAATCTGAGATTCAGGAACTGGCGGATTCGATCGGCGACAGTCTGGAGCTGGCGCGCAGAGCTCGGGACTTCGAAGGCGATGTGATTGCATTCTGTGGCGTGGTTTTCATGGCCGAAACCGCCAAGGTCCTGAACCCCACGCGGACCGTGGTGCTGCCCGACCTCGATGCCGGCTGCAGCCTGGTGGATAGCTGTACGGCCGAGCAGGTGCGGGCTTTCCGCGCGCGCCATCCGGACCACGTCGTCGTTAGCTATGTCAATACGTCGGTGGAAGTGAAGGCGGAAAGCGATATCTTGTGCACCTCGCGGAATGCGGTGCGGATTGTGAACTCGATTCCCGCGGAGAATCCGATATTGTTTCTCCCTGATATCAATTTGGGAAACTACGTAAAGCAGCAGACGGGCCGCGAAAACATGACCATCTGGCAGGGCGCGTGCATCGTACACGCGACGTTCCTGGCGCGCCGGCTCACTACTGCTCGGGCCGAGCATCCCCAGGCACTGGTCGCCGCGCATCCGGAGTGCCCGGCGGACGTTTTGGCGATGGCGGATTTCATCGGCTCAACCAGCGCGATCATCGACTGGTGCGTATCCGCGCCGGCTGAAGAATACATCGTGATGACCGAAAGCGGCGTCCGCCATTCTCTGGAGCGTCTGGCGCCGCAGAAGCGTTTCTACTTCGTTCCCAACGAGAATTGCAACTGCAGCGAATGCCCCTACATGCGGCGTAACACGCTCGAAAAACTGCGCGACTGCCTGACGATGCTGACGCCGCGCATTGAGCTTTCTGACGATATTATCCGGCGCGCCGCGCTACCCATCGAGCGGATGCTCGCAGTTCGTTAACGAGCCCGGTAATGCACCACGAAATTCAAGATGCCGTGCGCCGGGCGCTCGCCGAGGACATTGGCTCGGGCGACATCACCACTAATCTGTGCGTTCCCGCCGCGGCTACAGCAAAAGGCCGGATGGTCGCGCGCGAATCGCTGGTCTTAGCGGGCGTTGAGTTGCTGCCGCTCATCTTTGCAGACTGCATTGTCGCGATTACGCGCTGTTCCGGAGACCGCCTTGAGGATGGCAGCGAAATCGCCGTCGTCCAAGGTCCAGCGCGAGCGTTGCTAACGGGCGAACGCACGGCTCTGAATTTTGTCCAGCGTTTAAGTGGTGTCGCGACGCTGGCCGCCGCGTATGTTCGCGCCGTGGAGGGCACGCGCTGCCGGATTCTGGATACCCGCAAAACCACGCCGGGCCTGAGGCGGCTAGAAAAGATGGCGGCGGCCGCGGGCGGGGCGGTGAATTATCGCCTGGGGTTGTTCGACGCGGTATTGATCAAGAACAACCACATCACTGCGGCGGGCGGCGTCCGGGCAGCGCTGGAGCGCACACGAGATGCCGGGGTGCCGATCGAGATCGAGGTCCGGACGCGCGAAGAGTTGGACGAGGCATTAGCCTGCGGGGCCACCCATCTGCTGCTGGATAATCTTTCGCCGGCGGAAGCGAAAGATTGGGTCTTGTATATCGACCAGCGCGCGACTACGGAGTTATCTGGCGGCATCACGCTTGAAACCGCTCGGGCTTATGCGGAATCCGGCGCGGATTTTCTGTCGAGTGGCGCGATCACCCACTCAGCGCGGGCGGTCGACATCAACTTCCGCATCGAACCGGACTGAAGGCTTACCTCAGCAGTTCGTTCGCCAGCGCATCGGCGCCGTAGATCTTCCGCAGGGCTTCCGTAATCGCCGCCGTGTGAACCGCTACCGCACGATTGGTCTCGCCCTCATACACGAAATCGCCGACCAGCGATTCGATGTTCCCGTCGAAGATCAAGCCCACAATCTCGCCATTCTTGTTCACCACGGGCGACCCGGAATTACCACCGATAATATCGTTCGTGGTGACAAAATTGAAGGGCGTCGATAGATCGAGCTTCGTGCGGCCGTCGACGTAGCGTTGCGGCAGTTCGAACGGACCCGTGTCGCCGAAACTGGCCGACCGGTCGTATAGCCCATACATCGTCGTCATCGGGGGCGCGATTGTTCCGTTCATCGGATAGCCCTTCACTTGGCCGTAAGAAAGTCGCAGCGTGAACGTCGCGTCGGGATACGTCGATTTCCCAAATGCCGCGAAGCGAGCTTTGCCAAGCTGTTCGCCCGCGCGCTGCTCCACGCTCTGAACGTTATCTTCCAGCCACTTGGTCAGCTCGCGACGGGTTGGATCGAGCTTGCGCGCCAGCACGATCATCGAATCGTTGGATGCTGCGACAGCGGACTCGCCTCCCTCGATCAATTTCTTGCGCACTTCCGGATCGGTCAGTTTGGTCCCATTGACTAGTTCCGTCGCGACTTCATGCGGCGATTTTCCGTTCAGCACCATCTTCACCCAGGGATCGTTGGGACCCGCTTCGGCGAGATCCAGTTCCAGGGCGCCCATGATACGCGCGATTTCCATGTCGGGATAAATCGGCGCGGGTGAGAACAAGGCCAATCTTAGCGATTCGAGCTGCGATTCGTGATAACCCGCCAAGCGCTCGCCATCCGGCTTTTTGATCTCGGCGACGTACTGCACGATCTGTTGCGCCAAGCTAGCCAGCGACGAATTCAGTCCGTGAAAATATTGTTCCTTGAAACGCGTCTGCGCCTTTTTTTCGGATGCGGCGATTTGGTCCCAAGCGCTCCCGTACGCCGCTTTCCACTGCGGATTCGCCGCCACCCGGGCCTTGAATTTCGTTTCGTCGGCGCGCTTGGCATCCATCACACGCTTGTCCTGCAGGCCCTTTTCGCGCCCATCATACGCTTTCAGCGAGTTTTCCAGGCCGAAGATTTGGGTCATCGCGCGCCGCGCCGCCTCCGGGCCAGTGGCTGAATACTTCTTCAGCGTGTCGATGCGGCTATGCAGAATCTTCAAGGTTGCGGGCTCGTACAAATCGCGCTCGGCCTCGAGTTGCGCCAGCGTATCTAACCTTTGCGTCGATCCGGGGTGGCCGGATACGAATACCAGCTCGCCAGCGGCTGCGCCTTTCGGGTTCCACTTCAAATAGTTCTGGCTCTGGATGGGTTGTCCGTTTTCATACACGCGAAACAGTGCGAAATCGAGGTCGTAGCGCGGATACGTGAAATTGTCGGGATCGCCGCCAAAGAACGCGATCTGCTGCTCCGGCGCGAACACGATCCGCACATCCGTGTATTTCTTGTAGCGATACAGCCAATATTCCCCGCCTTGATACAGCGTGACGACGTCAGAGCGGAATCCCGTTTTTTCCAGGCTTTCGCGTTCGATGGCGGTGATCACGTCCTTGCGCTTGGCGAATTCCTGCTCCGGGTTGCGCGCTCCCTTGAGGGCGTCCTGCACGCGAGCTGTCACGTTCTCCATCGAGACCAGGACGTTCACCTCCAGATCGGGCGACTTGATTTCTTCCGCGGATGTGCGGGCGTAAAACCCTGATTTGACGTAGTCGTGTTCGGGCGTCGAATTCTTCTGCAACTGTCCCAGCGCGACGTGATGGTTGGTGAGTAACAATCCGGTAGGGCTGACAAACGATCCCGATCCCCCGTCGTTCAGCCGGACGCTCGAAAGGCGCACGTGGTCGAGCCACTGCTGGGTGATGGCGAAGTTGTATTTATCCTGGATCAGCCGCGTGGGAGGATTGTCAAAGGTCCACATCCCTTCCTCGGCATGAATCGGGCCGCGAAAAACGGCAAGGGCCATAACCGTTCCGCCCGCGAGCAAAATCAGTCGATTCATAAGACCTCGCTTCATAAGATCATGGTAGCGCGCGTTAAAATGGGAACGCTTAAGTGACACCAGCCTGGCGCCGCTACGTCCGACCGCAGGATTTCGTTTGGCTGCTGTTCTTCTCGGCGCTCGCAATATTCGGACCAGAACGGGCTCCGGTGGTGCTGATATCGCTGGTCGCCCTAGGCGTCGTACATGCGCTGGAGCCACACATTGGATCCATCGCGGCCCTGGTACTGGAACTGGCGCTGTGCTATCCCATCATCTATCCGGGCGGCATATCGAGCAGCTATTTCATCGTGCTCGTCCTGCCGGTAATCTCGGCGTCTACCAATTTCGGGCTGTTGGGGGCGGCGCTCTCCGCGCTCGCCGCCTGCGCCGTGTATTTGTCGATGATTCTTCTCCTGCCGTTCAGAAATCAATATCTCCCAGGCGAAGAGCGTCCGGAAGTGGTGTTGCGCGCGCTATTCTTCCTTGTCGTGGGGTTCCTGACGGCCCAACTGGCTCAGGCCAGCCGGAATGAGGCGCGAAAATCCCAGGCGGCCGCCGAAAAGCTGGCCGAAGCCAATCGTCATCTGGAAGAAGCCGAAGCCCAGGTGCGCCGCACCGATCGCCTGGCCGCGCTGGGGCAACTAACTGCGGGGCTGGCGCACGAGTTGCGCAATCCTCTGGGAACGATGAAGACCTCGGCCGAGCTACTGGCGCGAAAGGTGTCCTCCGACAACGAAATCGCGCGTGAGATGGCCGAGTACATCCAGCAGGAAGTGGATCGCATCAATTCCCTGATCACGCGGTTTCTAGATTTCGCGCGTCCTCGGAATCTGCGCCTGGAGAAGACCGATCTGCACGCCATGCTCGATCACGCCATCGAACTCTTCGATCGCGAGAAAAGCGGCGCCGCGGCGTCGGTGACAGTATTTAAGAATTATTCGCCGGATGTGCCGCCAGTACGCGTGGAAGCGGAGCTGATGGCGCACGTAATCACGAACCTCCTATCGAACGCCGCGCAGGCCAGCGCTCCTGGCGCGGTCGTGACGGTTAAAACGCGTTTGGCGAACACAGCGGACGGGCACATGGCGGAAATCGCGGTGATCGACCGTGGGTCAGGAATCGACCCGAAACAGCTCGAAAGCATCTTCAATCCGTTCTTCACCACCAAGGCGGAAGGCGTAGGCCTCGGGCTGGCGATCGTCTCCAAAATTGTCGATGAGCACGGCGGCCAGATCAACGTAGAAAGCACTGTAGGCGAGGGCACCGTGTTTCGAGTGTATCTGCCTGTGGCAGAGTAAGAACAGTAACTCATGCCCGAAAAACCAACCGTTCTGGTGATCGAAGACGAAGAAAAGCACCGCCGTGTGATCGGCCTGCATCTGTCGTCGGACGGCTACGGCGTGAAAGCCGTCGGCACAGCCGAGGAAGGGCTCAAACAGGCCGGGGAAGCGGATCTGGTGCTCACCGACCTGAAGCTGCCGGGGATGGACGGCTTGGCTCTGCTCGAGAAATTGCACGCGCAGAACGGGCATCTGCCGGTGATTGTGATGTCGGCGTTCGGAACGGTGGAAATCGCGGTAGAAGCGATGAAAAAGGGCGCGGTGGATTTTTTGCCGAAGCCGTTTTCTCTGGATCATCTGACGGTGGTTGTGGAGAAAGCACTCGAAGTCCGCAAATTGCGTGACGAGAATCGGGAGCTACGGGAAGCGCTGGGCCAGCGCTACCAGTTCGAAAACATCATCGGGCATAGCGCGCCGATGCAGGAAATCTTCTCGACCATCATGCGCGTGGCGCCCACCCGCGCGACCGTGCTGCTGGCGGGCGAAAGCGGCGTGGGGAAAGATATGATCGCGCGCGCCATCCACCAGCATTCGCCGCGCAAGGATCGTCCGTTTGTAAAGATCAACTGCACCGCGATTCCCGAGAACTTGATGGAGAGCGAGCTCTTCGGATACGAGAAGGGTGCGTTCACCGGAGCAAACACGTCGAAACCCGGCAAGTTCGAGCAGTCCGATACAGGTACCGTGTTCCTGGACGAAATCGGCGACGTGCCCGGGTCCATCCAGGTGAAGCTGTTACGCGTGCTCCAGGAGCGCGAGTTTGAGCGCCTGGGCAGCAACAGGACGCAGCACACCGATGTGCGCGTCATCGCGGCGACCAACGTGGACCTGCGGGCGGCGCTTGAGCAGGGAACGTTTCGAGAGGATCTGTACTACCGGTTAAATGTCGTTCCGATGAACATTCCTCCTTTGCGCGAGCGTAAGGAGGACATTCCCTATTTGGTGGAGCATTTCG
Source organism: Bryobacteraceae bacterium (assembly GCA_025980665.1). GTDB lineage: Bacteria > Acidobacteriota > Terriglobia > Bryobacterales > Bryobacteraceae > Palsa-187. The sequence continues at coordinate 20,327 of JAICXC010000007.1, forward strand.
CCAAAAAGTTCGGCGGCGAAATCAGCGAAGGCGCGATGGAGCGCCTTATGAGCTACCATTGGCCGGGCAATGTTCGCGAGTTGGAGAACGTGGTGGAGCGCAGTGTTCTTCTGGCTCAGGGACCCCGGGTCGAACCCAGTGACGTGAAGATCGATACGGCTCCGCGCCGGGCGAACGCTGCGACCGGGGGCGATCATTTTCTTCCCGAAGGCATGACGCTCGACGAATACGAGCAGTCGGTGATTCGTGAGGCGCTCAAGCGCGCGAATGGGAATAAAAGCCAAGCCGCGCGCCTGCTGGGTCTGACCCGGAACGCGCTACGCTATCGTTTGGCGCAAATGGGAATCGAGTAGCCCAGATGTGGTGAAATAGTAGAGACGCCCCCGAGTCTGGAGGAAACACCCCATTGAACCCAGCAGTTCTTGCCCTGGAAGACGGTACGGTCTTCGAGGGACAGAGTTTTGGTGCGCCCGTCGAACACACGGGCGAAGTAGTCTTCAATACCGCCATCACCGGATATCAGGAAGTTTTTACGGACCCATCCTACTCCGGCCAGATTGTCGTTCTGACAAATCCGCAGATCGGTAACTATGGAGCGAACGAGAACGATTCCGAATCGTCGCGGCCTTATATCGAAGGGCTGGTGGTGCGCGAGTTCTCGCCGCTATCGAGCAACTGGCGTTCGGATCAGACGGCACAGCACTTTTTGACTGAGAACGGTGTTCCCGTGATCTCCGGGATCGACACTCGTGCGCTGGTCCTGCATTTGCGATCACGCGGAGTGATGCGCGGCGTGCTGTCATCAATTTCCACCGATACCAAGGAACTGGTGGAGCGCGCGAGAAAATCGCCTTCGATGAACGGCCTGGATCTAGCCACTCGTGTATCCACACCCCAGGTTTATACATGGGATCGTGGGGCGATCGCGGCATCGCCTTCGGAAGATGTCGGCGATCCTGCAGAGGCTCGTTTTCATGTGGTCGCCTACGATTTCGGGATCAAGCGAAATATTTTGAGGATGCTGGTCCAATCGGGCAGCCGCGTAACCGTGGTGCCAGCCGGCACGAAAGCCGAAGATGTGCTCGCGCTGAAGCCGAGCGGCGTGTTTTTGTCAAATGGTCCCGGCGATCCGGAGCCGCTCACGTATCAGGCCGATCAGGTGCGCAAGCTGGTCGGGAAGACGCCGATCTTCGGTATCTGTCTGGGTCATCAGATCCTGGGTCTGGCGTTGGGTGGTAAAACTTACAAGCTGAAGTTCGGGCATCGCGGCGCGAATCATCCGGTGCTGAATAAGGTCACCGGTCGAGTGGAGATAACGTCTCACAATCACGGGTTCGCGGTTGACCCGGATACGCTGAACTTGAATGAAATAGAAGTCACGCACATGAATCTAAATGACCAGACGCTAGAGGGTTTCCGGCATCGTAATCATCCTGTGTTCTGTGTGCAGTATCATCCTGAAGCGGCGCCCGGACCGCACGATTCGCACTACTTGTTCGGTAATTTTATAAAGCTGATGGAGGGCGGGAAATAATTTGCCGCGGCGTAACGACATTCACCGCATTCTGATCGTGGGCTCGGGTCCGATCATCATCGGCCAAGCTTGCGAGTTCGATTATTCCGGCGCGCAGGCGTGCAAGGCGCTGCGCCAGGACGGCTATGAAGTCATCCTGATCAATTCGAATCCGGCCACTATCATGACGGATCCGAACCTGGCGGATCGCACCTACGTGGAGCCGCTGAGCGTGGAATATGCCGCCGAGGTGATCCGCCGCGAGCGACCCGACGCGCTGCTTTCCACGGTCGGCGGGCAGACTGGATTGAATCTTTCGGTGGCGTTGGCCGAAGCTGGCGTGCTGGATCGGTACGGCGTAGAACTAATCGGCGCGAAACTGGACGCGATCAAGAAGGCCGAAGATCGTCTGCTGTTCAAGGACGCGATGAAAAAGATCGGCCTGGATCTGCCGCAGTCGCAACTGGTGACTACGGTCGAGACTGGTCTGGAGTTCGCGGCGCGCATCGGATACCCGGTGATTCTACGGCCGAGCTTCACGATGGGCGGCTCAGGCGGTGGTATCGCCTACAATCGCGAAGATCTGGTCCAGATTTGCGAACAGGGCCTGGATCTGTCGCCAGTGCATGAAGTCCTGATCGAAGAAAGTGTCCTGGGCTGGAAGGAATTCGAGCTGGAGGTGATGCGGGATCAGGCAGACAACGCCATCATTGTTTGCTCGATTGAAAATTTCGATCCCATGGGGGTCCACACGGGCGATTCGATTACGGTCGCGCCCGCGCAGACGCTCACGGACCGCGAATATCAGATGATGCGCGATGGCGCCCTGAAGTGCCTGCGCGAGATCGGCGTGGATACCGGCGGCTCGAACGTGCAGTTTGCCATCGATCCGGCCACCGGCCGCATGGTCATCGTCGAGATGAATCCGCGCGTGTCGCGCTCCTCCGCTCTCGCTTCCAAAGCCACGGGATTTCCGATCGCCAAGATCGCGGCGAAGCTGGCGGTGGGGTATCGGCTGGATGAGATCAAGAACGATATCACGCGCCAGACTCCGGCATGTTTCGAGCCGACCATCGATTACGTGGTCGTCAAAATTCCGCGCTGGCAGTTCGAAAAATTCCCCGGTGCAGAGCCTGTTCTGGGTACGCAGATGAAGAGCGTCGGCGAGGCCATGGCCATCGGCCGGACGTTCAAGCAGGCGCTGGGCAAGGGCATGCGAAGCCTCGAAACGGGCAAAGCGGACGGCGCGGTGACGTATCAGGACGACTTGATTGAGCCGCGGCTCATCACGCCCAATCCCGACCGGTTGGGCTATATCCGTTTCGCCTTCGAGCGCGGCTACACCGAAGAACAGGTTCACACGCTCACCTCGATCGATCCCTGGTTCCTGCGGCAAGTGCGCGAGATGGTCGACCTCGAGCGGGATATGGTGAAACTCACCCTGGGCACGATCACGCGCGAGCAGTTTCTTGCGGCAAAGCGCGACGGCATCTCCGACTCGCAGCTCGCCCGGACCTGGAAGGTCGGGCCATTAGATGTGCGAGCCCGGCGCAAGGAACTGGGCGTTACGGCGGTATTCAACCGCGTGGATACCTGCGCGGCTGAGTTCGAGAGCTTCACCCCCTATCTGTATTCGAGTTACGAATCCCACTGCGAGGCCGCGCCGACGGATCGCAGGAAGGTCATGATCCTGGGCAGCGGTCCGAACCGGATCGGGCAGGGCATCGAGTTCGATTACTGCTGCTGCCACGCGTCGTTCGCGCTGCAAGAGTTCGGCGTCGAGTCGATCATGGTGAACTGTAATCCCGAGACCGTCTCGACCGATTACGACACCAGCGATCGGCTGTACTTTGAGCCGCTCACCCTGGAAGAGGTTCTGAACATCTACGAAACTGAAAAGCCGGATGGCGTGATTGTCCAGTTCGGCGGTCAGACTCCGCTGACTCTGGCCTTGCCCTTGAAGCGCGCTGGCGTGCCGATTATCGGGACCGATCCGATGAATATTGATCTGGCGGAAGATCGCAAGCTGTTCGGCAAACTTCTCGACGAGTTGAAAATCCCTGCACCGGCCAACGGTTCGGCGACAACGGTAGAGGGCGCGTGCGACGTTGCGCGCCAGTTGGGGTATCCGGTGCTGGTGCGGCCTAGTTACGTCCTGGGCGGGCGTGCCATGGTGATTGCCTACGACGAAGATACGGTGCGGCGCTACATGCAAGAAGCGGTGATCTTCTCGCAAGATCGGCCCGTGCTGATCGACCGGTTCCTGGAAGATGCCACCGAAGTGGACGTGGACGCCCTGGCGGATACCAGCGGCGCGGTGCTGATCGCGGGAATCATGGAGCACATCGAAGAAGCCGGAGTACATTCGGGCGATTCGAGCTGTGTTCTGCCGTCGACGTCGCTTTCCGAAAAAACTCTGGCGACGATTCGCACCTACACGGAGCAACTGGCTCGCGCACTGAACGTGATCGGGTTGATGAACATTCAGTATGCCGTTAAAGACGGTACGGTCTATGTTCTAGAAGTTAATCCGAGAGCCTCGCGTACAGTCCCTTACGTCGGTAAAGCGACGGGAGTGCCACTGCCGAAGATCGCCGTAGGGCTGATGCTGGGAAAGAAAATCTCCGATTTTACAGATGCGACCGGCGTGCTTCCCGTCCCGCAGTTCTTCGTGAAATCGCCTGTATTTCCGTTCAACAAGTTCCCTGGCGTCGATCCGTCGCTGGGGCCTGAGATGCGTTCCACGGGAGAAGTGATGGGCGTGGGCGAGAATTTCGGCGAGGCTTTTGCCAAAGCCCAATTGAGCGCCGGCACGCCGCTGCCGGATAAGGGCCGCGTGTTCTTCACGGTGAACGATCGCGATAAGCTTGTCGCGGCGGCGCTGGCGAAGAGACTGACCGAGCTCGGATTCGAGATTACAGCCACGCGCGGCACGGCCAACGCAATTCGCGCAGCGGGAATTCCGGTGAAGACCGTTTTCAAGTACAACGAAGGCCGGCCGAACGCGGTGGATCTACTGAAGGCAGGTTCCATCAGCCTGATCATTTATACAGGCACTACGGGCGCCCACGCATTTGCCGATGAGAAGGCGATTCGCAGAAATGCCGTCACCTATCGGGTGCCGTGCATTACTACCATCAGTGGAGCGCGGGCGGCGGTGGAAGCGATTGCGTCGAAAGGCCGGGATCCCATTCGCGTATGGAGCTTGCAGGAAATCCACGGAACTACGACGGCGGCGGCGAAGCGTTAGATAACCCGACAGGTGACAAGATCACCTGTCCTACCACAAGACCGCCTGACCTACCTGGCAGGTTCGGGGGCGGTGTCGCGACTGCGCTTCTTACGATTGCGCTTGCGGGCCAAGGCGGCTTTCACGCGCTTCTTTTCGCCCGGTTTCAGATAGAAGGAGTGGCGCTTGATCTCCTTGATAATTTCTTCACGGAGCACCAAACGCTTGAAACGGCGTAGCGCGCTCTCCAGAGTCTCGCCGTCTTGAAGGTGAATTTCTGCCATTTTTCTCTTCTATCTATTAGATCAGATCTCAGGCCTATTAGACCAGATCTCAGGCGCTCTTTTGCGGCTCCCGCCCGGCTTCTCCATCGTACTCATACCCTTGCAGCTCTTCCAGGATAGGGTTCCCCTCGGCAACTTCGGGTCCCGTTCCAGGTTCCTTTGGTTGCAAGCGTTTAGTGCGCTTTTCGTCCTGTTTCTCTTTGCGCGCCTGCTCTCTTTGCCGCTTTTTAAACGATTGTGGGCCACGACCAGCCATATAGTAGCTCCTGCTATAGAAACGCCGCGCGCTCACACGGAACCGGCGCGGGGCAGCGAAGGCCTATCTGCGATTTAGCAAGAACACCGCGAACGGCTGGGAGCAAGCGACCAGCACACTTATACTGTACCACTTGGCCTCAATCGGCTTCCACTCGTCCTAAATAAACCACCTAAGATGAAGAATCGATTGATCGTTCGATCAGGATGTCCGGTCACCTATCCTGGGTGCTCGCAGCGCATACCGCAGTTTGCCATCATAGATCCTGATGCGGATTTTGGTGACCAATGACGATGGATGGGATGCTCCCGGTCTTGCGACGCTAAAATCCCTGGCGGGACGAATAGGTGACGTCTTGGTGGTGGCCCCGCAGGATCCGCATTCCTACGCCGGACACCGCGTGACTACGGATTGCCCGTTGGTTCTGACGGAGACCGGCACACAGGAATTCACGCTATCGGGGACCCCGGCTGACTGCGTGCGCCTGGCGGTCTCCACGCTCTTCCCGGATATTGACTGGGTATTTTCGGGGATCAATCGTGGAGGAAACCTGGGAGCCGATCTCTTCACGTCGGCAACGGTGGCTGCGGTACGCGAAGCCGCGCTGTTGGGCCGCCCGGGGATCGCGGTTTCGCAGTACGTGCGCAAGGGAGTGGCGCTCGATTGGGACCTGTCAGCGGAGATGGCACTGCCGGTAATCGCGCAACTCATCGCCGAAGGGTGCCCGTCCAAAGGGTATTGGAATGTGAATCTGCCGCACCTTGACGTTGACAAAAATGATGCTCGCGAAAGCCCGGCAGTAGTTCGATGCGATCCCGACAATGAGCCGCTCGATGTCCGATTCCGGCGTGAAGGCAACTGTTTTCACTATGCCGGCTCCTATCCAGGGCGCCGTAAAACGCCTGGAAGGGACGTTGAGCATTGTTTCAGCGGGTCTATTACCGTCAGTTGCCTCCAGCTCGAGTGAACCGGGCTTTTTCTTTCACAAACATTTCACAAATCCCTTGCGACTAACTGCTCCTTCCGGCGTAATACTGGGCCCATGCGGCATGTCATCAAAGCGACCTTTACTCTTCTCACTCCCCTGCTTCTGTGGTTACCTCTTGGCGCGCAAAGTTTGACGGTTCCCCACGTAGTCGACGGCGGAGGCTGGCAATCCACCATCGTACTCACCAACACCACGTCCAATCCTGCATCTGCCAGTTTGATCTTTCACCAGGAAACGACCGGCGGCAACACCCAGCCATGGACGCCTCCCTTCCAAGAAGTGGTGTCGACGTCGGGGTTATCTTTGGCGGGCGGTTCGTCTTTGTTCCTGCACACAGCCGGTACGGCAGCGGATTTATCGCAAGGCTGGGCCGAGCTTAACGCGGACCCGGGTGTAACCGGTTACGTAGTCTTCACCATCCGCGTGCCAGGACATCAAGATCAGGATGGCACTGCGCCAATTGGCGCCTCTGCCAGCCGCCTCCTGGTACCCTACGACGACTCCAATGGATTCGTGACCGGCATTGCGGTCGTGAATCCCACATCGTCAGCTCAAACTATTTCGGTTGGGTTCCGGACCACGACTGGAGGAGTCGCCATGGCTGCCCTGCCTAGCGTACCAGCCGGAGGGCACATGTCCTTTGTCTTGTCGCAGCAGTTTCCAGTGATACAAGGGCACGAAGGATTGGCCGAATTCACTAGCATCACCGGCACGTTTTCGATGATCGCCCTTCGAGTGAATCCGACCTCATCGTTCACCGCAGCTCCCGTGTACTTTCAGAGCGGAGCGCCTCTCATCTCGGCGAGTATGGATCCGGGAAATCCCTACGATCCGGGTGCTCCCACCGATCCGGGTAATCCCTATCCGGGTCCACCGATGTACTACCAGTCGTCACACGCCGATCACTAACCGTCGGCTACCTCAGCCATTCGCCGTCATGCATGATCATTTCGGCCGACTTGGTCGCGGCGTTGCGTAGCACCAGATCAGCAGGTTCGCCGGCGGCGATCACAGAAGTGCTGGGTGCGGGGGTCACAAGCTTGCCCATCCCCGAGGTTATTTGCGCGCCCTTGGGCACGGGTGTGGATGCCTGAGGGCCCACGGCCTGGAATTTTCCGTCGCGGATCACGATGATGGAATGCTCCAGGCGGGGCCGCTCGTGGCCGGGATCGAGCTGCGCGCCGACGATGACCTTTACCGGCGATGAGTCGGACGGAGATCCGCAGGACGCCAGCAAACACATCACCGATAGCAGGATCGATCTGGTCATCCTAAGAGGGCCTCCAGCGAAAGTGCGCGTAAATCCGGCACCAGAATATCCGGGGAGTGCTCTGCAAGCTCTTCGGCCGATACCAAGCCTGTAGCCACGGCGATTGAGCGCACGCCGTTGGCCCGTGCGGCGCGAATATCGTTGGGATGATCGCCGATCAGCGCCACAGGACTGGACCGGTTAATCCAGCCTTGCCGGCGCGCATGGCGAACCGCGATGCGCACCAATCCCGCCCTATCCGCTGCTAACTCAGCAAAAGCCCCGAAACGCAGGTATTGCTTTAGGCCCGCGCGCTCCATCTTCTTCCAGCCGATGCGCGATAAGTTTCCGGTGACCAGTCCTGCTGGAATCCTTCTCCGCCACAACCGGTAGAGCAACATTCGCGCGCCGGGGCAAACGCGGCGTCGAAGGTCGGGACAACTCCGCACGTAGATGCGCTGTGCTGCAGTCACGATTGCGGGCATGTGCTGCCGGATGACTGCTCGCGAAACACCGGCGTTAGCGAGCATGCAACTGAGAATGTCGCGATCGAGCATGCCTTGCACCGGCACGCCCTCAGTAGTCGTTTCCACGCCGGTGGCGCGGCGAACCGCATCGATTAATGCCTGGCGATGATGCGGACCCGCGCGGCGCAGCAAAGTTCCATCGATATCGAAAAGCACTAATGCTTGCTTACCTTCCAATACATCATGATATCCGGCTGCTAGAATAGCCTTGTCATGCAAGTGCTCCAAGCGGGGCGGCACAAGTTGCTGCTGTTGGAACTCGACCCGGAGTTCATTGAGAATATCGCGCGTCAGGCCGGCTTCGAGTTCAAGCTGGAAGATCAGGAGCGGCACGTGCTGCTGGAGCTCTCGGCGGAAGACCGGCAGGCTCCACTACTGCTGTTCGATGCGGCCGATCCCGCCAACCTTGGATGGTTTTCGCGCTGCCAGTTCTATGTGGACGGAGTTTCGGGGACGGTGCTTCAAACGCCAATCCAGATCGCTAACCAGCACGACCGCGGCGGGCGTGCGTTGCCGAATGCTATCCGGCTCCAGATCAATAAGGAACTTCCGGTGACCTTCCGGCTGCCCAATAAGGCGCCAGTCACCGAGCAGACCATTTATGCGGTGCTTTACAATGTCCTCAATGCGTTGTTGAATACAGGAGTGGGCGTGTGCGGAGGAAGCGTGGTGAAGCCGCTGGCTGGCCGCACAGAGCCGCCTGGTTCTAGAAATTAGTGACACGCAATTAAGCCCTAGAATTAATTAGCCACCGATGGACGCGAACGAACGCGAATCAAACCCACCTGAAGACAACGATCCTCTCCGGGCGTACGCGCTGCAGAATGCCGCGAAGGAAGCGACTAAGCCGCGCCCGTCATCATCGGTGGGTCCCTTCCTTGTTTCCGTGGTGGTCACAGCGGTGATCCTGGCGATCGCCTTTTACCTATGGGGACGCTAGCATGGCGACGTTCGGCCTGATCGAATATAGCGATGCATCCCCCGAAGTGCGCGCCGTATACGACGACATCATGGCCACGCGCAAGACTGACTGGGTAAATAATTTCTGGAAGGCGCTGGCGCACGATCCCGCCGCGCTCAAGCGAGCCTGGGAAACCGCCAAGCAGGTGATGGGCGCGGGCGCGCTGGATCCGCTGACCAAGGAAATGATCTACGTCGCGGTGAGCATGAGCAACCAGTGCGATTATTGCGTGGCGTCGCACATTGCGGGTGCCCGGTCCAAAGGCATGACGGACGAACAGCTCAAGGAACTGATCGCCGTGGTCGGATTCGCGAATGCGAACAATCGGATCGTGGCGGGCTATCAGGTCGAGATCGACGAGCGTTTTAAGCCCTAGGCGCCTCTCGGTTCGGTAGTTAAGCCTTACGAGTCCAGCCCTAAGAAAAACGGCGAGCCCGAGGCCCGCCGCTATCCTCCGAGTTGCGGGTCTATGCCCTGCTTAATGTCTTCGGCAGCAGTTTAGCAACGGGAAATTTCTAGAGGATGGCGGAATGGTCAACTTCCGTTTACGGAAGCTGTGCCGGCGCGTTCACGTGCACCAGGTCGATGTTATTCTCTTGACAAACGTATTCCAGGAGTTCCGTGTTCGGTTGGAGTCGCGCCCTACCCGTGGTAGTGAACGGCTTGGTGTACGCGCCCGGATCGTCGATGGTGACATCAATCGTCATGTTCCCCAGATCCGTACGCGTGTAGCGCTCAATGGTGTGCAGTTTTTCCGTGTGCGGGTGGCCCAGATAATCGAACCAGAACTTGTCGTTGAAACCCACGGAATCGACCACGAGTGTGTCTTTGTCCCAGGTCCCAGTGGAATGCCCGTACCATGTGGGATCAGGATCGTCCGGGTGCTTGCCGTTCATGAAGATCTGGCGGAAGCTGTGGATGTTCCCTTCAAACAGGATGAAGTAATGCGTGGGGGTCTGCACGATCCGCCAGGGATAGGGAGCGCCGCGCGGGACGCCGGTGGGCAGGCAATTGGCTTCCGGATCGTCCTGCGATTTCCGGGTCTTCATCAGAGCCTCGGCCCAGGGCTGCATGATGATCTGCTCGCCCGGTTTGAGACCTTTGGAAATGTCGCCCGAATTGCTGCCACTTCCCATCCAGGCGCCCGATAAGTCTGGTGTCCCGTCGGCCATGCGAGGCGCGGGTCCCGTGGGTCCGGCTGGACCGCCTCGCCCTTTGGCGCCGCCTTTTTGGCCTTTGGCCGCGCCAGGGGCCGGTGTGGCGTCTTGAGCCACCACCAGCGAAACCGCGGCAACCGTCGCGGCGAGCACGAAGCCGATTACAAAGCTTTTTCGCACGGGAGTTCTCACTTCACGTCTCTCACTTGACATCTGGCGGAGGCGGAGCAGCCATGAAGGTCAGCTTCGTTCCGTCGGATTTCTGGATGGTGTCCGCACTGCCGGTCCAGGTGCCGTCCTTCGCCCTGGACGCGACCACAACAACCGCGTCGCCCTCTTTGAGCGAATGCCGGGTCCATCCGTTGCGCTGCATCATGTTGGGACTCGCCAGTTCCAGGTTCCAGTGCTCCACTTTACCCGCCGGGTCGGTCACATCGATGTAGAAATGCGCGTGTGGGTTGGTCCATTCGAATTTCGTTACGACGCCCTTCAACTCGATTTTCTTGGTCGAATCGTATTCAGCCGCGAAAGAGTGGTGAGCGGCCATCGGCAGGCTCATCAGCAACAGTCCGGCGCCTGCCATTACGATGCTCGGCATGAATTTCAAAGCCACACACCTCCAGTAGGGCATTTTTTCACATCGGGGCGTGGGGCGCAATGTTACGAAGTACGCAGCGTTTTAGACGAAGCCAATCGCTCGGCCACCGACACCCACGCCGAACCACAACACCAGCGAGAGCAGCGCGACCAGCCAACCGAGCAGCATAGGACGCTGGTCTTCGGCTTTGTGCGTGATCCAGCGAAACAGCGTGAATTGGAAAATGATCGCCGGCAAGAGGACGGCCATCTTGAACTTGAATCCGTCGTTCACGAAACATTTCATGGCTTCCGATTGGAATAGCATGAAGCCGGTGACCAGCATCGTAAGCATGCCCCAGGTCATGTAAGGGTCCAGGTTCTTGGCCAACACCGCGACAGGCTGCTTTTTCATGCCCAGGCCCAGCATCCGCAGATCGATGATGACAATCGCGCCGAACATCATGGTCAGCGCCAAAATATGGATGGTTTCGATTACCGGGAAAGCCCAAATAGTGCCCGCGATCGCCTGGCCCAGCCAACTCTTCTCATTCCATTCGAAAAACCACTTAAAAGATTGCCACATGCTCAGAAGTTATACGCGGTAGTGCGGCCTGCAATGATCACGATGCCCCAGCTGATCAGCGAGATCCAACCGGCTAGTTTCGCGGCGCGTGGAGGATTTTCCGACCATTCCCATTCATGCATATTGCGGTAGATTTTCGACGAATGGAAGATCAGGACGTTCAGCCCGGCCAAAAACAAGAACAGCACTTTCAAGCGGAACCAGATGCTGTTGTAGCACTTGACCGGTTCCGACCACAGTAGCAGGGTCCCGGTGACCATCATCATCAGGAATCCCACCGTGATCCAGGGGATGAGCTGGTGAAAGACGTCGGAGGCCGACTCTTTCTTGAAGATCAGGCCCATCATTCGGAGATCGGAGATTGCGATGGTTCCCGCCGATACGCTAATGCCTAGCAGATGGCCACCTTCGAGCAGAGGAAACGCAAGGATCGATTCGCGGATCGATATGCTGAACGACGTCTCCTGGACCCACTGAGCAATTTCAAGAAGAGACATGGAAAGAAACAACCTCTAGCAAGTGGAGCATACGGGCAACCTGCGCCCGGTCCGGCTTTTCAGAATACACAACCCATTCCAGGCGTGTCAAATTTACCGTAAGCATCGCTTATCATAAGAGTTTCCCAGCATGCCTTCAGCGAAACCGATCGGCTACAAACAATCCGGCGTGAACATCGACGAAGCGGACCGTGCGGTGGCCTCCATCCGCACGATGGCCCGCAGTACGTTCAGTCCAGCGGTACTGACCGATATCGGAAGCTTTGGCGGCGGTTATCTGTTGAAGGGCTATAAAGACCCGGTGCTGGTGTCGTCGGCCGACGGCGTCGGCACCAAGCTCAAGCTGGCGTTCATGACCGGTGAGCATTCGACGGTGGGCGAAGACCTGGTCAATCATTGCGTGAACGATATCGCGGTGCAGGGAGCGATTCCCCTGTTTTTCCTCGATTACTTCGCGGTGGGGAAACTCGATGCTAAGGTCGCGGCACGGGTAGTATCCGGCATGGCGCGCGGGTGCCGCAATAATGGATGCGCGCTCATCGGAGGCGAGACCGCGGAAATGCCAGGTATGTACGCGCCCGGCGAATACGATCTGGCGGGGTTCATCGTAGGCGTGGTCGAGCGCAAGAAAATGCTTACCGGTAAGACCATTCGCGCCGGAGATATCCTAATCGGACTGCCGTCAACGGGTCTTCACACGAATGGGTATTCGCTGGCGCGGAAGCTGCTGTTTGACGTGGCAGGCCACCGCGCCGATACGCGGATCGCAGAACTGGGCGGCTCCCTCGCCCAGGAACTGATGAAAGTTCATCGCAGCTATCTGAAGCCGTTGCGCGCGTTGCATGACTCGGGAATCCTCAAGGGCGCGGCCCACATCACCGGTGGAGGCATCACGGATAATACGCCGCGGATTCTTCCCAAGGGCCTGGGTGTGCGCATTGACGTCGGTTCGTGGCCGGTGCTGCCCATGTTCCAGTTGCTGCGGAAGATCGGAAACATCCCCGAACAGGACTGGCGGCGAACCTTCAACCTCGGCATCGGCATGATCCTGGTGGTTTCCAAGCCCGATCTGCCGGATGCCGCCAAGATGCTCAAGAAGCTACGCGAGCGTTGCTATCAGATCGGCGAAGTGGTTCGCGGCGATGGAGTCAGGTACGCGTGAGTAAGCGGCTCGGAATTCTGATTTCCGGGCGAGGGTCAAACCTTTTGGCGATCGCCGATGCGATCGCGCATCATCGACTGGACGCCGAAATCGCCGTCGTGATTTCCAATCGTCCGGATGCGCCGGGGATTATCGCGGCTCAGGAGCGCGGCCTGTACGCGCTGACGATGCCCTCAAAGAGCCTGGACCGGGAAGCCTACGATCGCCAATTGACCGATGAGCTGCACAAGAACCGTGTAGATTTGGTCTGCTTGGCCGGATACATGCGGATCCTAAGCGGCCACTTCATTCGCGAATTTCACCGGCGGATCCTGAATATCCATCCCTCGCTACTGCCAGCGTTTCCCGGACTCGACGCGCAGCATCAAGCGCTGGAGCATGGCGTCAAGTTTTCCGGCTGTACGGTGCACTTCGTCGAAGAGGGGCTAGACTCCGGCCCGATCGTCTCCCAAGCGGTCGTGCCAGTGCTCGCTGGCGACACAGCGGAATCGCTTTCCGCGCGGATTCTCAAAGAAGAGCATAGGATCTATCCGGAGGCAATCGGATTGGTGTTATCGGGTCAATACCGGATAGAGGGGCGCCGGGTGATCGCGAAGTGAGAATAGCCTGCCTCAGTCGACACTAGTCCTCTTAAAGGGATTAGGGGCTAGTGCTACTGGCCCTCGCTTTTACGCATGACGACAGTCCACTACAGGCGTTGGTGCCCTTCCCGGAGCTCCTTGAGGATCGAATTCCCGCCGGGATTGCTGCACGATGTCCGGCTGGAAGGTGCGCAGCCCATACGCCGTTTCCCATCGCGATGGATTCCGCGTCTCAACCGGGTGGTGAACCAGTCCAGCGGTTTACTGTTCGGTGTGCGGCATGGGGACGAGGTGCGGGTGTTAACGGTGCAGGCTACAGACGGCTTGGTCCCGGTCGGCACGTTTGTGTGCCGGGCGCGCGGCGAAGTATTTCTCACCGATGACGACCTCGCCAATTTCGAACAGCATCAGGGATCTCTCGCCTTGGTCGTTGCGGGCGGCCGCGCAGGATTCTTCGTGCGCGAGCCCGACGGAAGCGTGCAGGCCATCCGCAGCCACGAAGAGTTTAAGGTCGCTGACGCCGCCTCGCGGCCCGTTCAAGGCGGAATCGAACCCGCGGATGAACTTCCAAGCCCGTCTCCCGGTTGGTGGCGGTCTGCCCAAACGTGGAAGCGCGCAGGAGTGTGCGCTGTGCTACTGGCAATTCCCGCGGGAGCGTTCGCCTACTTGCGGCCTCTTCTCCCCCAGCTTCCCATTGCCCTGGCGATCCGGGAGGAAGCCGGCCAGCTAGTGATCGGCTGGAACGCAGGCGCACTCTCCGAAGGTAGTCGTCTGGAGATTCAGGATGGAAGCCAGCGCACCATTCTGATGCTTCCCGCCAATGCATCCGGGGCAACTTACGGACGGCAAGGCAATGACGTCGCGGTCCGTCTTTCGACGGACACACGGATGGGCGGAGCCCACTGGGAGGCGGCACGATTCGCCAGTAAGACTCCCCGCCCGGCCACGGTATCGAGCGCTCTCGAAGACCGGATCGGGGCGTTGACGCTCGAAGCGCAGCAATTACGCCGCTCGCTGGCGGCAGGGCAAACGCGGACTACGGAGTTGGGGTTAAAGCTGGCGGCGGCTACACGAGTACCGTAAAGGCGTTCTCGGCGCGCTGCACGGGCCTGTACAGGGTGTCGCGTTCCACTGGCTCGCGTCCGGCCTCGGTGATCAATCGCATCAGTTCGCCGCGCCGCAGGTTTTGACTCGTGGTCGCGCCGGCGTCATGGTAGATCCGTTCTTCCACCAGAGTTCCGTCGAGATCGTCCGCGCCGAAACGCTGCGCGATTTGGGCGATCCGCGGAGTCATCATCACCCAGTAGGCCTTGATGTGCGGGATATTGTCGAGGATCAGGCGGGAAACGGCGATCTCGCGGATATCGTCGAACCCAGTCGTTTTTGAAATATGGTCCAGCGCTGTATTGTCGGGATGGAACGCCAGGGGAATAAACGTTTGGAACCCTTGGGTTTCATCCTGCAGCTCGCGCAACCGGAGCAGGTGATCCAGGCGATCTTCTGCGGTCTCGATGTGCCCGTAGAGCATGGTGCAATTGGAATGCAGGCCCATCTGGTGCGCGATACGAGCCGTGTCGATCCACTGCTGGCCGGTCAATTTGTGATCGCATATGATACGGCGCACACGATCGTGAAAAATTTCGGCGCCGCCGCCAGGCAGGGAATCCATGCCGGCGTCTTTTAGGCGTTGGAGCACTTCGCGCTCGCTAATCTTGCCACGTTGCGCGAAATATCCAATCTCGACCATCGTAAAAGCCTTCAGATGCACTTGCGGAAAGCGCTGCTTCAGGCCCCGGAGCATCTGGCAATACCAATCCAGAGTGAGTTCAGGATGCAGGCCGCCCACGATATGGAATTCGGTGACCGCTTCGCTATAGCCCTCGCCGGCCTTATGCCAGATTTCCTCCAGCGACATGGTGTACGCCTTGGGATCGCGCTTCTGCTTGCCGAAGGCGCACAGCTTGCAACTGGCGACGCATACATCGGTGGGGTTTATGTGGCGGTTCACGTTGAAGTAAGTCTTGTCGCCGTGGAGGCGCTCCCGGACCTGGTTCGCCAGCCAGCCGACCCCCAGAAGATCGGGGGTGCGGTAAATGGTCAAGCCATCCTGGTAGGACAGCCGCTCGCCGGCGTCAACCTTCGTGCGGATGGCTGCGAGACGGGCGTCTTCAAAAACGGGGGTCATAGATTAAGCCAGGAAGATGTCCGTAGCCCAGAATAGAAAGAATATCACGCTCACGTAGCCGTTCATGGTGAAGAACGCCGCGTCGATGCGGGAGAGGTCGTCTGCTCTTACTAGCCGGTGTTCCCAAAGTAACAGTCCAGCCACGGCGACGATTCCGGCGCCAGCTGTCGGCCCCAGTCCGAATGCCCGGATTAGCGCTATCAGGCACAGGAGCATTCCCAAGTGCAGCAGGCGGGCCATCCACAGTGCTCCCGAGATGCCCAGCCGCCGAGGGATGCTATACAGTCCCGACTGCACATCGAAAGCGTAATCCTGGCAGGCATAGATGATGTCGAATCCAGCGGTCCAAAGCGTAACTGCAGCGGTCAGCCAGAGGATTCTCGGATCGAGCGAGCCGCGCATGGCGATCCAGGCGGCGGCCGGAGCGATGCCCAATGAGAATCCCAACACTAGATGCGCCAGAGAGGTAAAGCGTTTGGTGAAGGAGTAAAACATTACGATCCCCAGTGCCAGGGGCGCCAGCTTCAGGCACAAGGAATTCAATCCAGCCGCGGCCAGCAAAAATACTACGGTCCAGAAAACGATGAAGCCCCAGGCGAATCGCCGCGATAGCAACCCAGCGGGAAGATGGCGCGCCTTGGTGCGGGGGTTGCGCGAATCGATGTCGGCATCCAGGACGCGATTAAACGCCATGGCGACAGAGCGGGCGGCGACCATAGCGACTACGATCCAGGCCAGCTTGGCCCACAGCAGTTCGCGCGGAAATCCAGCATCTCGCCAGGCGAGCAACGCTCCGGTGAGCGCGAACGGCAGGGCGAAGACCGAGTGCTCGAATTTGATCATTTCGAGCGTAAGTCGAATTCGCTTAAGAAACTTGGGCAATCAGCTACTATTCTAGTGTGATGAAGCCACTGGCCGCGTTCGCGGCGGCCTTTTTGTCCCTGTGCGCCTGCTCTCCGAAGATATCCGACGTCGACGGTCTGAACACCACTGAGATTACGTTTCCCAGCGGCAAAACGGTGGTGGCCGAGACCATGCTGCGGGATATCGACCAGATGCGCGGCATGATGTTCCGCGATTCGCTAGCCAAGGATCGCGGCATGCTGTTCGTGCACCCCAAGGAAGAGAACGTCCCCTACTGGATGTACCAGGTTCGTATTCCTCTGGATATTATCTGGATGGATCAGCAGCGGCGCATCGTCGAGATCGCGGCCAACACCCCGGCTTGTACATCCAAATCTTCGCGCGATTGCCCCAGCTATGGTGGCCACGAGAAAGCTCGCTATGTGCTGGAGCTGGCGGGAGGCGGCGCCGCGCTGTACGGTCTCAAGGTCGGCGATACGCTCAGCTTTTAGTCGCGCAAAACGGAGCGCTCCGCCCTTGCGCTCCGAGCCGCTGATTCGCGTTCATTTGTGTTTATTCGCGGCTGTTACTCGGGCAGCCAGGTATTCACGGATCGCGCTATCCAGCGAGGGCATCGGTGCGATTCCCAGCGCTTCGATTCCCGCATTGCTCAACGCCGAGTACTTCGGCCGCCGCGCGGGCGTGCGAAACTCGCGCTCGTTGGTGGGCTTGAGCGGCGGATTCAGCCCCGCGGCTTCAAAAATCTTGGCCGCCCAGTCAAACCAGGAGATCGGTGTGCCACCGCCGATATGAAAAATCCCATGCGCGCTACGTTCCACCAGATCGGCGGTTCGCGCCGCCAGCGCCGGTGCGTAGGTGGGCGACGCGACGTGATCCTCCACCACGCGTATGGGAGTGCTCTGAGCTGCCAACCGCAGCATGAGTTCCACAAAATTGCCCCGTGCGGTATCCATTCCCCCGGGTCCAAAAACGCCCGAGGTGCGGATAATCAGTGGACGATCCAGATACGCCCGCGCGTACAGCTCGCCGGCGAGCTTGGACACGGCGTAGGCACCCACGGGCCGCGTCGAATCTTCTTCGCGATACGCCCGGCCGGCCTGGCCGTCGAAGACGTAATCGGTGGAGAAATGCACCAGTTGCGCATCGGTATTGCGGCAGGCGATCGCCAAATTGCGCACCGCCAGCGCGTTCACCTGGAACGCAGCCTGCGGCTCCGTCTCGGCCAAATCCACCTGGTTGTAAGCCGCCGCATTGATGACCAGAGCAGGGTCGACATCGGCGATGGTTCGCTCTACCGCCGCAGCGTCCGTGATATCCACCAGGGAGCGGTCGAAACAGGCGACTTCGTAACCTCGTGCGGTGAACTCGGATTTCAGCTCGACGCCCAGTTGTCCACGACTGCCAAACAGCGCGACTTTCTTCACTCTATCGCCAGTGGCTCATCGCCAATTGAGCGCGGCCCACAGCAAAAGGCCGACCGCGCCGGGAAGCAGCAGCTCCGGCCAGTTCCTGCGCAGGAACCGGGCCAGGGGGCGTGCCGTCTTAGGCGCCTTCTCCTCGCCTTGGGTGGGAGCCATGGATGCCGCCAGCCGCGTGCGAAGCGCCGAAGGCAGGCCCTGCAAGGCGCGCAGGATCTCCTTGCGCCCGCGCCGGTCGGCGATCAGGATGGTGGCGGAATTAAAGCCGTTGGTGGATTCTTCCAGCTCCTTTCGCAGGCGCTGGGGGACTTCGCTGACCGAGCGGTACACGCGAGTACGGCCGCCCTTGGCGATGAAGATGGTGGAGGTCTTTACGGTCACTCGGTGCATCGCCGTTTCTCCGGGCTACTCAATTCTCCGCCGGAATCGCCTTGGCGACCCGTTCCATTGGACCGGCTGTCTTGGCCGGTACGCGGACCATCGAGTCTACCGCGGCATTCTTCAGCGTCACTTCAATAAATCCCAGGGCAGCCTTCGAAAGAGCCTTGTCCTTCCTATAGATTAACGCAAGCTGCCGCACCATCGGGTCGGGACCCAGAGAAACCGCGGCTAATTTTCCCGAAGCAACTTCATCGCGACAGTGGGTACCGGCCAGGAAACTGATCCCCAGCCCCGCCAGGACAAAGCGCTTGATCATCTCGGTGGAGTCCAGTTCCATCGATGAGTTAATGTCATCTTCCACCGGCTCGAGCCAAATGGAAAGTCGCCGCCGCGTCGCGCCTGTTTTGGGCATCAGCAACGGAAACCCCACCAGATCGCTGGGAAGAATCTCCTGTCTGCGGGCTAGCGGGTGGTTAGCAGGCATCAGCGCCTTAATTTCGTCGGAGTGAATTTTGACCACTTGCAGACGTTTCTCGGCCACCGGCAACTGCGTAATGCCGAAGTCTGCCTGGTTATCGAGCACCGCCTCAACGACGCGGGCGCCGTAAGACCGGTCCACCTGGATTTGGACATTGGGAAACTGCTTCTTGAATTCAGAGAACACCAATGGGAGCACGTAGATACAGGTAGCTTCGTTGGCCGCGATGAGCAATTCCCCGCGTGGCACGCGCTCCAGCTCATTGATCAAATCCTGGGCCCGGCGGCGCAGCGCAAGGATCTGCTCGGCGAAGTCGGCGAAAATATGCCCGGCGGGCGTAATGGCGATTTTGGTCCCCAGACGCTCAAAAAGCGGAGCGTTAAGTTCTTGCTCCAACTGGCGAACTTGAGCGCTCACCGCGGGCTGCGTGCGAAAACACGATTGCGCGGCTTTGGAGAAGCTCTTCAGCCGAACGATCTCCAAAAATGTGTGGAGCTGATCGAGGTCCATGGGCAACCTCCCTTATCGGGAGTTTGATCCTGACGCTTAAAGCTATACTAACATTGCATGCGCGCCGCGCTGGGTCAGAGCAGTTTACGGTACCCTAAATCGGCCGGATGGATAGCCATGGCTCTAGTGTTTGCGCAGCAAACCCTTGCTGCTCAGGGTGTTGCGAACGTATTGCTGGTGGTGAACGATGCTTCGCGGTTGTCGCGCGACATTGGCCAATATTACGCGAGCCGGCGGGGCGTGCCGTCCAAGAATATTTGCCACATCCGGACTTCCGAGACGGAAGAAATCCAGCGGTCAGAATACGACCGGGAAATCGCCGGGCCGATTGGAGCTTGCCTTAGGCGGAATCAGCTCACCGAGCAGGTTCTTTATATTGTGACGACGGGCGGTGTTCCGCTCAAGATTCCGGGGAGCGGGGAGATGACGGGGGATTACGCCGCTGTAGACAGCGAGCTTACGCTCTTGTACACCGATTTGAAACAGGGGAAAGGGCATGCTATCGCGGGCCCGTTTCCCAACCCATTTTTTGAACAACGCCAGGCGAAATTCGCCCATCCGCAATTTCCTATATACCTGGTGACGCGCCTGGCCGCCTACGATCTGGAGGGGGTCAAGGGGATCATTGATCGCAGCCTGCACGCCGTCAATCGGGGGAAATTCGTGATCGACACGGAATCGCCTGACGCGAAGGAGGGTGATACATGGCTGCGTGAAGCCGTTAATCTCCTACCCAAGGATCGGGTGGTCTTCGACAATTCGTATAAGGTCATCTATGACCAAACGGACGTAATCGCCTACGCCGGCTGGGGCTCGAATGATCACCAGCGTCATCGCCGGTTCTTGGGATTCCAGTGGCTTCCCGGAGCGATTGCTACCGAGTTTGTCTCCACCAACGCCCGGACATTCAAAAAACCTCCGGATAGCTGGAGCATCAGCGACTGGTCGCAGAAGCAACTTTGGTTCGCCGGAAGCCCGCAAAGCCTCACCGCGGACTATTTGCTCGAAGGCGCTACCGCAGCCACCGGTCACGTGGATGAACCGTACCTGGGCTTTACTGCACATCCCGAATATCTACTGCCGGCGTACTATTCCGGCCGCAATCTTGCGGAAAGTTACTACCTTTCGATCCGTGCCCTGAGCTGGCAAAACATTGTGATCGGAGATCCGCTATGCTCGCTCGGTCCGCCGGGACGTTGAAGGAGAGTTCCTGAGCTCCTTCAAACCCCGAAGTTTTGAACCCCTGTTTCGGAATCCGCATCTGGCCACCATCGCGGGGAACTTCTGGCGTCGCCCCGATAGCGAGTTGCAATGGCCGGTCGAATCCGTGGTCTATCAGACTGAGCCCGACGTTCGCGTGCTGATCCATTCGCAGCGCCCCACTGGAACGCCTAAAGGGGAGTTGATCCTGGTGCACGGTCTGGAGGGGTCGAGCGCCTCGGGCTATGCCCGCAGCATGGTCCATGCCGCTCTCCAGCGCGGCTGGGCGACCCACCGCTTCAACATGCGTGGGTGCGGGGGCGCGGACGAATTGGCGCTCAGCGGGTACCACGCCGGCCAGACTAGCGACCTGCTGGCATTCCTGCGTGAGCGCCGCCGGGCCAGTTCTTTGCCGCTATTCGTGATCGGATTTTCGCTGGGTGGCAACGTGACCCTCAAACTGGCGGGGGAACTGGGCGACGGCGCGAGAGAATCGCTGACGGGCGTGTGCGCCGTTTCTACGCCCATCGACTTAGCGGCCTCCGTCGCGGCCCTGGGACGACGCCAGAATTTCATTTACCAGGGACGCTTCCTGGATCGGCTGAAAGACCGCATCCGGCGTAAGAATCGCCAAGCCCCGGACGTCTATACTTTGGAACACTTGCCGAAGATTAAGAGCATCCAGGATTTCGACGACCATTACACGGCGCGTCTCTTCGGTTTTGGTACCGCGGCCAATTATTTCCGCACCCAATCGTCGAACCAGTTCCTGGAGCGAATTCGCGTACCGACACTGCTGGTCCAATCCAAGGACGATCCCCTCGTCCCTTTCGCGATTTTTGACCATCCGGCGATCGGTGCCAACCCTTACTTAACCCTGCTGGCGGTGGAGCATGGCGGCCATTTAGGATTTCTGGCGCGCGGAAAACCCCGATTCTGGCTGGACCAGACGGTTTTGGATTGGGCGGAAGGGAACTTACCTCTGCCGAACGACGTATCCTAGAATTACACCGTGAAATCTAATGCTTCCTTCTTCGAGGCGGCTCGGGTTGCGCTGGATTCGCTGCGCGGCAGTAAGCTGCGCAGTTTCCTGACGTTATTGGGGATTATTCTATCCACGACCACCCTGATTTCGGTCATGTCGGTGATCCATGGAATGGACGTCGTAGTGGCGACCAGCGCCTCGACCATGGGAACCGAAGGGTTTAGGGTCCTGCGCTTTGCCTTCATCAATAACTGGGATCCCAAGAAGTTCCTCGAGTACCAGCGCAAGAATCCCGAACTTTCCCTCGAAGAATACGACTTCCTGAAAAGCCGGGCCACTTTGGTGAAAGAGATGAGCCCGTCCTCCCAGCGCAGCGTCAAGGTGACGTTTGAAGGAGATTTGGACGATGGAGTCGCCCTGATATCCTTCAACTCGACGGGCGCCACGCTAAGCAATACCGAGATCGAAACGGGCCGTATGTTTACGGAGACCGAAGACAATCGCCACATGGACGTTGTGGTGCTGGGCGCCGATCTTAAAAACCGATTCTTCCCGAATGTGGATCCCATCGGAAAAAGTGTCCAGGTGGATGGCCGGCCCTTTCAAGTGGTTGGAGTGGCCAAGTCCAAAGGGAGCGTATTCGGACAGTCTCAGGATAATTTCATATCCATTCCCATCCAGACTCATGTGAAGATCTACGGAGCCAGGAGCGGTCTGCAATACAATTTCTCCGCCATAAGCAAGGACCGGATGGCGGAAGCGGAAGACGAGATTCGCGTGCTGTTGCGCGCTTCCCGGCATTTGCGTCCGGACCAGGACGATACGTTCATGATCATTTCCTCGGACACGCTGATCGCGGCATGGAACAGTTTGACGGGCGCTATTGCCGCCGCCGCCATCGGCATTGTTAGCGTGTTCATGGTGGTGGGCGGCGTGGTGATCATGAATATCATGCTGGCGGTGGTGAGCGAGCGCACGCGCGAGATCGGCGTCCGCAAGAGCGTTGGCGCCCGCCGCCAGGACATCCTGAATCAGTTTCTGGTGGAATCATCCACGCTATCGGGAATCGGTGGATTGATCGGCGTGACGATTTCCTGGCTGATCGCACTGATCGTCCGTAGCACCACGCTGGTTCCCATGGAGACTCCGCTCAACGGCGTGATCATTGGCGTGACTTTGTCGGTAGTCGTGGGGCTGTTCTTCGGAATTTATCCGGCGCGCCGGGCGTCCCGGCTCGACCCGATTGTGGCCTTGCGCTCAGAAAGCTAACCTCGCTGTCTCATGAATCTGCTGATATCGGTGATCGGGTTGGCGCTCGCGACACTCCGCGAAAATAAGGTGCGCTCGTTCCTGACGCTCTTGGGCGTGATGATCGGCACAGGCACCATCATCGGCGTAGGATCCATCCTGACTGGCCTGGACGGCGCCGTGACCGGGGCGATACGGAGCTTGGGGACCAACACGGCGATCGTCATGAAGATCGGGCCGAGTTTCGGCGGTGGACGTACACCGGAGCAGCGCATGCGCCGTCCGCTGACCTATGACAACGTCCTGGCCATCGAGGAGCGATGCCCGTCGGTAGAACACGTCAGCCCCATTCTGCAGCCGCCTAATGGCATCTTTCGAGCGCGTTACAAGAGTAACGACGCGTTCCAGCTCCAGATGTTCGGTACGTCCGAGTATTACGCTACCGCTGGCCAGGCCGACATGAACACGGGACGATTTTTCACCGATTCAGAAGACCGCCATCGCATGTCCGTGACGGTGATCGGCCAGGACATTTACAAACAGCTTTTCGGCAAGGAAGACGCAATCGGAAAAATTATTCTGGTGGCCGGCCACGAGCTGCAAGTGATCGGCGTGATGAATCCGCCCGCGACCGCTTTGCCGGGCCAGAACGATACTCGCGTCATCATCCCATACTTTACCATGCGTAAGCTGTTCCCCACTGCTCAAGAGCACCAGCTTATGGTGCAGGCTAAGGACGGGAAACTCGCTACAGCGATCGACGAGATGCGCTCCGTGCTCCGGCAGGAACGCCGCGTTCCATTAAACAAGCCGGATAGCTTCGATATCTCGACTGCGGATCAGCTAGTGGATCAGTTCCGTTCCGTTACATCGGTGGTGGCCCTTGTGATGGTGGTGCTCAGCTCCATCGGACTGCTAGTGGGTGGCATCGGGGTGATGAATATCATGCTGGTTTCCGTTACCGAGCGCACCCGGGAAATCGGAGTGCGCAAGGCTATTGGCGCGCGCCGGGGCGACATCATCATTCAATTCCTGACTGAGGCCGTGGTGCTCACAGGACTGGGCGGCATGATCGGTATGATCTTCGGCTGGTCGGTTTCGATGGTCACGCGCTTCTTTCTGCCGAATTTGCCGACGCTGGTACCGCTGTGGGCCGTGGTGCTAGGAATCGTGGTCAGCGTGGGAATCGGCGTATTCTTCGGCATCTGGCCGGCCAGCAAGGCCGCGCGGTTGGATCCAGTAGAAGCCCTGCGGTACGAGTAGCCTCCGGTTATCTAAATAACTCTCCTATTGCATTCCCATACGAGCAGTGATATGCTTCCGCTGGGAATCCCATAGGATGCCAGAAAAAAGCGACGTTTGGCAGGGCACGCTGGCCCTGATGGTTTTGAAGACGCTAAACGCGCTCGGCCCGCTGCACGGATACGGCATCGCGCGGCGAATCGAACAGACCAGCCAAAACCTGCTTTCCATCAATCACGGCACGCTTTATCCCGTTCTGTTGAAGCTGGAACAGGAGGGCTCGATCGATTCGGAATGGGGCATCTCCGATAACAACCGCAAGGCCAAATTTTATCGGATCACCAAATCGGGCAAGAAAGAATTGACCGCCGCCGAGCGCGAGTGGCAGCGGGCCAGCGACATCATGGCGCGCTTCTCAGCCCTGCAAGGAGAGTCGTCATGAAATCGCTGCGCCGCGGCTGGAAGCGTCTACTGGGGTCTTTTTCGCGCGAGAAGTCCAACATGTCGGAGGAGTTGCAATCGCATATCGAGATGCAGACAGAGGATAACGTCCGCGCGGGTATGCTTCCCGAGGAAGCCCGCCGTCAAGCGAGGCTAAAATTTGGCGGACTTGATTCCATGAAGGAGTATTATCGCGATCAGCGCGGCCTCCCGTGGCTCGAAACTACCTTCGCCGATCTCCGTTATGCCGTGAGATCGTTGCGCAAGAGTCCCGCGTTCATGATAGTTGCCGTGCTCACGTTGGCCATCGGCATAGGCGCAACTACGGCGGTGTTCAGCGTCGTCGATGGAGTCCTCATCAAGGCCCTTCCGTATCCCGATCCGGATGCATTGGTCGGCGTCTGGCATTCGGCGGTGATACAGGGTGAGACGTTCCGTAACGCCAATCAATCCGCTTCGATGTACGTGACCTACCTGGACAATAACCGCACTTTTCAGGAATTCGGTGTGTGGAATAACGGCGCGTCCAGCGTAACGGGCATCGGCGAGCCGGAGCAGGTGCGGACGTTCCGTGTGACGTATGGAGTTCTTCGAGCGTTCGGTGTTCAGCCGGCAACTGGACGCTGGTTCTCTGAAGCCGACGATTCGCCGGGCACGCCGGAAACCGTCATCCTCATGTATGGATATTGGCAGCGGCGATTCGGCGGCGATTCGCAGATCTTAGGGCGAACTGTGACGGTCGACTCGCGCCCGCGTCCGGTTATCGGGGTCATGCCGGAAACGTTCCAATTGAACGGCAATCCCGAGATCATTCTGCCGCTGCGGTTCGACCGCGGGCAGCTGCCGCCGACCTTCGCATATGCAGGCGTAGCAAGGCTGAAGCCAAACGTGACCATCGCTCAAGCGAACGCTGACCTGGAACGGATGATCCCTATCTGGGCCGAGCAGTTCAAAATGCAGCGCTTTGCCAGTCTCGGCCTTCGCGCCGCCATCCGCCCGCTTAAGGAAGACGTAGTCGGCGATATCGCAAATGTCCTGTGGGTGCTGATGGGGACTATCGGAATCGTCCTTTTGATCGCATGCGCGAACGTTGCGAATCTGATGCTGGTTCGGGCGGACGGGCGCCAGCAGGAACTGGCGATTCGGACAGCACTTGGGGCGGGCCGGGGCCGGATTGCTCGTGAACTCCTGGCCGGGAGCCTCTTTTTAGGCGCGCTGGGAGGCTTGGGCGGACTGGCGCTGGCACACGCCGGATTACGTGTCTTAGTAGCGATCGGTCCAGCCAATCTCCCGCGGCTCTCCGAAATCACGATCGACGCGCGGGTGTTGGCGTTTGCCATCACGATCTCTCTGGCGTCCGGCCTATTTTTCGGAGTGATCACGGTGATTAAGTTCGCGAGACCGCGAATCGCAACCGTGCTTCGTGGCGGCGAGCGGACCGCCAGCCAGAGCCGGGACCGGCATCGATCGCAAAGCACGCTGGTAGTGGTGCAAGTGGCTCTCGCGCTGGTACTGCTGGTCGGATCGGGATTGATGATCCGGAGCTTCAAAGCGCTGCGAAGTGTTCACCCCGGCTTCTCGCAACCGGAGCGCGTCCAAACGTTGCGCCTCGCCATTCCGCCGGCCCAGGTGGCGGACGCGGAGGCTGTTACCAGGATGCAAAAAGCGATTCTCGATAAGCTTGCTGCCATCCCGGGAGTAGCATCCGATGGGTTGATCGATGGACTCCCTATGGATCTGGGCACGCAATCCAGCAGCCCGGTGTCGGTCGAAGGTCAGTTGGACGATGGTCGCCTTCCGGCGGTTCGGCGCGTCAAGTTTGTTTCCCCCGGGCTGTTTCAGACTCTTGGGATACCGCTGATCGCAGGGCGCGATTTCACCTGGAACGAGATCTATGTCAAAAGCGAAGTCGCTCTGGTTTCAGACAACTTTGCAAAACAGAACTGGGGCGATGCACGCGCAGCCCTCGGCAAACGGATTCGCGAAGGAACCGGCGGGCCCTGGCGCGAAGTGATCGGAGTCGCCGGGAACGTCTACGACAATGGCGCCAACCAGCCTCCCGCGTTCATCGTGTATTGGCCCGCACGGGTCCAGTCCGCAAGCATGGGTGTGCCGGGATACGCGCCGCGCTCGGTGGCGTTTGCGATTCGGAGCGACCGCACCGGAACGGAAAGTTTCCTGAAGCAGATTCAGGAAGCCGTGTGGTCTGTGAATTCGAACCTTCCTGTCGCGCAAGTGCAGACGCTGAACGACGTTTACGAACAATCCATGCGGCAGACCTCGTTCACTCTCATAATGCTCGCCATAGCGGGGGCGGTGGCGCTCACGCTGGGGATCATCGGAATCTATGGGGTTCTTTCGTATGCGGTGTCCAGGCGGGAACGCGAGATCGGCATTCGACTCGCTCTGGGGGCCAGGCAGCGAGAGGTGGAGGCGATGTTCGTCAAGCGTGGACTGATGCTCGCGTCGGTTGGGGTGGGAATTGGGCTGGTGGCTGCGGCGGGCATTACGCGACTGCTGTCGTCGCTACTGTTCGGGATCGGTCCACTCGATCCGATTACTTATGCGGCCGTACCTCTGGTTCTGGTGATTGCAGCAGCGGCTGCCAGTTATCTGCCCGCGCGACGGGCGGTGCGAGTCGATCCGGCGATAACCCTGCGCCATGAATAAAACCGTGAATCGCAGGTGGAATTGCCTCCTGGGTGCATTAATGGGCCGTCAGCGATAACCTCCCGACGTTTGTTCCGCTGTGGGCCATGGTGCTGGGGATCGTCGTAAGCATGGGAATCGGCGTCTTCTTCATCTGGCCGTCCAGCAAAGCAGCGCGCCTGGATCCTGTAGAAGCCTTGCGCTACGAGTAGCCGCGTCAGGTTCGCGGCTCGGAAGGCGCGCTCGATAGTTCCAGTGCCCGCACTCTCACACCCCGCAGGTCGAGCTTGCCGGTGCCTAATACGGGTAGCTCGTCCACGTGATGGATGTTCTCCAGCTTCGGCAGCCACAGCTTGGGAAGATCGGTCTCAGCAAGGCGCCGCCACAGCTCCTCGGGTGTGATTGTGGAATCCGTAAAGAGCACGGCGAGCCGTTCGCCCTTGCGCTCATCAGGCAGGCCCGTTACGACGCAGGGGGCATCGCCACACGCCTTGCTGATCATTTCCTCCACTAACAAGTGCGGAACCATTTCGCCGCCGACCTTGCTGAACCGCGAGAGCCGGTCGGTGATCGCGACGAACCCATCTTCGTCGACCTTGGCCATGTCACCAGTGATGTACCAATCGCCGTGAAAGACCTGCGCGGTTCGCTCAGGGTCGTTCAGGTACCCCAGCATCCGGTTGGGACCCTTCACCAGCAACATGCCTTCCTGGCCCGGCGGAAGAGGCTCCGTCGTGTCAGGATCGACGATTCTCACCGCTACGCCTGGAATCGGCAGCCCCACGGTGCCGTGTTTCGTTCCGATCTGGACTTCCTTTCCCTCGCGAAAGTTCGGCGTGTTCACCGCGACCACAGGAGACATCTCGGTCATGCCGTAGCCTTCCATTAGATCGATGCCGAACGTCTCCTCAAATTCCTGACGCAGCGTCTCGCGAAGTTTTTCCGCGCCGACGACCACGAAGCGCAAGGACGCAAACTGCTCCCGGGTGCACTTGCGCATATACGTCCCGCAAAACGTCGGCGTCGACAGCAGGAACGTGCCTTTGTATTTGTGAATCAGTTCCCCGATGACTTTTGCGTCGGTCGGATTGGGATGATAGACTACTCCGCCACCGGTGAACAGCGGCAGCCAGATCGTGGCCATGAAACCGAACGAATGAAACAGCGGCAGAACTCCGATAATACGGTCGCGCTCGTCAAGAGAAAAGATCTGCAGGACGGCTTCGACGTTCGTCGTCAGGTTGAAGTGCGAAAGCATGATGCCTTTCGGCACTCCGGTGCTGCCGCTTGAAAAGATCACCGTCGCCAGACTGTCGGGATCGCCCTTCGGGGTCAGCCAGGCGGCGGGAGCAAGCCGTGCTTTGATCAGGGCGAAGATCTTTTGCCCCTTGGTGAGCGACGCCATAATGTCCTCGAGATAGACCGCGCCCTCAGGCGCATCAAGCTTGGCTTTGGCGAGGAATACTCTTGAAGTTATGACGGTCCGGATCCCGCACTGGGCCGCGGCATATGCCATCGCTTCTTTGCCGCCCGTGAAATTCAGGTTCACCGGCACCCTACCGGCCAGCGAGACGCCCAGGTTCGCCAAGCCTCCTCCCACTGTCGCGGGAAGAAGCAAGCCGATCATCTTGTTGGAGTCCGCCATTCGGCGGACCTCTGCCGCGAGAAGCACCGCCGCGGCCAGGGCACGGCCGTACGTCAGTTCGCGGCCCGTGGAATCGGCCATCGCAAACTTACTCCAGTGGCGGCGGGCCAGCCGGACGAAACGCGCAGGTAACGTCGCACCGCGCTCGCGGGTCAGTTGAGCGGCCTCGCTTCCCAACTCTTCGACGGCCTGCCGCGCGGTCCAGGCATTGGCAGGTTTCGGCAAAGCCGCGCCGAAAGATACGGTGACCGAGTAGGGCCAACGGCGCGGCGTCTTTCCGAAAAACTGGCCTCCGGCGAAGCTGAAAATACTGTTCCACACGCGGTCCAGATGAACCGGGATCACCGGAACACTCAGACCTTCGGCGATTTTCTCCATCCCGCGTTTGAAGGGCAGCAAGTTGCCGGTGCGTGTGACCGATCCTTCGGCGAAGATGCACACCACGTGCCCAGCCTCGAGTTCCCGCCGGGCAGCCTGAATCGCCGCAGTCATCGCGCGCGGACCGCCCAGGTCCACTGGGATGGTCCGTAGCGCGCGGAGCACCCCGCGAAAGGCCCAATGGTCGTAGTACGGCCGCCAGATCATGAAGCGCACGTGACGATGCCGCGCGGCCCATCCCACGAGAAATCCGTCCATCAAGGAGACGTGGTTGGATACCAGCAATGCGCCTCCGCTCGCCGGCACATTGGTGGCGCCCAGCACCCGGACGCGATATAACGCCGCGATCATGCAGCGGACGCCAAGGCGGACCAAGGACAGGGGTATCACAGGAATAGTGTAAGCCGTGAACTCGCGAATGTTGAACCGCACCCTAGCGGGGGCTTATCCTCAAGATTGTACACAGGCTCGCTCGAGCCCATGTGCGCGCAGAGGGGAATGAGGAAACGTGAATTTAATTGGCAGAATCTGCCCGCTGTCGTTGTGTGTCATGACGTGTTCGATGTTGGCCGCACAGGAGCAGCCGGCGCCGCCGCCGGCGTCTCCCGCCAAACCTCCAGTGCTCGCTGCGCAACGCCAGGTTCCGGACGACGACGTTGACCGGATGTTTTCAGTTGCATTGTACGACTGGATTCCCTTTAGCGCGATCACGGGGCTGCATGCCGGATCGCAGGCCCTTCTCCCTCCTCCTCATGAGCTGACCCTTCCAGGGAAGCCCTACCGCGCCTTCGGCTTGATGGTCACGCTTCCGATGAAAGGATCGTCACGCCTGGAATTTTCCTATACGACGCTCAACGTCAATGGGAGCCTCCGTGCTCCCACCGATCTGGGGCTATTCGGTGGAACCATCGCGCAGGCTGAACCGCTAGCGACGAGCTACAGCCTGCGTCATCTCAAACTGTCCTATAACTTTCTCACGTATCCGAATCCACCTCAGGGTGCGAAATTGCGCTTCAAGACGCTATGGGAATTTCACTACCTGCGCACCTACCCGACGGTTACGGCAACCGTCACCGCGCCCGATCAACCGCTCGCCGCTACTCAGTCGATCCTGCTGCCGGCCGTGGGTTTGGGATTGGAATACGTTCCATCGAAGCATTTTCGCCTGGAAGTCCGAGGATCTGGCATGACGATTCCGCATCACTCAGCGCTGGGCGATACGGAAGGCTCGGCCGTCGTACGCATACGCAAGGTCGAGATTTTCGTGGGTGGGAAATTTCTGCACTTCAAGACTTCTCCCAACAGCGACACTTTCATGAGGGGCACCGTGTGGGGGCCGGACGCTGGTGTGCGATGGGTCTTCAAGTAAAGCCGCGGACACTTTAAATCGCGCAACGTGCCAGGATCCAAATCTTTTCCCAGGCCGGGACACGGACTCGCTCGCGCAGCACCTCGTATTCCGAATTCGAAATACGCTCCAATAGCCGTGAGTATATAGCGATCAGGGCTTTAAGCGACGCACGGCTTCGACTGTCGACCAGGTTGGTCAAGGGCTGAGCCTCCTGGTAGTACGCCCGCGCGCGCTCCGCTTCGAATGCAAGCAGGCTGCGTAACGCGGGTGAAATCGCACCGCCGGCCAGTTCCTTCGGATCCACGCCGAAGCGCGCCAGATCTTCGGCGGGCAGATAGACGCGGCGGTGTTCGGCGTCTTCGCGCACGTCACGAAGAATGTTGGTCAATTGAAACGCCACGCCGCAGCGTTCGGCTAGCTCGAGCGCGCGCGGATCGTCGAAACCGAAAATATGAATGATCGTCAGCCCCACCACGCTCGCGACGTGATAGCAATAGTCGTATAGTTCCTGAAACGTCTGGATCTGACGAGGCTCTAGATCCGAACTGACGCCGCGAATCATGTCGCGGAAATATTCATGTGGGATGCGGTAGCGCGCGACGGCGTCGGAAAATGCCGGCCAAACAGGATTCGCAGGCGCCGCGCCGGCGAGCGCCGAATTGAGATCCGCCTGCCAGCGTGCGATGTCCCCTGCGCGGTCGCCCACGCCCTCCGCGTCGCTCAGGTCGTCGCAGTAGCGCATGAAGGCGTAAATCGCGCACATGGCCTGGCGCTGTGGCCGGGAGAGCAATAGAAACGAGTAGTAGAAGTTCTTGGCCTGTGTGCGCGCCACGCGCTCGCAGAAGGCGTAGGACTCCTCGATCGTCATTTAGGCAGCTCGTGAGCCCGCAGCGCGCGAGAATGTCCGCCGTGTGAGAGCGCTTAGCAGCAGCCCTACCCGTTCGACTTTCGAGATGGCTGGCCGGGACCCGAGCACGTCATAATCCTGGCGCTCGATTTTTTCCAGCACCCGCAGGCCCCCGCGGCTGAATAATTCCAGGTCGATGGCCAGACGCCGGTCTACGGAATCCGCCAGCGGAAATCCTTTGACAAAAAGATCGCGCGTGACGTTCACCGCTTCCCGCAACGCCGCGCGAAAGCGCTGGTCAAACTTGCGCGCGAACAGCGCCTCCAGCGGATAGCCATGGGCTTCGAGCAGATCCAGCGGCAAATACACTCGATCCTTTTTAAGATCCACTATGACGTCCTGCCAGAAATTAGCCAGTTGCAGAGCCGTGCAGGTGGCATCGGACAGCACGTGCCGTTCTGCATCGCGATATCCGCACAGCCCCAGTACGAGGCGTCCCACCGGATTCGCGGAATAGCGGCAGTACTGAAAAAGCTCCTCGAAGTTGCGATAGCGGGTGATGGTTTGATCTTGCTCGAACGCTTTGATCAGATCGTCGAACAATGTGACAGGTAAGGAGAATTCGCGAACCGTTCCAGCCAATGCGACAAACACCGGATGCCGGGCCTGGCCTGCGCACATCGCCTGCAATTCGCCGCGCCACCATGCCAGCAGGCGAAGGCTCTCGGCCGTGTCGCCGATTTCATCACCCAGATCGTCGGCCCAGCGGCAGAACGAATAGATGTTGTAGAAATCCTGATGCAATCGTTTGGGCAATAGGAGGCTCACGACGTGAAAATTCTCGTAGTGGTGCGTCGCCAGCCAGCGGGTGTAGGCTCGCGCCTCGTCCGCCGGCCAGACGCGATCCATAGCTTCTGGTGACGCCAGGAATTGAGTGGGATAGAGATGCGTAGAGGGACCTCCTCTACGGAATGATGGCGGTTTTGAGATGGCCGTTGTGGCTCATCAGGTGCTGCATCACTTCCAGCAGATTTGAGAGCGGCTCCACGCGATTCACGAAATCACGGGCCGTCACGCGGCCCCGGCTGATAATGTCCAGGGCTTGGCGGATCAATGCAGGCGTGTGATGGAAGCTAGCCTTGAGCGTGAGCTCGGAGTAATGCAGCAGGCCGGCATCCACCGGAACGTCGGTGCCTTCCGGACAACCGCCAAAGAAATTCACAACGCCTCCGCGGCGCAGCAGCTTCACGGCCAGCTGCCAGACTTCCGGCAGCCCCACGGCTTCGATAACCACATCGGCACCGCGTCCGCCGGTCAGTTTGTGGACCGGAGTGATGACGTCGGAGCCTTCCTCATTCAGGACCACTTCGTCCGCGCCCATCCCAGAGGCGCGATCAAGCTGGGAACGCCGGCGACCGATGGCGATGACACGCGCGTGGTAGACTGCCTTGGCCAGCCGCACGAACATCATCCCGATGGGTCCCAGTCCGATGACTGCCACGGTATCGCCGGGCTTCACGCCACTCTCTTCCAGGCCGCGCATTACGCACGCCAGAGGCTCCACCAGCGCCGCATCCTGATAGCTGACGTGCGCCGGGATCTCATGCATGTTCTTGGCGACGATGCGATTCGGGATGCGGATGTACTCGGCGTAAGCTCCATTGTTGAACATCAGATCTTCGCAGAGATTTTCCTGGCCGCGCTCGCAGTAGTAACACGCTCCGCAGGGAGCCGAATTTGCGGCCACGACTCGCTGGCCCACGTGGAATCCCGCGACATCGCTACCCACAGCCGCGATATCCCCGGCCAATTCATGGCCGAACAAGGCCGGTGGACGAATCATCTTCGCATGGTAGCCCCGACGGAACACCTTGACGTCGGTCCCGCAAGTCAGTGCCGCGCGTACGCGCACCAATACGTCGCCGGGGTCAAGTTTTGGAACCTGCACTCGTTCGATGCGGAGCTGCTCCTTGCCATACAGCACGGCTGCGCTCATCCGCTGCGTTTCAGGACTCATTTTTGTGGCTGGACTACTACCTTTAACGATACCTCATCCGGGTGCAGCGCGCGTTCAATCCCAAGGTGAATATCGTTTAATGGAACGCGATGAGTGATCAGCTCTTCCACGGCCAGAGCGCCGCTGAAAACCAGTTCCGCGGACTCCTTCTGAAGGTCCACTGACGCGCTATATGAGCCGAAGATCGCACGTTCCCCCACGCACACATCCGCGCCGGAAACCTCGATGCGCTCCTGATGCGAGGTTTGCGCAAATAACAAGATCCGCGCTCCTGGCCGCGAGCACGCCACGGCCTGTTGGACGATCCCCGGAGCGGAAGCGGCTACGATCACCAAGTCGGCGCCACGGCCGCCCGTCATGCTCTTCACCCGCACGTCCAGATCTTCATCGCGAGGAGTAAAAGCTTCCTCGACGCCGAAACTGAGCGCCAACCCGCGGCGGCTGGTCATGGTATCGGTGACGATCACCCGCGCGCCCGTCCGCACCGCCATCATAGTGAAGATCAGGCCTATGGGCCCTTGTCCCAGCACTGCGATTACGTCTTCCGGCTGGGGATCCACTTGTTTGAATCCCTTGAGGCAGGTGTTTACCGGCTCGACAAAACAGGCCTGATCGAAAGTCACGCCGTCTGGAATTTTTTCGACGCCGCGCTCTACGATCCAGTCCATGACGCGAACGTATTGCGCAAAGCCGCCGCCCGCGGGCTCAAATCCCGCTGTCACGCCGACTTTCTTGTACACCGGACATTGCGCAAACAACTTGCGCCGGCAATAGAAACATTCGCCGCATGGGATGTGGTGAAACACGATTACCCGTTCGCCGGGATGAAAACGTTTCACCGCGGAACCCACGGCCGCCACCACGCCTGCGGTTTCGTGTCCATAAACCCGCGGCGGTTCCAGCAGGTTATAAGCGATCTTCTTCAGATCGGTATGGCAGATGCCGCATGTTTCGACGCGAATCAGGATCTCTCCCGGCCCGATCTCCGGAACCGGAATCGATTCCACGGCTACCCGCCCCGCGCCGCGGTACACAGCGGCCCTCATGGTTCCGACTGCCTCCGGCAGCGTCAGCACCGGAGTCCCGGCGATGCTAGTTTTCGCAGTTGGCAAGAAACTCTCCTAATCGTTCTGCAGCCCGGCGGCAATCCCGGTCCAGGCGAACCAGCCGAGGCAAAACCGTGAATGGACGACCCAGAGCGGCGAGCGCAATGCGCGTTCGCTCGAAACGCCCATCCGCGTCACGATAGCGATTGAAATCCAGCGGCAAATCGTCCCCCGCAACGTCGGACACTACGCGGACGCAGCCAAACGGCACGTTCCACTCGCGCGCTTTTTGAGCGACTGCGGCCGATTCCATCTCAACCACTGCCGCGCCGGTGGCGGCCCGCAACTCACATTTTTCCCGGGCTGTGAAGGCGACCCGGTCTACGGATACCACGTCGCCCTGCACAAAGGACGCTTGTAACCCTTTTGGAACTTCACCCGATACGACGATATCACCAATCCGTAGCGTGGGGTCAAGTGCCCCGCAGAATCCAATGCTCAAGATCCGATCTACGTCCGGTCTCTGGTTAAGTGCACGCTCCACGAGTCTTGGTCCGGGGCCGTTGGCGATCAGAAACCAGCGGCGGTTTTTCCACGCAGCCTGTCGCGAGAACGCAGCTCCTCGCCATGGCAGAGCGCTAATATCGCCCGCGCGTTTCAGGATTCCTTCGAATTCGCGTTCTTCCGCACCGACCATGAGCCAGGTAACCATCCTCAGCAGTAGCCGTTCTCCTGAAACCAGACTACAGCGCGACGAAGGGCCTCCGCGGCCGGCCCTGGGGAATACCCCAGTTGACGTTTTGCTTTGTCGTGACGAACCCACATCCTTTTGCGCGACATGCGAACTGCGTCCAACGGCGCGCGGGGTTCTTTCCCAGTGACCTCGGCCCACGCGGTGGAGGCGACTCCCGCAGCATACGCGACGGCGTAGGGAATCTGCAGCGTCGGCGCTTTCCGTTTCACAATGCCCGCCAGTGTCTCCAGGATTTTCTGGAGCGTCATATTCTCGGAACCCAGGATGTATCGTTCTCCCAATATGCCGCGCTCACACGCTGCGAGGTGCCCGCGGGCCACGTCGCGCACGTCTACTACATTCAGCCCGGTATCGACGTAGGCAGGAATGGCGCCGCGCACGAAATCGACCACGATCTTTCCAGTTGGCGTGGGCTTGAAGTCGTGATCGCCCACAGGCGCCGTAGGGTTCACGATCACCACTGGAAAGCCCTTTCGCGCAAATTCCAACGCGACTTGTTCCGCCAGGAATTTCGACCGCTTGTAGGGACCTTGCATAGCACTTAGAAACGCCTCACTACGCTCGTCTCCGATGCCGTCAGGAGTGTCCATCCCGATGCATCCCACCGTGCTGGTGTACACGAATCGCTCGACACCTGCGCGGCGAGCGGCCTCTAGCATCGCTCGGGTACCCTCAACATTCGACTTGTACATCTCTTCAGGTTCACGCGTCCACAAACGGTAGTCCGCGGCCACGTGGAAGACCACCGCGCAGCCCTCTACGGCGTGCTCAAGCGATGCGGCATCGCGCAGGTCACCTTGGGTCGCTGCGATGCCCGGCAACTCTCGCAGCTTTACGGGATCGCGTGCCAAAGCGCGTACCGAATCGCCACGTTCGAGCAAGGCGCGGGCCACGTGCCATCCGACGAAGCCGGTGGCTCCGGTGACGAGCGTGGGTTTCACAAAAGCTTCAGCCCAACAGCCAACTTAGCGTCTTGAATGGATCGCTGAGCTTCGCGTTAATGCCGTAAGCCGAGGAAGGTTCGTATCCGCAATGCACCATGCATTGATCGCAGCGCGGATCGTTGCCGGAACCGTAATTTTCCCACGGGGTCTTGGTCATGAGATCTTCGAAGGTCTCATGATGCGCGTCCGTGATCAGATAACACGGGCCTTTCCAGCCTTTGACGTTATAGGTCGGGTTGCCCCATGCGGTGCAGGGAAGGTCGCGATCGCCCTTGAGGAAATCCATGTACACGGGCGACGAGACCAGCGGGAAACGCTTGGCCAGCTTATCGATGTCCTTGAACTTCTCGTAGATGTCCTCGCGCGTCATGAAGATTTCCTGGTCGTTCACCGAGGAATAGCCGTAGGCCGGCGAAATGGTGTGCCCGTCGACCTTGAACTGCCCGAGGAAAGTGTACAGCTCCTCGATCTCGTTCATATCGGTTTCGCGATACACGGTGGTGTTGGTGAATACTTTGAATCCGTTCTCCTTGGCGATACGAATCCCTTCGATAGCGGCTTTGAACACGCCCTCGCGCTCCACCGCCAGATCGTGATTCTTCTCCATGCCATCCAGGTGAACATTCAAAACCAAACCCGCGTCGGGCTTAAATTCCTTAAGCCGCTTGGCGATGAACATGCCGTTGGTGCAGAGTTGAATGTATTTGCCGCGCTTCAGGATTTCCTGGCAGAGCTGCGGCAGCTCCGGATAGAGAAACGGCTCTCCACCGCAGATCGAAATCATCGGCGCGCCGCACTCGTCGACCGCCTTCAGGCATTGTTCCAGCGTCAGCCGCGAGCTAATGGAGGTTTCGTATTCGCGAATACGCCCGCAGCCGGTGCAGGTCAAATTGCAGGCGTGCAGCGGCTCGAGCATCATCACCAGTGGAAAACGCTTGCTCAGCATCGGATGCGGCTTGCGATCCGCGCGCGCCGACGGAATCTGCGCGTGCACGATGCGGAAGGGATTCTTCGCATCCTCGGTATGGCCCAGGTTCTTCTGCCACTCGGGGCGCGGCCGCAGCTTGTTTTTGGCGATGTAGGTCGCCATGCTGGCCGCCTGGGAAATCGGAAATCTCATGACTGGGTTGCTCCTCGTGCTTTCCGGTAGGCTGCCAGCGCCAAGACCGGGAAGGAATGCCGGTAAAGATGGTATTGCAGATAAAAGACGCCCGGGAATCCGGTGCCGGTGGACAAATCCTCTTTCCAGCCGCCTGAACTGCGCTGGGTTTCAATCAGGTATTCGACGCCTTTGTGGAGGCTACTGCTGGTGGTGTCGCCTCCGGCAATCAACCCTAGTATCGCCCAGGCCGTTTGGGAGGGCGTGCTGTGGTCGGGAGTGAAAGTCTCGTTGTTATAACTGGCGCAACTCTCGCCCCAGCCGCCATCGGCATTCTGAATGGAACGCAGCCATTCGCCGGCGCGCAGGATGTAGGCTTCCCGGTCGCTTTCGCCAGAAGCTTGCACTCCGCGCAGTGCCAGGTAAGTGCCGTAGATGTAATCCACACCCCAGCGCCCGTACCAGCTTCCATCGGATTCTTGAGTCTTTTTGAGGAAGGCGATCCCGCGGCGCACGGCCTCGTGGCTATTCGGGACGCCGCACGCGGCGAGGGCTTCGAGCACGCGCCCGGTGATGTCCGGACAGGTGGGATCGAGCATGGCGTTGTGATCGGCGAAGGGAACGCTGCTCAGAAAATTCCAGTTATTATCGACATCGAACGCCGCCCATCCGCCATCCGCGCCTTGCATCGCCAGGAGCCAGTTAACCGCCCGTTTGCGGGCCGCTTTCTGCGCTTCTGGATCGGAAGCCCTGGATTGCGAGAGGGCCAAAAGAACCTGCGCGGTGTCGTCGATATCGGGATACCATTCGTTGGCAAACTCGAAATACCATCCTGAAGGCTCGACGTTTGGTCGCTTGACGCTCCAATCGCCCTTGTGCCGCACTTCCTTCGTAAGCAGCCAGTCCGCCGCCGGCGTCAGAGTATGCGCCGGCAGGCATCCCGA
Organism: Bryobacteraceae bacterium; assembly: GCA_025980665.1. Classification (GTDB taxonomy): domain Bacteria; phylum Acidobacteriota; class Terriglobia; order Bryobacterales; family Bryobacteraceae; genus Palsa-187. The sequence goes on from JAICXC010000007.1 coordinate 58,519, forward strand.
TTCGCCCAGAACGTGCACCGCGATGGCGGTGTCCCAAACCGGCGAGTAGCAGGGCTGGAAGAAGAAGCCGCGATGATCGTCGATCATCAGGTTCATGAACTGGCGCGTGGCTTCCTGTACATCAGGATGATCGGGAGGATACCCGAGCAGGTCCAACGCCATCACCACGTACATCATCGAAGGGTAAATGGCGCCTAATCCATCGGAATGGCGCGTCCGCGCAAGAATCCATTGCTCCGCGCGCCGAATAGCACGCGTACGCAAACTCCGTGACCCATGCCGTTCCCACAATTTCAGCAGCCGGTCTGCGACGAAGAAAAAATTGCCCCAGCTCAGGATCTTCTCGCGATCCACGAAAGCCAGCGGGACTCCCGGTACAAATAATTCCTCGACATTGAATCCTGCGGGCACTGGCCGGCGCGGATTCATGGAGTGCAGGATCGAGAGCGGCGTGACGATCGCGCGCGTCCAGGAGGACATCTCGTAGATCAGGTTGCCCGCGAGGTTCAGCTCGGGAGGAATCGACGGCGTGTGCTCACGCGGGTACAGCCCAAACAGACTGAGGTTGATCTTGACGTAGCTATTGGCAGATTGCAGGCCGCCCAGGGCAAGGATGCGCTCCCGCAGGCGAACCATATCGGCGTTGCTTGCGTCCACACCGGCCAACTTCAGCGCCACATACGCTTTGATACTGGCGCTGACCTCGGAAGGGCCCTTTTCGTAAATGCTAAAACCGCCGTCAGCCAATTGGCGGGCCAGGATGGATCGCACCGCCTTATCGACCAGTCCCCGTGTGGGCGGGTTCCAAACTCCGTCCTGGGGTGGATGCCGCCACAGCTCCAGAAGAATGAAGTCCGATTCGAGCGTGGTGTCCGCGGTTAGCTCGCCGCACCAATAGCCTTCACCGGCCCGCCGGCTGAGAAGATAGTCGGCGGCGCGGCGCAACGTCGCGGACGACGTTGACAGCAGAGTGTCCGCAATTTGCAGACTAGGACTGCTCATACCCGTGCGACAGTTTGCAATTGCACCGTGCGCGTCAGCTCGGCAGGCAGGTTGAAACGCACGTCCTCTTCTTTGACTTCCATCTCCTCCAACTGCGCGAAACCTCTTTGCTGAAGAAAATCCACCAGCTGCTCGACCAGGTTCTCGGGCGCCGATGCTCCAGCCGTCACCGCTACCGTTTGGATATTGTCGAGCCACGGCTGCTGGACCTCGGTCAGATCGTCAACAAGGTATGCTGGCACGCCCATCTTCTCGCAAACTTCCACTAAACGGCGCGAATTCGAGCTATTCTGCGAACCCACCACCAGCAGCAGCTCGCACAGTGGAACTACCGCCTTCACTGCTACTTGCCGGTTTTCAGTCGCGTAGCAAATATCCTGCGCCGCCGGTCCCTGAATCTTGGGGAACTTCTCTTTGAGACGCACCACGATGTCCCGGGTTTCATCCAGGCTCAAGGTGGTCTGCGTGATGAAGGAAACGCGCTCCGGATCGGCAACCTCCAGGCGGTCTACATCTTCCACGGTCGACACCAGCGCGGTGGCTTCCGGAGCTTCTCCCAGCGTGCCAATCACCTCATCGTGATCCTTATGGCCGATAAGAACGATGGTGAAGCCCTTACGCGCAAACTTCACCGCTTCCAAATGGACCTTGGTCACTAGAGGGCAGGTGGCATCGATCACTTTCAGGCTTCGCTGCCGGGCCTGATTCCGCACTTCGGGTGAGACACCGTGGGCGCTGAAGATGACCCGCGCACCCGCGGGTACTTCCTCCAGCTCCTCGACGAAAATGGCTCCCAACGCGCGAAGCTCTTCCACCACGTGGCGGTTGTGGACGATTTCCTTCCGCACGTAGATCGGCGCTCCATACATGTTTAGAGCGATCTTCACGACGTCGATGGCGCGTACCACTCCGGCGCAAAAGCCTCGTGGCCGCAACAAGATAATCTTCTTCCCCGCTGCGGACATAGGGGTGGACATAGCTTCGATTATAACAACTCAGCTTCAATGGGCGCGCCATCGGCTTGCATTAATTAATGGACATTCATTTAGTCATCGAATTTCCAGAATTACATTTTTGACGGGGTGTTTTCGACGCAGGAGAGCTTCTCCCAACGTCCGTTTCTAACCAACCACTTCGATGCCCCGCCAAAAAAGACTTCCGGATGGCCGACCATACGTCGGCTTACTGATCTCGTCCGGGCCTCCACTCGCTGCCGTTGGCGTTGCGCAGCCGTCTGGAACCGCAAACCCGGAACCCGAGATGACCTGCTAAAACAGAAGCTTCACGGCAAACTGAATCTGACGGGAATTGGTGGTGGTCGCCGTGATCTTACCGAACGTCGGGTTGGGAGCGCCACCGCCGTTCACAGTCTGCACGAACGCGGACGCGTTGGGCAATGCGAAATTAGCGTGGTTGAGCAGGTTGAAGAACTCGGCGCGGAACTGAAGACGGACTTGTTCCTTGATGGTCGTCTCCTTCATCACTGCGTAGTCGAGGTTTACGACTCCGGGACCGGCCAGGAAGTCGCGTTGCAGATTGCCCAGCGTGCCGGGAGCCGGAAGACTGAAGCCGGCCGGATTCGCCCAATGGTTAATGTCACCGGTCATGATTGTATCCGCCGGCAATGCAAGGTTGGGACGCTCGCTGCCGGCCACGACGGTTCCGGCCTGGTCGAATCCGACGGTGACGTTCCACGGCGAGCCACTCTGGACGCCGAGTCCGCCGCTCATCTGCCAGCCTTTGACGAAGATATTTTGATTAAATGGAAACACGTAAACTCCACTGAGCCTGAAAACCTGCGGCCGGTCAAACAGGCATCGTCCGCGATCAAAAGACCCGTTCTGAGGGTTCGACCAGGGTATGCCGCCTTCCAGCCCATACGTGCCGGAAGCATTGTCCATGCACTTCGACCAGGTATAAGAAAGCTGGGATTGCAGACCGTGCGCGAAGCGCCGGTTCACCCCCACCTGTAAGGAGTGATAACTTGAGTCGGCCACAGGAGCCTCGCTGCTCAGGGCCGCGCCCGCCGGATTGAGTCGGGGGTTGCTGGTGATGCCAATGGCTGTTGGCCCCTTGGGAACGCCGAAGACCTGGACACCGTTTACCAAAGTCGGCAGCACAGGATTAATGTCGCGGGCGCCATACAGATGCAAGCCGCGCGAGCCAACGTAGCCCACGGTCAACGTTGTGGAGTCGATCAACTGCCGCTGAATATTGAAATTCCACTGATACATCTCGGGGGTAACGTTGGTGTTATAGTCGACCCCCACAAGCTGTGCCGGCGGCGGCAGCGCGCCCGGGAATGGATTGGGAAACTGGGGCAAGGGTACGAAAGCGAGGGCGTAAGGCGGATTAAAGTAATAGCCCGACGCGTAGCTGCGGGCACGAATCGGGTTATAAAAGATTCCGAATCCCGCGCGGATCGCAGTCTTATGATCGCCGAATGGATCGTAGGCGATACCAATCCTAGGATCGAAATTCCTCACCGAGGGATTGGAGGCGAACACGTTGGGCACCTTCTGGAACGTCCCAAAAGGCGGGTTGATCAGGGTATTGAGCGAGTGCACGTTGGTGGTGGGATTGGTCACAAACTCATAGCGGAGTCCCACGTTCACCGTTAAATTACGACGCGCCTTCCACTCATCCTGGATATATCCGTCCACTTCGATTTCGCGGAAGTCGCGATAGGAATCCGTGAACCCCGGTTCCGGTCCCTGGAAGAGGCTCGGAGAACCTTGCAAGAAGGCGGTCAAGCCAGGAAACGTATAGAAACCGCCCCACCATCCTTGTTGCTGGAAGTTGCTTTGAACTCTGCTGAAGAATCCGCCAAACCGCAGGTTGTGGGCCCCGTGCGTCCAGATTACATCGTCCCCCAGAGGGAATTTGTTTTGCACTTCCAGGAGCGGCGCGTAGATGCTCGTCCCGAGCGATGCCAGGCCGGTGACGTTCACTCCGCCGTTCTGCCCGCGCTCGGGAAAGAAATCCAGAGCAGAGCTCTGGTCCGGATTGGCTTGCGTATCCGTTTCACGCGTCCGTGTGAAGCTGAAGCGCAACAGGTTCACCAACGTGGGTGAAATCACCCGCCGCCACTCGATGGTCGCGAATTGGTTGCGGGTAGCGCCGATTTCCGGCCAGCGGGGGGGCAAGGGCGAACCAAGAAAAGGCAGCGTGGTGTCACCGTGATCCCGCACGTAACGCACGAACAGGGAATCCTTGCTCGACAGGTTGTAATCGACCCGCGCCAGAAGGTAGTTTTCGGTGCCGGTTTGCGTGTCCGCTTCCGCGATGGAGCCTACTCCGCCCACTAAGGTCGTAGTGGGCAGCGGGTACAGCGCCAGAAGCGGAGCGATCTTCGGATTGACGCCGACGCTGACTCCGTTGACGATCCCGTTATGGGCGTTGGCGTCGGGGACCAGTGCGATCACGGTCTGACCCAAGGAGTTGCGCAGCTCTTCGTCGTTGACGAAGAAGAACAGCTTGTCCTTCTTGACCGGGCCGCCCAGGCTGCCGCCGAACTGGTTCTGACTGAACGCAGCCTTGGGAGCATTATTCGCATTTTCGAAAAAGTTAGCAGCGTCCAAGGCGCTGTTGCGCACGAATTCATAACCGGAGCCATGAAAAGCGTTGGTCCCGGATCTGCTGACCGCGTTGACCACCGCGCCGTTGCCGCCGAACTGCGCGCTATAGGTATTGGTGAGGAGCGAAAACTCCGCGATCGCTTCGATGCCGAGGGTGGTGCCCATCACGCCCGATCCAGACCCGTGAGCCCAGAAACCTTGAATATCGGTGTTATCCAAAAGATATGCCTGGCCCTCCGACCGCGCACCGGAAACGCTAAAGTTGTTCTCGACGCCGTACAGGAGATTTCGCCCCCCGTTTCCGATCTGCGACCCGGACGACACTCCAGGCGCCAGTGACACCAGATCCGTGAAGTTGCGCCCGTTAAGCGGGAGGTTGTTGATTTGCGTTTGCTCCACGTAGGAAGCGACCGAAGAGGAGAGGGTATCCACCTGCGAAACCTGAGACTCCACGGTTACCGCCTGCTGGGTTTGTCCCACGGCGAGCGAAAAATCGACGACACTCTGCGCGCCGACGGTCAGCGTGATGCCCGTGTGAACTACGGTTTGAAAGCCCGGCGCGGAAGCCTGCGCTTCATAATTCCCGATGGGAAGCTCCACAATGCTGTAGCGGCCCTGCGCGTCGGCCGGCGTCTGCTGAACCTGGCCGGTCGCGATATTCTTCACCTGAACCGACGCCCTCGGAATGGTGGCGCCGGAGGGATCGGTCACCGTCCCTGAGACCGCGCCGGTAGCGCCCTGCGCATTCAGCCGGCCGGACATAACGAATCCAAACGCTAGCACCACGCCCATCGCCCAAGCGAGGCGAGCACGGCAACAGGAATCTAAAGCCATTTAATCACCCATCCCTCAGGGGACAGTATCCCTACGGCATGGCCGAGTCAAGGGTCGCTTCGTGATATGGAGTATCAATTAAAATGATAGCCGTGCGGGGCCGCAAGCGGCCGGCGGCCGTGATGTTGGGAGATTAGGACGGCGTTTGCCTTGGCTTCACGCTCGAATCGTTTACTGAACTCCCATCGCGCAGTGCTTCAATCCTTGGGGTGGTGTCGGCTCGCACGCTCGTGCCTCCGGGGCGGACGGCAATCACCGCGGGAAACGTCTTCTTCGTTTCTTCCGCCGCCTGCGCGTTTCATCGTCCGCACTTCCGCTCCTCCCGATCCAAACTTTGAATTGGAGCGCGTTCCACAACCTCGCGGGAACTCAGCGCACGAAGGAGCCGCACTCGCAGATGCTCGACTCTTTGAATTCAAGAACCTCTTGGGTTCGTTTTGTGGCAGCGTTTTTCGCCCCGGGGCTTCAAACTTCCAGAATCACCGGCATGATCAGCGGACGACGCTGGGTTTGCTTGTTCAGGAAGCGCTTCAGATCGGTGCGAATCTTTTCCTGCATCACGCCCCAATCGCCGCGCTCTTCCACGGTGGAAGACTCCAGCGTCTTCAATACGATCTGGCGGGCTTCCTGCATTACTTCCGCGCTGTCCTCGGTAGACATAAAGCCGCGGCTGACGATTTCGGGCAAGCCTTCGTAGCGCCCGGTGCTCTTGCTGATGGCGATGACCGGCAGCACAAATCCATCCTCGGAGAGATGCCTGCGGTCGCGGATCACGAACTCCTCTACTACTTCGTCCAGCGTGCCGGAATCGATGCATACGCGGCCGACCTGAATATCCTCGCCTTTGCGCGCTCCGTGGTCGTCGATTTCGAGCGTATTGCCTGATTCCAGAATGAACGTCTCTTTGAGGCCCGAATGGCTCAAATGCTGCGCGAGCTTGGCGTGGCGAGCCAACTGCCGGTATTCGCCGTGCACCGGCACGAAATACTTCGGGCGCACCAGATTCAGCACCAGCCTCAGCTCTTCGGCACTGCCATGGCCAGAAACGTGAATCGGAGGATTCATCGTGCCGTAGACCACATCGGCACCGCGCCGCGAGATGTGGTTGATCATCCGGTAGATGCCTTTTTCATTCCCGGGGATAATACGGGCGCTCAACGCCACGGTATCGCCGCGCTCGATCGTAAGATGTTTGTGATTGTCGACGGCGACGCGCGAAAGAGCCGACATCGGCTCGCCTTGCGTCCCACTGACCACGGCCACCACCTTGTTGGGAGGCAGCGACATCGCGTCCTGCGGGCGCAGAAGGACTCCATCGGGAATGGTGAGAAGTCCCAGGTCGTGCGCGATCTCAGTGGTATTGGTCATGCTGCGGCCGAAAAACGCTACCTTGCGGCCGTACTGATGGGCAAAATCCAAAATCTGCTGAAGGCGGTGAATGGACGAGCTGAAACAGGAGATCACCAGGCGTCGCGGCGTGCGCACGAAAAGATCTTCGAGGCGCGGTCCCACCGCACGTTCACTTTCCGTGTACCCTGGACGATCGACGTTGGTCGAATCCGATAACAAGAGCAGCACGCCGCGCTTGCCGTACGCCGCGAGTGTATGCAGGTCGAACAGGATGTTGTCGGTGGGTGTGGGGTCGACCTTGAAATCGCCGGTATGGATGATGACGCCCATGGGCGTCGTGATGGCCAGCATCACACAGCTCACGATGGAGTGGGTCACGTGGACGAACTCGATAGAGAATGGCCCCAGCTCCAGCCGGTCGCCAGGTTTGATGGTGTTGAGCTTGACATCGTCGACCATGCGGTGCTCTTCCAGGCGCCGCTCCACCAGGGCCAGTGTGAACGCGGTCCCATAGACTGGTACGGAGATCTGCTTAAGAAGAAACGGTACGCCGCCGATGTGGTCTTCGTGGCCGTGGGTCAGAATTACGCCCCGGACGTGGGCCGCGTTCTGCTCGAGGTAGGTAAAGTCGGGTGTAACGATATCGACGCCCAGGAGCTCGTCATCCGGGAACATCATCCCGGCGTCCACTACGATGATGTCGTCGCCGTAGCGGATGGCCATGGAGTTCATTCCGAACTCGCCCAAGCCGCCCAGCGGAATGATCTTTAGTTTTTGATCGGACAAGTCTCAAGCGTAACAACTTTTGTCGCGCCCAGACTTCTATTCCTGCCGCAGGGCTGTAAGGGGATCGATTCTAGCCGCGCGCCTGGCCGGCACGTAGCTCGCAACCAGGGTCACCACGCCCAGCAGAATCGCGACAGCCAGATAGACCCAGGGATCGTTCGGCTGGACCTCAAACAGCATGCTGGTGAGAAGTCGCGTACCGGCAACTGCAGCGGCTAATCCTAATACTAGACCCATACCTGCGCAGACGAGTCCTTGCCGGAGGATGAGTCGAAGCACGGAACCTGTACTGGCGCCCAAGGCCATCCGCAGGCCAATCTCGTTCGATCGTTGACTGACCGCGTACGCCATCACGCCATAAACTCCCGCCATCGCAAGACACACGGCCAGTCCCGCGAAAATGCCAAATAGCAGAGTGCGAAATCGGGGCGCCGCGACATTCTCCGAAAGCGTGGCATCCATGGTCGTGAATTTCATAGGGACATCCGGCGAAGTTTCTTGCGCCAGGCGCCGCAGTGTTGCGATGAGTGCGTTTGGGTTCCCAACAGTACGTGCGACGACGCTCAGAGTATTGCCGTTGAATAAGTGCTGCCGGTACGTCATGTAGCATTCCGGCTTGGGTTCGTCCGCGGGCCCGGACTGCCGAACATCGCCGGCAACGCCGATGATGGTCATGCCCTGCAACTTGTCGTAGGGACAGAAAATAGTCCGGCCGATCGGGTTCCGACCGGGAAACGATCTTCGCACCAGGGCCTCGTTGACCAGGGCGACCAAAGGTTTTTCGGCGGTGTCATCTTCGCTGAAATCGCGGCCCATCTTCAGTGGAATCGCCAGCGCGGCCAAGGTGCCCGGAGCAACGACAGAAAGGACCGCGTTGGGAGCGCTGGTCCAATCCGGCTGAGACGGCAGGTGATCCACGAAATATCCACCTGATGACTCGATATGTCCAGGCGGGGCCATCGTTGCTCCGGCGGAGAGCACGCCGGGAGCCCTCGCAATCTTGGGAAGGAGATCCTGAAAGAATCTGCTGATGTCCTGCGTCGACGCTGCCGGTATAGTGGCCCGCATGACGAGCACGTTTTCCGGGCGAAACCCCAGGGCGACCTTGTGCAAAGCGATGAAGCTCTTGATCAGTAGAGCCGATCCGGA
>JAICXC010000204.1 GCA_025980665.1 Bryobacteraceae bacterium
ACGCGTGAGATAATCCCCTTCAGGAACCACCAGTCTTCATGCCCGGAACGCTCGAAAACGGATCAGGTGGTCCCGGTTGCATCGCTTCGAAGGCTTGATGGAACTCCTGATCCAAGATCACATTCGATTCAGCGACGAGCGCAAGCAGTTACTCGGCGCTCAGATTTTGTTCACGGACCGCCGTCGTCGATGATCTTGTCAGGCGCCGGCCGCCGCAGTAGCCTAACTTCCTAGTCCCAATCGCTCCCGAACTTCCCTTCCAACGTTCTCCACAGCGCTCACCCGCAGTACCTCGAACCCTGCGGCCCGGCCCGAGGCGACCCCCGCATCCGAGTCCTCGATTACCAGCGGATGCTTGACTCCCAGGCGTTCCGCCGCCAGCAAATACGGTTCCGGCGAAGGCTTAAAGTTCCGGACGTCTTCTCCTGTGATAAGCATCTGGAAATACTGACGTAAGTTAGAGCGCACCAAAGGCGGCTCCACTTCCGACTTGTAACTTGAAGAAACCACCGCCAACTTATAAAAGGTACATAGCTCTTCGAGCAACTTGCCCGTGTCCGCGAGAAATGGGTGCGACTCCTCCAGCCCTTTTCGGAACAGGGCCTGCTTCCGGGCCACGAGACCATCCCTGTCGTCCAGCTTGAGCCGCTCGCGCAGAGCTACTTCGTCGGCAACTCCCACGAAGTTCTTTTGATAAGCTTCCCAATCGAGTTGAATCCCGAGAGGTTCCAGGGTTTGGTTCCAGGCGCGATGATGGACGCGCTCAGTGTCCGCCAGCACGCCATCGAAATCGAACAGCAGCGCGTCATGCTTCATATGGTTGACTTCAGGTCCAATTGACGAGGGGTATTTATCGAGGTGATCAGGCTATAATCATCTCATGATCAAAGCCACGGACAAGATCTGGCATAACGGCAAATTCATCGGCTGGGATGACGCCAAGATCCACGTCCTGGCACACGTGACCAGCTACGGAAGCTCGGTTTTCGAGGGGATCCGCTGCTATGCCACCGCCGCCGGCCCGGCCATTTTCCGGGGTCCCGAGCACATGCGCCGCCTGCACGATTCCGCCAAGATCTATCGGATCAGCATCCCCTTCTCAGTCAATGAGTTGGTGACCGCCATGCACGATGTGGTCCGCCTCAACAAGCTGGAATCCTGCTATGTGCGGCCGCTGGTTTTCCGCGGCTATGGCGACCTGGGCGTTCTGCCCACCAAGGATACCCCCATCGAGACCTACGTCGCCTGCTGGGAGTGGGGCAAGTATCTGGGCGCCGAAGCCATGGAACAGGGCGTGGACGTGTGCGTTTCCAGTTGGACGCGCCTGGCTCCCAATACCCTGCCAACGCTGAGCAAGGCCGGGGCGAACTACATGAACTCGCAACTGATCCGGATGGATGCGAATGCCAACGGTTACTCGGAAGGCATCGCGCTGGATGTTTCGGGATACGTGTGCGAAGGCTCCGGCGAGAACGTCTTCGTGGTGCGCGATGGAAAGATCATGACGCCGCCCATCGGGTCGAGCGTGCTGCCTGGTATCACCCGCGATACCGTGATTACGCTGGCTCGCGACCTGGGCATTTCCGTTACCGAGACGCTGATCCCCCGCGAGATGCTGTACATCGCCGATGAGGTGTTCTTCTCGGGCACGGCCGCTGAGATTTCGCCCATCCGCTCGGTGGACCGGATCCCGGTTGGCGCCGGTAAGCGCGGGCCGATCACGGAACAGCTACAACGTGCATTTTTCTCGCTGGTGGAAGGCAAGTCCGCGGATCGCTATGGATGGCTCGCGCCGGTGGCACAGCCCGTGGGCACTCGCTGAAACTGCCTAAACTTCGGATGGAGCAAGATTCCGCGGGAACCGAACCTGTGGCCACCTCCCCCGAGATTGACTCACTTGCCCGGCTCCGCGCGAAATGTTGTTCCTCTTTCTTACCAGAGAGAGACGCCCGTGAATAGGACAATCTGCGGTTTTCCACTGGATGTTTGCGCATTGGTTTGTTCGAGTTACTGGATAGCCTCTGTGGAGATGCTGTGCAAAAAGCAGGACCTCGATGAAATGTAGAGGAGTCGAGACCTCCACAAACGAATTCATCGAGATCCAGGGCGATAGTGTAATCTCCCACATAGATCCGGTGCTCGAAACCGCTGATAACGCGGTCTGGATTGCACCGGGCTTCGTAGACTTGCAAGTCAACGGATTCGCCGGTGTCGACTACAATTCTCCAGTTGCTCCCTTGGAAGAAATTGCACGATCGATCCGTGCGATCTTTTCAACCGGCGTTACGCGGTTCTTTCCAACCGTGATCACCGGATCTCCGGAAGACATGCTGGGCGCGCTCAGGAATCTGGCACATGCGCGTGAAACTCTTCAGGAAGGTCCCGCGATGGAAGCGTTTCACGTCGAGGGTCCGCATATTTCCGTTTACGACGGTCCGCGCGGGGCGCATCCCGCACGCTGGGTTCGCCCGCCCGACATAGAAGAGTTCCGCCGCTGGCAGGGTGCCTCGCAAGGCAATGTGCGGCTAGTTACGCTGTCTCCTGAATGGCCCGGTTCGACTCAGTACATCGAGACGCTGGCGCGGGAAGGCGTCGTGACGAGCATTGGCCACACCCGGGCTACACGCGAGCAGATCGGCGACGCAGTTCGCGCCGGCGCGACACTCTCGACCCATCTGGGCAACGGCGCCGATGCGGTACTTCCCCGCCATCCTAACTACATCTGGGAACAATTGGCCGAGGACAAGCTGGCCGCGAGCTTCATCGTGGATGGCCATCATTTGCCGGACTCGTTCCTACGCGTCGCCTTGCGGGCGAAAGGGATCGAGCGTAGTGTGCTGGTTACCGACGCGGTCATGCCTGCCCTGTGCGCCCCTGGGCACTATCGCTTAGGCGAGGTCGAGGTGGAGTTGAAGGACGATCAGCGAGTGGTCCTAAAGGGCGGAACGCGGCTGGCCGGATCGAGTTTGCGCATGGACGTCGCGATCTCGAATGCGATGCGCATCGCGGGACTCAGCCTGACGGCGGCCGTCGCCATGGCGACCGTGAATCCGGCGCGCGTGGGCCGTATCGGCGGTCGAGTTCGGGGATTGCGTGCAGGTGACCGGTCGGATGTGGTGCGGTTCCGGGTAGAAGACGGCCGGCTCCGGGTGATCGAAACATACCTAAGCGGCGAGAGGGTTTTCTCTGCGCGCGGCGTATAGTGGTTTTATGATGCGATTGATCGCACTGATAGCGGTTATGCTCCTTGCGGGCTGCAATCGCTCGAATCCTGGCATGCAGTTCGACAAACTAACCGAAGACTTCCTGTATGGGAGCTTAGCCTTATCGCCAGTGAGCGCGACTGGTGTCGGATACCACGTGCACAACGGTGTTCCCCTGGATGAGCTAATCGACGATTACAGCGCTGGAGGTATAGACCAGCAGCGCAACTTCTACAACGACTTCCAGCTCCGCGCAACCGCTCTGGACAGCAGCCAACTGGATAAGGAGCAGCGCGTGGATCTCGACATTATGAAAAACAATGTAGAGGCGGCGCTGCTCGAGTTGAACACCCTGCAAAGCTACCGGCATAATCCGACGGTGTACGTTGAGCTGGTCGGAAACGCCCTCTACACCCCCTACATGCTCAACTATGCTCCTGTCGAAAAGCGCTTCGGGCATATCATCAAGCGCCTGGA
>JAICXC010000141.1 GCA_025980665.1 Bryobacteraceae bacterium
ACACGCGGCGCTCGTGCCCCCATATGGCGATGAGAAAATACATCGGGACCAGCATCAGTTCCCAGGCGAAGTAGAAAAGAAACAGATCGATCGCGAGGAAGACGCCGATGATTCCAGCGAGAATCCACAACAGATTAAAGTGGAAAAATCCGACGCCCTTCGTAATTTCGGTCCAGGACGCCAGCACCGATACGATACCCAGAAATAGAGTCAGCAGCACGAGCAGAAGGCTGAGGCCGTCCATCGCCAAGTGGAACTGAATGCCAAACTGAGGAATCCAGCTCCAGTCCACCTGCTCGAACCAGTCGTTTGTGAGGGCGAGGCTGATATTGTAGTTACGGCTCCAAAGGGTCAGCACCAGTACGAAATCGATGCAGATGGCGGTTAGCGAGATCCAGCGGGAGGCGGGTTCGTTCCAGCGCGCCGAAAGCCACGCGAGAATCCCGCCAGCGAGCAGGACGACGATCAGCCAGAGCAGGATCATAAGAACAACACCACTGCAATAAAGACAACGGATCCAGCCGCGATGCCCGCCGCGTACCAGCGTAGACGCCCGGTCTCAGTGCGGCTTAGAATGCGCCATGCAAGCTCGTTCATGCGAGCGACGCCGGCGTAGAAGCCATCGATGAAATCCCCTTTGTCAACACGCGCGAACCACACCAGTGGCCTCACGAACACCCGGTCATAGAGCCAATCCATTCCCCAATCTGAAAACCAGAATTGGTGCAGGGCACTTCCGGCTGCACTCGAGGCTAGTGCGGCCGCGTACGCTCGCTTGCGCAGGAAGAAGATGTACGCCAAGTACACCCCCATCAGAAAGACCAGGGCGGCGATGACCTCGGAAACAAGCTCGGTTATTGGGACGGAGTGCGCCCCTTCGGTCCATGGGAGGACCGTTTCCAAGAATCGGGCAAACGGCGCTTTAACATATCCGCCCACAATCGATAAGAAGGCCAGGACGAAGCATGGAATGAGCATCGCTTTGCCTGGCCTCTTGGTCACCTCGCTTGACGCTTCCCCGAAGAAAACCAGGAAGATCATCCGGAAAGTGTAGAGAGTAGTCAGCATGACCCCCGCCAGAGCGACGATCCAGAGCCCTGCGTTTCCGTTGGGGCCGCTCCATGCGCCCCAAATGATCCAGTCCTTGCTGAACGCGCCCGCGGTGATCAGCGGTAATCCGGAGAGCGAGCATCCGGCGATCGTAAACGTCCAGAAGGCGATTGGAAGCCGCGTGCGCAAACCTCCCATGCGGAAAATGCTGTGCTCGTCATGCAACGCGTCGATGACGATTCCGGCCGCCAGGAACAGCAGTGCCTTGAAGAAGGCATGCGTCATGAAATGGAAGATGGCCGCCGGCCACGCGCCCACGCCCAAGGCCAGAAACATGTAGCCGATCTGGCTCATGGTGGAGTAAGCCAGCACGCGCTTAAGATCCCATTGGGTGAGCGCGCTGAACCCCGCGATGAGAAGAGTTGCGGCGCCCACCAACGCAACTGCGAACTGTGCCGCCGGCGCGAGGGAATACAACACGTGCGTTCGTGCGATCAAATAGACGCCCGCGGTCACCATGGTGGCTGCATGGATCAAGGCGCTCACGGGAGTGGGTCCTGCCATGGCATCCGGGAGCCACGTCTGCAAGGGTAGTTGCGCGGATTTACCCACTGCGCCTCCCAAGAGCAACAGCGCGGCCGCGACAGCGACGGGCGACCCTATGTGCCAGTTTTGCGAGGCCCGCAGCATAAGTTCCTGGATCTGTAACGTGCCCAGATCGTGGAAAAGCAGAAACAGCCCGATCACCATGGCGGTGTCGCCGATGCGGGTCACGACGAACGCCTTGCGGCCTGCCGCGCCGTTTGCCGGATCCCGATACCAGAAGCCGATGAGCAAGTAACTGCATAGGCCCACGCCTTCCCACCCCAAGTAGAGCAGCAGCAGATTATTCGCCAGAAGCAGCGTCAGCATCGAGGCCACAAACAGGTTCATGTAGGCGAAGAACCGGCTGTAGCCATCGTCGTCGATCATGAATTCCGTTGAATAGAGGTGAATGAGGAAGCTGACGAAGGCCACAACCAACGTCATGATGAGCGAGAGTGGATCGAGATAGAACGCAATTTCCGGACGGAAGCCCCCGACATCGATCCATGTCCACAAAACTTGTGTGTATGCATGAGCGACGGGGGGAGCGCTGAGAAACGCTATCGTCACGAGCACGGAAACCACAGTAGAGGCCGCGGTCGCGCCGACTGCGATCCACGCCACCTGTTTTCGTGAAAAACGGAGCACTGCCAGCGCGAGTGCGCTCGCAAAGGGAATCGCCGGAAGCAGCCAAAGGAGGCCGAGCATGCTCAACCTCTCATCTCGTTGGCGGCGTCGGCATCCAGATTATGGTGCAGATGATAGAGCCGAAGCACTAGCGCCAGGCCGACCGATACTTCCGCCGCCGCCATAGCCAGGATGAAGAGAAACATGATCTGGCCGTCGGGCTGGCCCCAACGCGACCCTGCTGCGACAAAAGCTACTCCCGTGCCGTTCAGCATGATTTCGATGGACATCAGAATAAAGATCAGATTACGGCGCATTAGGAGCCCGGCGAGCCCCAGCGCGAATAAGATTCCCGCCAGAATGAGCGCGTGCCCCATCGGAATTCCTGTCATATCGACCCTCAGCTTTCTCTAGTACCGGCCGTCCCAGATGGCAAGCTCCCACCAGGGCGCCCAGTAGCAGCATGGAAGAGAGTTCCACGCCGATGAGGTAAGGCCCGTACAGCGCGAGCCCCACTTGTTTCGGATCCACAACGCCACCCGCAGACTCGGTCAGCCGGGCCCGCAGGATCAGATAGAGTACTTCCGCTACCAGGACGGCGGATAGGAGGACTGGACCCAACCAAATGTTCCCTTGCATCCATTGCCCTTCGGTTATGGCAGCGCGCTTTCCCAGGTTCAGCATCATAACCACAAAAACAAACAGAACCATGATCGCTCCCGCGTAAATGATCACTTCGAGTGCGGCGACGAGTGGCGCGCCCATCGCATAAAACACGACGGCCACAGCCAGCAGGGAGACGATCAGGTACAGCAACGCATGCACGGCATTGCTCCGCGTGATGGTCAGCACGGTGGAGACGATGGCCACGATCGCGGCGATATAGAAAGCGGCTTCCATAAAGTTGTTTAGGGCATGAGGCCGCGGAGGTCGACGGGTGGCGCCTCGTTTTCCGCTTCGCCTTTGTCTTTGCCGGCGATCCGAGCTCCCGCAACGCGCCAATAGTTATAGCCGGGATACTTGCCCGGCCCGTCGATCAGCAGGTCTTCTTTCTCGTAAACCAGGTTCTGGCGATTGTATTCAGCCATTTCAAAATCGGGCGTGAGCTGGATCGCGTAAGTGGGACAGGCTTCTTCACAGTACCCGCAGAAAATACATCGCGAGAAATTGATTCGGAAAAACTCCGGATAGCGGCGTTCGTCTTTGTCTTCCGTCGCCTGAAGCGCGATGCAGTCCACCGGACAGGCAATCGCGCACAAGTAGCAGGCCACGCATCGCTCGCCGCCATCGGGATCCCGCGAAAGAATGATTCGTGCCCTGCTACGAGGCGCCATATATGGCTTCTCCTCGGGATACTGGATCGTTACCCGTTTGTGGAAGCTATGCAGGAACACGTTCCAGATCGTTTTGATCAAACTCCACATAGTGATCCACCTTGTAAACACGACATCTCAGACCACCTCATTCATCGCCACGCCACCACGACGGCGCCGGTTACGATCAGATTTAGGAGTGCCAATGGAAGCATCACTTTCCAGCCCCAAGACATCAACTGGTCAAAACGCAGTCTCGGGAGCGAAGCCCGCAAGAGAATAAAGAAACAGATAAAAGCGAACATCTTGATCAGGAACCAGACGATCGGGGGCAGCCACGGACCGAGCCAGCCTCCGAAGAACAGTACCGTTATCATCGATGAGATCAGGATCACGCCAAGATATTCGCCCACGAAGAACATCCCGAACTTCATGCCCGAGTACTCGGAATGGAAGCCGGCAACCAGCTCGGCTTCGGCCTCTGGCAGGTCGAAGGGCGACCGCCGCGCCTCCGCCACGCCCGCGATCAGAAACAAGACAAACCCCAGGAACTGCGGAACGATGAACCACAGTCTCTTTTGCGCCTCCACGATAGCCGAGAGGCGGAAGGAGCCAGCGAGCAGCACGACGCCCATGAGCGACAGGCTCATGAAGACTTCGTAGCTAATCATCTGCGCCGCGGCGCGCAGTCCGCCTAGCAGGGAATATTTGCTGTCGGATGCCCAGCCAGCCAGCACGATGCTATAGACGCCGAGAGAGGACATGCCCAGAAAAAAGAGCAAGGCAATGTTGAGGTCTACGACGATGATGCCCGGAGAGAAAGGCACCACGGCGAAGGAGAGGAGCACCGTCACCATAATGATGGCCGGCGCGATGATGAAAACAGCTTTGTCCGCAAACGGCGGTAGCCAGTCTTCCTTGGCGAAGATCTTTATCATGTCAGCCACGACTTGCAATAGCCCGAACGGACCCACGCGATTCGGACCGTAGCGATCCTGCCAAAGCGCGAGCAGCCGGCGCTCGACCCAGATGAGCAGAGCCGCAAGACTGAGCACCATGATCAGGATTCCGGCAATCGCCGCGATGGGGTACGGACTCGTCATGGCGCCTTCGAAATCCGGCACCAAGCCGGAAGTTCTGCTCCACGCGCCGGAGTCAAACCTGCGGGAATTCCGGCGATTCCTCCAGGCAGCTCTCGCACGATCTTCAGCGGCAGGCGGTGCTTTATGCTGCCAAGATCGATCTCCACCTCTCCACCCGGTTCTTCCATGTGAAGGCTCGCGGCATCGCCGGCATTCACCGCGAGGTATGGCGCGGGAGCCAGTTCTGCGACCGCTGGGGCTCGGAGACTCAGTTCCTCGGAGCCGAAAATGTGTTCGATCGGAACCACCAGCCATTCCGCCTCACGCCTCGCGAAGGCTGCCGGGATTGTGGTGAAGTAAGCTCCGCTCTGTAACGACTCGAATAAACGAACTCCGGGATCCCCGCCCCGGATCTCATCGCCGATTTCGTTTTGAAACTTGTTCACCGCCTGGATAGAATTCCATCCAGGCGACCAGAAAAAAGGCTGTAGCGCGCCGGGTGGCTGGTCGGGAGTGCCCTCCATCGAAAAAGCGAGAGCCGAGTCGGGATCATCGGGCGGTTTGGGCTCGACGACACTTATGTTGGCGGTTATGGACGTGAGCCCGCTATAGCGATGGGGCTCGCGCGGAATCTTCGCGCCAGCCATCCGGAACTTCGAGGAAGGGGCGGCCTTTACGGCGGGAGCCAACTGGGGAAGCGCCTGCGCCAGGGCCGCGAGTAGATCATCCAACGTCGACCATGTTGGGTCGCCCAGCCATCGCCAGCTCTCCCGCACATCCGTTTGTTGCGCGAATACGGGGAAGAACCTTTGCGCACGCCCTTCGCTGCTGATCAGCGTGCCATCGGATTCCGCGAACGTGCCGGCGGGAAGAAGCAGTTCCGCCCGCGCAGTAGTATCGTTGGACAAGTGATCGAGGACAATAACGTGCTTCACGGCTCCCAGGAAACCGTCCACGAACTCATGAGGAATTCGGCGGTAGAGATCGTTTTCCAGAATGATCAGAGTTTCGCTATCACCGTCCTCGGCCACTTGGAAAGCCTCGCTGAGCGGGCGGGCTTCTATAAGCGCCAGACCAAAGCTGTTGCACTCGGGCGCGATAAAGCCCAGGGCGGCGGGACGCCCGGTATCGCATAACGCCTTCGCTACATTCGCCGCGCATTGAATCACGGACTCGGTCCGGCAACTCGGCCCGGAAATCACCACGGGCCTCTTCGCGCTCTTCAACGCGCCGGCAATGATCCGTACGAGATCCCGGAGTTCAGAGGGCAAATCCAAAACCTCGGGCGCCGCCGGGTCAACCTCATGAGCGACGGCGAAGCCCAGTCGCGCCACGTCTTCCGGTGCCGCGCGGTAAGTTTTTGTAGCGACATCATCAAGGCGAGTGGGGCCTGGCGCCGCAATGAATAGAGGGCCCTTTACACCCTGCACCGCTTCGCGCACAGCATCATCCATCCATAAGGGAATGTGCAGCTTTCCCGCAATCTCGAAAGGCTGTTGGCGCACGGCCTGGCGTAAATTGAGTGCCATGCGCGGCGAGGAGTTCGTGACGTCTTCGCCAAGGATCAGCACCGCATCGGACAGCTCAATGTCATGGAGGGACGCCGAGCGGGCCGGCCCGGTCTGGAGAATCCTGACCATCGCTGTAATCACCTGCCACTGGTCGTCCGCAACGCCTGCAAAAAACCGATCCTTCCCGACCAGCGTGCGCAGCGCGAAGTTGGCTTCGAGCGACGCCCGCGGCGATCCGATGCCGATCGCCTTGCCGCCACTAACCAGCGACTTAAGTTTTTGGGCTGCTCCATCGGCGGGAATGGGTTGCCCATCCAGCCGTGCTGCTCGAAT
This sequence comes from Bryobacteraceae bacterium, assembly GCA_025980665.1. Lineage (GTDB taxonomy): Bacteria > Acidobacteriota > Terriglobia > Bryobacterales > Bryobacteraceae > Palsa-187. The sequence continues at coordinate 6,502 of JAICXC010000141.1, forward strand.
CCTGTATTCGCTATTCACGAACTCATAGCCGTAGCGCCCGCGGTCGCAGAGAAAGTAGCCGTTCACCTCGCTGTTGAACCTGGTCAAAACTCGGCGCAGCAATCCATAACGCTCGCCGATGGTGATGTTGCAGCCGGCTCCGCAATGACCGCAAATCGCGGGAGCCATTCGCAGATCCCATTTCCGCGTGTAGTGGCGCCTCAATGTTTTATCGGTGAAAACACCCGTGGGGCAGATTTCCACCAGGTTACCCGCGAACTCGTTTTCGAGAACTCCGTCTTCGCTGCGGCCGAAGTAAACGGTGTTCTTAATGCCAAACGCGTTCAGGTCGTTTCCTCCGGCGTATTCACGATAAAACCGCACGCAGCGGTAGCACTGTATGCAGCGGTTCATCTCGTGATACAGGAAAGGACCGAGGTATTGGTTCCGAAATGTACGTTTCTCAAACCGCGTCCGGCGGTAGTCATGGCCGGTCATGACCGTCATGTCCTGAAGATGGCACTCGCCGCCTACATCGCACACCGGACAATCGTGAGGATGGTTCAGCATCATCCCCTCGACAATCGCGGCGCGGAAAGCGACGGCCTCCGGATCGTGAATGGAGATCCGCGTCTCTTCCTTGGCGGGCGTCATGCACGCCATCACGAGTTTGCCCTTGGTGTCCTTTTCATCCTTGAATTCTTTGACGGCACACTGGCGGCACGCGCCCACGGAACCGAGAGCAGCGTGCCAGCAGAAGTACGGGAGGTCAAAGCCCAGCGAGAGACATGCGTGCAGCAGGTTTTGCTTTGCATCCGCTTCGTAGGGTTTGCCGTCGACGTAAATCGTTCCCATCCGGTTCGCCTATCGCCTTTGGAAAGCACAACACTGATCCTGGATGTGCCGCTCGAAATCGTCGCGGAAATATTTCAGCGCGCTCTGCAAAGGTTCCGCTGCGCCTGGTGCCAGTGCGCAAAACGTATGGCCTGGCGCCCAAAACTTGGCCTGAAACTCCAATTTCTCGAGATCTCCACTTTTTCCTTCGCCATCCTCCAATGCTTTTAGAATCTGTTTCGCCCAGTTCAAGCCGCTCCAGCATGGAGTACACCAGCCGCAGGACTCCTGAGCAAAAAAGTGAATGAGGTTCGAGACCATACCGACGGGACAGGTCTTATCGTCGAGCACGACCATGGTGCCGGTCCCCAACCGGCTGCCGGCCTGCTGTACCTCTGTGAAATCCATGGGCACGTCCAGATGTTGCGGCACCAGGAAATCGGTCGAGGCGCCGCCCGGCAGCGCACCTCGAAACTCCAGACCCTCGCGCATTCCACCGGCGTGTTCTTCAAGAATTTCGCGCATCGTGGTACCCATTGGCAGTTCCCATAGCCCGGGCCGCTTCACTTTGCCGCTCGCGCCGTAAAGTTTCGTTCCGGCATCCTTGGTGTGGCTCAAGCTCTGGAACCACGCAGCCCCGTGATTGATGATGTGAGGTACGTTCGCGAGGGTCTCGACGTTATTCACGATGGTTGGCTTGCCCCAGAGGCCTGACACCTGTGGGAACGGCGGCTTCGCACGCGGGTTAGCGCGCTTGCCCTCGAGCGCGTTCAACAGTCCGGTCTCCTCGCCGCACATATATCGCCCCGCGCTGACGTGAAGATACATCTCCAGGCCATAACCGGAACCGAGAATGTTCTTTCCGAGGTATCCGGCCGCATAGGCCTCGGTGACCGCCCGGGCCAGTCTCTCCTCCGAAAATTTGTATTCGCCCCGGATGAAGATGTAGGCAATATCCGCCTGGTTAGCGTAGGCCGTCAGAATCAATCCCTCAATGAGCTGGTGGGGGTTCCCTTCCATCAGGTGGCGGTCTTTGAAGGTGCCGGGCTCCATCTCGTCGGCGTTGGCGATAACGTACTTGGGTCGCGGAGCATCAGCGCCCATGGGCGTAAAGCTCCACTTGAGTCCGGTCGAAAAACCGGCGCCCCCGCGGCCGCGCAAACCGGAGTTCTTGACTTCCTCCTGAACTTTCTGGGGCGTCATGTCGCGAAGAGCTTTGCGAAGCGCTTGATAACCGCCCACACGCTCGTAACCCCCGAGGTCGAGAGCCCGGCCATCCGCAGGGATGTCTTTGGTGAGCGGCTTCTCCAGAGTCATGTCTATTTGCACCCCTCCAGGAGCCTGTCGACGCTGGCCGGATCGAGGTTCCCATAAAGATCGTTGTCGATCGTCATAGCCGGCGCCCGCTCGCACGCCCCGAGACACACGATGGGCAATAGAGTGAATCGATTATCGGCGGTAGTTTCTCCGAACTGGATTCCGAGGCGCGCGGTCAAATGTTCGCGGATGCGATCATAGCCCATAATCCAACAGCTCACGCTGTCGCAGAGCATTATCACGTGCGGGCTTACCGGTTTCCGGAAGATCAGGTTGTAGAACGTCGCAACACCATCGAGGTCGGCGGAAGACATCTGGAGCAGTTCGCCAATGTCACGGATGCTTTCGTCGGAAACCCATCCCCGGTGCCGCTGCACGATCTTCATGGCATCGATACAGACCGCTTCCCGGGTGGGATAGCGGGCCATTTCGACCTCAATCTCCTGCCGCTCTTCAGTCGTCAGCATCTTCCTCCTTTCTCACCGATCCACATCCGCAAGCACGTAGTCCATCGCGCCCAGGACGGCGAACACGTCGGGAACCATCCGGCCGCGGATGAGTTTAGGCAGCATCTGCATGTGAGCGAACGATGGCGTTCGGATACGTGTCCGGTACGAAGTGGTGCCTCCGTCGCTAATCAGGTAATAACCGTTATTACCTTTCGTCGCTTCAATCGCCCCGAGCGCCTCACCAGGAGGAATCACCGGACCCCAACTCACACCAAGAAAGTGCGTGATCAGGGTTTCGATGTCGTGCATGGTTCGTTCCTTGAGCGGTGGGCATGCCAGCGGTTGGACCGACTTATATGTGCCCTCGGGCATGTTGTCCACGCACTGTTCGATGATGCGTAGGCTCTGACGCATCTCCTCCACGCGCACCACGGCGCGGTCGTAGCAGTCCCCATGCCGGCCTGTGGGAATGTCGAATTCAAACTGTTCGTAACCGGAATAAGGTTGCTTTTTGCGGAAGTCCCACTCGAATCCGCAGGCGCGCAAATTGGGACCCGTGACACCCCACTCGATGGCCTCCTCCGTGGTGAATACTCCGACGCCTTTGGTTCGCGCCTTGAAGATTCGGTTCTGCATGACTTCCTTGTCGTACTCGATTAGGCGCGGCGGCAAGTACTTCACGAAATCCCGAACCAAGGCCTCCCACCCTTTGGGTAGATCCTGTACGACCCCGCCGATGCGGAACCAGTTGGGATGCATGCGCGCACCGCAAATGGCCTCAATGATGCCGAAAGCGCGCTCGCGGTCGTTGAATGTATAAAAGACCGGTGAAAGCTGTCCTAAATCCTGGGCGAACGTGCCGTACCAAACCAGATGACTGATGATCCGGAACAGTTCTGAGAGCATCACGCGAATGACCTTCGCCCGAGGCGGTATGTCAATCCCCGCCAGTTTTTCCACGGCCATCAGGTATGCCAGGTTGTTCATAACGCCGCCGAGATAATCGATCCGGTCGGTGTAGGGGATGTAGGTGTGCCAGGATTGCCGCTCCCCCATTTTCTCAGCGCCGCGATGATGGAAGCCGATCTCCGGCACCGCGTCAACGATTTCCTCGCCATCAAGCTGCAGGACGATGCGCAGCACTCCGTGAGTCCCGGGATGTTGCGGACCGACGTTTAAAAAGATGAAATCCATCCCGTCGCGGCCCGGCTTCATGCCCCACTCTTCGGGCTTGAAGCGCAGTGCTTCCTGCTCCGCGTCCTCCTTCTCGTCGGGCAGATGGAATGGACCCATTTCAGTGGCTCGCGCCGGGTGGTCTTTTGATAGCGGATACCCTTCCCAGGTCTTCGGCATCAGGATACGCTTCAGGTGCGGATGGCCATGGAAACGAATCCCAAACATGTCCCAGACTTCTCGTTCGTACCAGTTCGCCGAGGGCCAGAGATCGGTAATCGTATCGATGGGCGGCTGATCGCGCTTGAGAGGCACTTTGATGCGGATATACTCGTTTCGCTCAAAAGATAAGAGGTGATACACCACCGTGAACTCACTTGGAGGCTGACCTTCCCGGTGGACCCGCATACGCTCATCGATAGCGGTGAGGTCATAGAGCATCCGGTATGGCTGTTCTACATCCGTCTTTAGGTATGCGAGCGCATCGTGAAAATTCTGTCTGGCGATCCAGCAGGTAACAATTCCATCAGCAGCGTGTTGAAGTTTGACCGCACTCTCGCCAAGCTTATGGCGCAACTGGTCAGCGATAGTGATACCGGCAACCACCATTGTTCTCAGACTTCGTCGACCGGCCTGAGCACCGTAGCCTTACGCCGCTCTGCTCGATTGAGATCGCGCAGCGAAGGCATCGGCGGCCGCACTGTTCCCTGCGGGCCGACCACCCAGCTCAAAGGCCGTCGCTCTGTTCCGACCGCTTTTTGCAATAGCAACAACCCTTCCTCAAACGCATCGGGTCGTGGCGGGCAGCCCGGCACGTAAACATCGACGGGAAGGAACTTGTCCACGCCCTGCACCACGCTGTAGATGTCGTACATCCCCCCGGAGTTGGCGCACGAGCCCATCGAGATCACCCATCGAGGTTCCATCATCTGCTCATAAAGACGCTGAATCACCGGCGCCATCTTGATGAAAACGGTGCCGGCGATCACCATCAAGTCGGCCTCGCGCGGCGTCCCGCGGATCACTTCCGCGCCGAACCGGGAGATGTCGTATTTGCTGGTCAAGCTGGTAGCCATCTCCACGTAACAGCACGAGAGGCCGAAGTTGAACGGCCAGATGGAATTCTTCCTTCCCCACGCCAACAAGTCCTGAAGGCGGGAGAAAATCACGCTTTGCCGCACGCTGCTTTCGG
>JAICXC010000035.1 GCA_025980665.1 Bryobacteraceae bacterium
GCCCGCAGGCGCCGGGCGCACCAGGCGCGGAACCTTGTCCGGACCAGTGCCGCCCGACGAATCGTCGGCGACTTGCGGCGGGTTAGCGCTAGGCTGCTCGAGATAGCGCTGCATCTGCTCGACTCGTGCCCGATCCTCGGATGTCTTCGCATTCGCGGCGAGTTTCGCCACCGTAATGCGAGCACCGTCCAGATCGCGGAGCTGAAGTTGCGCGTTGGCCAGCAGGGTGAAGAATCGAGGCGCATCGTCCGCCGTGACAGTGTGCACGTCCGAGAGGACCGACAGCGCTGCCCCAGGACGCCGGGCGTTCAGATGCAATGCCGCCAATTCCATACGCACGTCAAGCCGTGCGGGCTCTAACTTAAAAAGATCGGTGAGCGCGGTGACTGCGGTTTCCCGACGCTCTCGCTCGGCCAGGCGTCCGAAGTCCCAGAGAAACTTTGCGCTGCGGTTCCCGCGATCGTAAGCGTTTCCGAATGCCTCCACGGCGTCCGGGATCTGATTGTCACGCCACGCGAGGTAACCCAGACTGGCCCAAGGCTCCGGCCGCTTAGGATCCGCGCTCGCAAGTTCTTCGAGCATCTTGCGGGTTTCGAATTCCTTACCCGGTCGATTGGTCAAATCGGCCAGCGCGAGCCTAACGTCAAACTCCGGAGCGGGTGTCGCGGGAAATTTCTCCGTGGAGTTGACCAGCTTCACCGGGAACAGGCGTCCATAGAACTGGTTTCCCCGAAAGTAACTTTGCAGATCTTTCTCGATTTCCGAGATCGGTTTGCCGTAGGCTTTTTCCAATGCCGCAGCGGAGTCGGCGCCGCTCTGGAGGATATTTAGAAACTCAGAATACTTGGGAGAGTATTGCGGCGAGAGTTGTAACATATGCGCCAGCGCCCATGACTCGCCGTAGAAGCTGCTGGCTTTGTTCTTTTCGTTGTAAAAGGGCGAATTCTGGGTCGCGGAGAGGAGCAGGGGAAGCGGAATCCATTTTTCCGTGAAGAGGGTCTGCATCCGGCCGGGGACCAGGTCACCGACCAGCGCCTTGTCCCCTTGCATGCGCAAGGTGGAGTACAAATCGGCAACACCTTCGTTCAGCCAGGTTGGATATTTGAGGCCGAGGTGGCGAGCGACCAAGTGGACGTACTCGTGGACCGCGACACGCGCGGCTTCATCGCCCGTGCGTCCCATGACGATATAGTCACGGTCGGAGCCGCCGAAATAGTAGGCAATCGCGACTTCGTTGAAACGGTAAGGCGCATATTCCTTTTCGGAGCCGAAGACCACGACGTACACCGGAACAGGCTTAGGAGGCTCACGCTGATTGGCCTGCAGAAAGAAATCCCGCACCCGCTCGAAATCTCGCAGGGCGTCGCGCGTATCCCGTTCCCCGGCGCTCGAATACGCCTCAAAATTGGCAGACTGCATCTGAATCCATTTAGATTCAGAATATGCGTCCGAAGTACAGAAAAGGGCGAGGATTATCAGCCAATTAAGGCGGAGCATGAGGGATATTCTATTACATCCCGGGCGAGTCCGCCTGACCCGGCGAAAGTGCTACAGTCATTTCTCTGCGGCTGCCTTCCATTATTCACCTGGACACCGAGGAAACTTGGCGCGGCGGGCAAGAATCCTTGCTCACGCTGGCACGAGGATTGCGGGTGCGCGGATACCGGCAGGCCATCGTGTGCCCTCCGTCGAGCATGTTGGCCGAACGCGCCAGTGCGGCCGGGTTCCCCGTGGAAAAACTAGATCTGCGCAGCGCGGATATCGTCCATGCTCACAGCGGGCGGGCCCTGACAGGCGCTTTCTGGAAAACACTGGGGTCCACGAAAGTATGCCGCGTGGTGACGCGCCATGTAGCCTTCCGTCCTCGCAACCCCTGGGCCCACCGGATGAAATATAGATGGGCCTGCGACGGCGTCATCGCCGTTTCCGAAGCTGTCCGCAGCGGGTTAATCCAGAGTGGCGTGCCGCGCGGGAAGATACAAGTCATCCACACAGGCATCGAGATTCCGCCGGCGGCGCCGCAGACTCGATCGCGATTCGGCCTGAGCGAGACTGACTTCGTCGTCGGGCACCTGGGCGCATTTACGAAAGAGAAAGGGCAGGACGTGGCGGTAGCCGCCGCGGTCCTGCTGCGTGAATCCATGCCGCACGCCCGGTTCCTCCTGGCAGGCGACGGCATGCTTTTGAACGACATGCGCCGGCGCGCGCCCGCCAACGTGACATTTCCGGGCTTCATCGCCGACCACGCGGCGTTTTTTGGAGCACTGAACCTGTTCATCATGCCATCGCGCTCGGAGGCTTGGGGAATGGCCGCGCTCGAAGCCATGGCGCACGGAGTGCCGGTCATTGCCAGCGATGTGGGTGGCTTGCCGGAGATTGTCCAACCCGGCAATGGCGGCTGGCTGGTCCCCGCGGGCGATCCCGCGGCACTGGCCCGCGCGATTACGGAGTCCGCCTCGTCAGCCGATCGTCTTCACGAACAGGGCGAAAAAGCGCGCAGACGAGCCCAACTGTTTTCCGTAGGCCAGATGGTAGAGCAGACCGAGGAGTTCTACCGACGCTTCGTAACGTAAGGCGTTAGGCTCACACGCGACGGGCCAGGAGCAGAGTCATATCGTCCTGCAATTCATCCGAGCCAGTCCACGCCCGGACGCTCGCGATTACTGCGTGTACAATGTCGTCCTCGCCCAGGTGGGCATTGCGCACCACCAGGTCGAGAAAGCGCTCCTCGCCAAACATTTCTCCGAACTCGTTTTCCGGTTCGGTGACACCATCGGTGAAGAACACTAGTAGATCCTCGGGTTCCAATGCAAGCCGGCTCTCGCCGTATTCCGCAAAAGGAAAAGCGCCCACCACGGTTCCATTGACGTCCAGACGGCGAACGGTGTTCCCGCGCACCAGGGCGGGCTGCACGTTCCCGCCATTGGTGTAGATGAAGGAGCTATCCGCTTCATCGTACAGACCCAAACAAAGCGTCGAAAATTTTTCTGGCGACGTGTTCGCGTACAGGTATTGATTGAGCTGCGAAACCAGACGCGCCGCGGAAAGCGGTCCTTGCCCATTACTGTTGTTTAGTTGGGTGCGGAGCGAACTTTGCAGAGTCGCCATCAGTAGCGCGGCCGAGATCCCCTTGCCGGCGACGTCCCCGATGGCCAGCGCCACATGGGTGTCGCGAATGCACTCGTAATCGTAGTAATCGCCCGACACGATCCGCGCCGGACGGCAAACAGCGGTGAGACGAAGGGATTTCGTTTTTGGCGTAACTCGCGGATACAGCTGATTCTGCACTTCACGCGCGATTTCGATCTCCGATTGCAGACGTTCTTTCTCTTTAGCCACCATAAGCAGGTGCGCCAGATTCTCGGTCATCCGGTTAAAGGAAACGCCCAGTTCGGCGAGCTGGTCTTTACCGCGAACCTCTATGCGATGCGAGAAGTCGCCCTGCATAATGCGATGGGTTCCTTCGTAGAGGTGATGTACGGCACCCGTGATGTTGCGGGTCATGACCACTCCGATGATCCCGCAAATGATTTCTACCAGCGCGAACACCACCAATCCCGCGATCAAAATAACTTCTAGAACTTCCTGCGCGACATTGGTGTTGCGGTTGAAGAATACCGTGGATAGCACCGCCGATACCCGAGTCAGAACAGCGAGCGTCAAGTCTGAGGTTCGGCCGGGAGTCTCCCAATCGAACGCCGGCACGGTGGCGAACCACACCACTTCGGTATCGAACCGATTGGCTGCGGGAGGCAACGCAGGTGCGGCACGCGCTGTTTTCGACGGTGTCGCAGCGGGCTGATCGATTCCTACCAGACCGAGAGTGGGCACCAGCCCCACGAGATATTCGCGAGTCAGTGGAACCGTTACGATCGCGTCACCCCGAGGCGTCTTCACAGTCGAAAAGAGGTAGAAATTACCTTCACGCTTGAGCACGCCACTTGCCGGGAATCCGCCGGCGGGCACCGGAACTGTCGCGCCTGAGGAAGCCGTCAGGGTGTCGATACGGCGATTGAGCTCGGTGGTCACCAAATATGCGGCCAGCTGGCTGACCAGCATATAAGTACTTAGAGCGGCCAAACCGACGATGAGAACCAGTGGCACGCCCGCAATGAACAGGTAGGTTACTAGAAGGCGGTTGCGCAATCGCCACACAGCCTGCCGGGCGACCAACCGGAGGAGCCGGATAGCAAGCCACAAAGCAGCTACGATGGTGGCGATCTCCAATATCAGGCGGAAGCCGCTGCGAGGAGCGATCCAGCCCCAAGCACAATAAGCCGCCAGAAGCACAACGAACGCAACCCCGGCGCTGCCCAGCCAGCGAAGCACGAGCTCGACCCGAGTGCGCACGTTAACCTATAGCACGGCGTTCAGATACGGGACTTAGCAATATCCGGAGTTTCCGGCTGCGGCGTCAGATAATACTTGGTCAGTCCGTCCTTCAGGATTTGGAAAGCGGTATCGACATCGTCGGCGAACTGGAACAGGTTCAAATCGCGCTCGTCGATCATCCCGTGATGCACCAGCGCGTCGAAGTTTAGGATTTCCTTCCAGAAAGTGGTTCCGTACAGAAGGACCACCATTTTCTTCACTAGTTTTTCGGTTTGGGTGAGCGTTAGAATCTCCATAAGCTCATCCAGTGTTCCGAAGCCGCCAGGGAACACCACCAGCGCTTTCGCCATATAAGCGAACCAGAACTTCCGCATGAAGAAGTAGTGGAATTCGAAATTCAGCGCGGGCGTGATGAACGGATTGGGACGCTGCTCCATCGGCAGGCCGATATTCAGCCCAATGGTTTTGCCTCCCGCTTCAGCCGCCCCGCGGTTAGCGGCTTCCATGATGCCTGGACCTCCACCGGTGCAAACCACGAAACGATTTCGGTCATTCAGATTGAGTGACCATTCCGTGATGCGATGTGCGAGCTGACGAGCTTCGTTATAATAACGCCCGCTGGCGCTGGCCTCGAAAGTTCGCGCCGAGCCGAAGAACACAATAGTGTCGCTGATTTTTTCTTTACGGAAATGGGAAAGCGGGTAAAGGTATTCGCTTAAGATGCGCAACGGTCTGGCATCGGGCGTATCGAGGAATTCCTCGTTCCGGTAAGCAGGCGACAGGCGTACTGAAAGATCCGTCGGGTCAATCATGTGGGGAATGTTTCTCTAATTGTCGCATCCTCCTCAACATATCCGGCAATTTCTGAAATGCAGTAATGGCACGCAGCCATTCGCGTGCATCGAAGGCGGGAGATCCACTAACCACGCCGCCCGCTGGCACATCGTGTCCGATTCCACTTTGCGCGTAGACTATCGCGCCGTCGTGAATGGTGAGATGGCCGGAAACGCCAACCTGCCCAGCAAGAAGAACGCCTTTGCCCAAAATAGTGGATCCTGCCAGGCCCGTTTGAGCGCAAATGATATCGTCTTCGCCGACCACACAGGCGTGACCGACCTGCACCAGGCTATCGATCTTAGCGCCGCGGCGAACGCGGGTCTCGCCCACCGTGGCACGATCCACGGAGGTCAGGGACTGAATCTCGACGTCGTCTTCGATGATGGTCACGCCGCTCTGGACGATCTTTTCGTGAGTGCCGTCGGCGCGTTTGGCGAAGCCGAAGCCGTCACCTCCCACGACCACACTGTTCTGAAGCGTGACGCGATTGCCGACACGACAGAACTCGCGGACCACGGCATGCGAGTGCGCCAGAAAATCGTCGCCGATCTGGGCGCCGTCGTAGATGACCACATGAGGATGCAGAACAGCATTTTCACCAATTACGACATTCTCGCCGACCACAGCGAACGCGCCGATAGAAGCGTTTTCACCGATGTGAGCAGAATCGGCCACCGAGGCTGTGGGATGGATGCCTGCCTTGGGCCGCGGCGGCTGATAGAACGACGCGAGCGCTCGGGCGAAATCGAGATACGGGTTGGTCGAAATAAGCTGCGGGATGGGTAGTGCGGGAATGGGTTCGGCCACTAGGATCGCGCCCGCGCGAGTGTCCTTGACCTTGTGGGCGTACTTGGGGTTCGCCAGGAACGTTAGCTGATCAGAGCCCGCCTGCTCCATTCCAGCGACGCCGGCGATCGAGACGGTCGAATCGCCAACAATGCGGCAGCCTAACCGCTCGGCGAGTTGAGACAGAAGTATAGAGACAGCCTGCATGTTCCGGATTTCACCCCTTCCGAATCAGTATCCCCTGCCCGCTCCCCGCCACGGTAGGTAGTCGCGGCCGATGCCAACATTGGCGTGAAATGGGGGCAAGGACCTGGACTGGAAGGGCAAACTGCTCAAATCGACCATTCCGATCGCCGCCTGGAACGCTCTATGGCGCGATCACACGCCTGGAGGAACGCGGCTGGATCGGCCCGGTCAAATCGCGCGACGATCGTCGCCAGCCGTATCGCATCACTGCGGCCAGAGAGGCGCATCTGGCCGAACAACTTGCCAGCCTTAGTCGGGTGGTGAAGACAGGTCTGAGCCGGTTAAAGCGAGCATGAAACGATTTTACTCCGTGGACCCCAACAGCTAACCCGAGTGTTGGCCGCGAAATTTGTGGGTTTCCAGGTTCTCGATCCTGCGGGTCCTGCCAAGAACGAGTTGGTGCGCACGCGCATTGATCCTGCCTGTTTTCGACTCCTCACGGCTCTACTCTTCGGCATCGTTCTCGCACTGATTCTCCGCCGCCGCGCGCCAATCCGCTAAAATTCTTCAGTGATCTATCTCAATGAAGAAGAAGTAAAGCGTCTGCTTCCGATGCCGGCGTGCGTCGACATGATGCGCCGCGCATTTGAGGAGATGCGCGCGGGACGCACACGCAACCAGCCGCGCCGCAGGCTGATTCTGGACACTGGATCAGTGCTACATCAAATGGCCGGATCCTGGGGAAACTATTTCGTCACCAAGATCTATTCGAGCAATCGCAAATACGGCGTGCTCCAAATGATCAACCTGCTTTATGACGCCGAGACTGGGAAGCCGCTGGCGTACATGGAGGCCAACAATCTAGGAATGATCCGCACGGGCGCAGCCAGCGGTTACGCGACCGATCTCCTTTCAGCACCGGACGCTTCCGTTGTAGGCATGATCGGCAGCGGTTGGCAGGCTCGCGGCCAGGTGGAAGCGATGCGCGCCGTCCGTCCGATCAAAGAAATTCGCGTGTGGAGTCGCAAGAAGGAAAACGCCGAGAGTTTCGCTAAGGAGTTCAATTGCGTCGTCGCCGATTCGGCCGAAGCCGCGGTTCGCGACGCGCCCATCGTGGTGACGGCCACATCGTCGAAAGATCCAGTGCTCGAATCCGCGTGGATTACGCCCGGCACCGTGATCAACGCCATGGGATCGAACGTCGCGAACCGGCGCGAAATTCCGGCTGACCTGATGCGTTCGGCGGGCCGCGTGGTCGTGGACGATCTAGAACAAGCCAGGATCGAAGCCGGTGATATCATCATGGCCGATAGTTGGGCGAACGTCGTGGAGCTGAAAAACGTCGACCGCGGCCACGATCCCTTGAAAGTAACGATCTTCGAGTCGCTGGGAATAGCCGTGGAGGACGCTGCGGCCGCGGGCTACGTGTACGAACAGGCCATAGCGAAGAAAATCGGCCGCCAGTTCCCCTAGTGTTATACTCGACGATTCGCGTTTATGAAGCATAGAATCGTACGTAATATCCGTCGCGCAGATGCCGAAGGCTGCAAACTTCTCGGCCAGATGGGCGTGGCCACCGTCCACGAAGCGCAGGGCCGCACAGGCTTGCTGGCTCCGTATATGCGGCCAATCTATACGTCGGCGCGCGTCGCGGGTCCCGCTGTCACGGTGCTGTGCCAGGCCGGCGACAACCTGATGATCCACGCTGCAGTCGAGCTGTGCCAGCCAGGCGACGTGCTAGTGGTAACCTGCACCGCCGAATCCACCGATGGAATGTTCGGCGACCTGCTGGCCACGTCTTTGCGATCGCGCGGCGTCGCCGGGTTGGTGATCAATGCCGGTGTGCGCGACGTGGCCGATCTGACTGCGATGGATTTTCCGGTTTGGTCGAAAGCCATTTCGGCCATGGGGACCGTGAAGGCAACGCTTGGGTCGGTCAACGTTCCGGTGACGTGCGCGGGCGAACTGATACGCCCGGGCGACGCCGTGATCGGCGATCTGGACGGGGTAGTGGTGGTCCCGCGCGAGGATGTAACCGAGGTGGTTAAAGCCGCTCAGGCGCGAATCGTCAAAGAAGAGAAAAATCGCGAAAGACTGCGCGCGGGCGAGGCCGGGCTCGACATGTACGGGCTGCGGGCCAAGCTCAAGGACCTGGGCGTGGTATACGTGGATCAAGAAGATTAGGCCAGGAAGATTAGAGGAAGCATCATGGGACAGATTGTTGGAGCCTTCGCAACCGTTCACGCGCCGCAGCTATTCACCCGTCCGCCCACGGAAGTTCCCGAACAGATCGACGCCGACATCGCCGCGATGAAGCTGATGGGGAAAGAGCTCGATGAGCTCAAGCCCGATGCCGTCATCGTCATTGGCAGCGACCACTTGGAAACGTTCTTTCTGTCGTCCGTTCCCACGTTCGCGGTGATCGCGGGCGAAACGTCGAAGGCGCATTTCGCTAACAAAAGCTACGAAATGAAGGTGCACCTGCCGCTAGCCGAGGATTTGCTCGACAAGCTGGTGCGTGCCGAGTTCGACATGTCCTATTCGCAGGATGCGCTGCTGGGGCACAGCTTCGCGGCCGTGTACGAATGGATCATCGGCGATCGAGGCATCCCCGTGGTGCCGGTGTTCGTCAACGCGTATCTTCCTCCGCTTCCCACGCCGCGGCGCTGCCATGCGCTGGGTAAGGCGATCGGTGACATCATCAAGAGCCGTCCTGAGCGAGTCGTGATCGTCGCCAGCGGCGGCATGTCGCACTATCCGGGCACTTGGAAGTATCCACAGCCAGCTTACGATTTCGATTACTGGGCCATCGCGCAGATGGAGCGCGGCAACCTCGATCCGATCCTCAATCTAACGGCGGAGCAGCTTGACGAGGTCGGCAATACGGAAATGCTGCCTTGGTACATCATGTGGGGAGCTACCGGCAACGTGCCTGGCGAGCTGATCACGTATCAGCCGACGTGGCATCATGGGCATGCCGTCATGCGGTTCCTGCCGAACAAGCGCAAGGGCCCACCAACCGGCGAAGTTCCACCGGCCTACAACTTTACTCAGGGCGGATTTGAATTCTACAAGCACCCGCCACCGTCTTCGTACGCACTGAACAAGGTCCTGTACGAGCTGCGCCTTTCAAGCGAACTTCGCAGGCGCTTCTTCAAGGACACGCAAGGGGTGGCTAAGGAATATGGCCTCAACGCTAAGGAAGCGGCGGCTCTCGAGACGATCAAGGACGAAAATATCGACTCGCTGCGGTCACTGAAACCGCATCCGCTGGTGGATGCCGGCGCGCATGCCCTGGGCATGCTGATGTGCCTAGTGGTGGTGCAGGCGGAACAACGACGCCTGCGCGCAGCCGGGGAACTGTAAGGCTTAGAATTCCCAGCTAATCCCGCCGCGCGCAAACCGCGGCGGCTGCATCTCAAGCGGAACATTCTGCAGAAACTGCGGACCGGTCACATCGGCTACCCGCAGGCGCGCGCCGAGATTCAGCACATTGAAAACTTCGGCGCTGATGCGCAGTGTCCCCTTGCGAAGCACGTGCATCTCAAACGTGCGGCTGACCTTCAGATTCCAGTCATATACGGGCGCGGTGCGATAGCCCGGGTTAGTTCCCTGTGATGCGCCGCGAGGCGTCGCGTCCACCATGAACGGCCCTTGGTCCAAACCCGTCACCAAGAGGCGTCGTGCATACGGGTATCCTCCGAGGAACACTGCTGTGTTCATGATTTCGAGATTTCCAAAGCGGTGAGTAGGAAAGAAGACCCAGACTTTCCCGGCGAAGCCGCGATCCATAGCCGGACTGCCGCTAGCGTTGATCAGGGTATTCGGGTCGGCATAAAAGGACCCAACGACGCCCGAATCGTTCTCCCAAATGTCGTTGCCGGGATTCGTCGGACCCCACGATTTCCCTACGTACAGTGATCCCTGCGCGGAGATACCGCGCTTTTGGAAGCCGCCCTCGGCGACAACACCGCGCTGGTCCATTCTCAATCCGGAGGGATTCGTTAGCAGGAAGTGATCCTGACCAAAGGTGGCTGGATCCTGCTCGTAGACCGTTAGCGTGCGGTCGTCCGCAGTTCCGGCGCGCCCGTCCGGTCCAGGATCAAGTATGGTGACCGGGTGATAAGCCGAAAACGGCACACCGGCATTCACCGCCGCGATGCGGTTCCGTTCGGTCCTGCGAAACGCCCGCGCGCGCACGAAAAACCCGCCTGCGAGTTTCCACTCGGCCGACGTGAAAAATTCGTCATCGTGCGGGGCCTTCAAATTCGGATCGATCGTCGACACCGCGCCGCCAAATCGCCGCAGGAGCGTGGTGGCTTCGTCGTAAAAGAATTGCCCGTCCTGATTCGCATCCACCCAGCGATACTCGTCGCCGCTTAGGCCGTTGGGATTGCCGTAATCCAGATAGCGTGCAGCCAGCGGATAGAAGAATCGGGAGTAGCCGGCGCGAATCACCAAGGGGATCGCCCCGTGCGGTTGCCACGCGATCGCGGCCCGCGGAGCCGCACTGCGCCACGTGATCAGATTAGATTGCGCGGGAAACTGAAACTGCCGCCCGTCTGTCGGAGGTCCCTGTGCAGGTAACGAAGCGTTCGACGCTGCGAACGATAAGCCCACATCCAGACTCACGTTCTTGCCCACCCGGATCTGATCGTCGGTGCCGACTGTGAAGTGTCCGACGTCCGCGAACGTCGTTCGGGGGCTATGCAGCAGGGTAACGCTATCGGGCTGCCCGTCCACCGTAGTGACGATCGCGTTGGGCGGATTCAGGAACCGATTCTCGGCGTCCGACCGTCCGATAGTCGAAGTCAGCGTAAGCGCGTGACCAATGCCGCCATATTTAAGATTGCCGCGGCGCCAAACGGCACGCCCCTCATGCTGCGGCTTGACGGCCTGGGTCTGCAGGAGCGGACCTCCATGAGTCGCACCGCTTGCCAGATCCACGTACGCCAGTTCCAAGTGCTGTATCGCAATGTTCAGATAGTTCGCAGGGAGGTGTTGGTCGGCGACCGTGTCGATGTGACTAGTCGTATAGCCGTAGCGAAGCTGGAAATCTCCGCCGAGCAAGTTACGCGTCCAGCCGAGCTGGACAAAATCCAGATGATCCTCTTCCCGGAGGTCGCTTTGTGGAAGAATGGGCGGGGCCGTGCGGCGTCCGCCGAGCGCTTCCAAACCTTGTGGCAACGACCAGCCGAAATCGTTCGCGCGCGCCCCTACGATCAAAACATCAAAGTGATTCGCCGCATTCGGATGAAGGGAAGCGCGCATGGTGGTGTACAGATCCCATGACTTGAGATCGCCGGGAAGGGTGTCCGCTGGAGGGGCAGTCTGCGTCGCCCACCGCCCCGTGCCGGAGAAAAAAACATCGAGCCAGCGCGTTACCTTCCCGCCCGCCTGGGCGTCGGCATCTACAAAGCGATGAAAACGGGACGATGTTTGTAACTGAGCCTGCGCGCCAGTTGTGGGCAGGTTGTCCGAAAACAGCCAGCCGCCCGTGGCGAACATCGTGCCCGACCCGTGCCATGTCGATACAGGCTGCGGAAAGGAGTATGACAACGTCGGTCCAGATCCCGAAAAAGATCCGAATAGCCGACTTCATTCACGCCGCCGGGATCGGGCAGCGCCACCGGGTGTCCAGGCTGGTAGGGATCGTTGGCTGTCATCCCTTCCACGGTGAACCGGTTCGCTGTCCACAACATCCCTTCCAGCGAAAACACAGGCAGCTTCTGACGGGCCATCTGGCCAAAGTCCAAAGGAGTGGGAATGACGCCGGGCAGCTTCATCAGGAGCAGCTCGGCAGTGCTGGGAGTATCGAAAAGGTTAGGCGCCTCGGCAGCTTCGCCTTCGGCGGCGGGGGGACTGGAGTTTTGCGCGACGGCTGCGCAACCGGACAAAAGCAGGACGAGGAGGCACTTCATCTACTCGGAAACCGCGAGTATAGCAACATTCGAAAACTCGACCAGTTTTCAGAAATCGGTTACGCTAGATTTTTGCGGCTGGTCTACGCCGCGAATTCAGGAGAGAGAGAATACACTCATGAAGATCGGTCTCGCCGGGCAAGGCGCCTTCGGCATCAAGCACCTGGAAGCCTGCGCCAACATTCCCGGCATCGAAGTGATCACAATCACGGGCGGCAATCAGGCCGCGACGGGAGAAGTCGCCAAAAAATTCAAAATCCCACATTACACGGGTGATCTGGCGGAAAGTCTTAAGCAGCCAGGCCTCGAAGCCATGATCCTGGCGACTCCCACTCAGATGCACGCAAAACAAGGCGAGCAGGTGATGCGCGCCGGCAAGCATGTGCAGATTGAGATCCCCATCGCGGATAGTCTGGCAGATACCGAACGCCTGGTGAAGGCTCAGAAGGAAACCGGGATGATCGCGATGGGCGGGCACACGCGCCGCTTCAATCCGAGCCATCAGTACATTCGCAAAAAGATCGTGGCAGGCGAGCTGAAGGTTTTGCAGATGAACGTGCAGACGTATTTTTTCCGGCGCACCAACATGAACGCGGCCGGCAAGCCCCGGAGCTGGACGGATCACCTCCTGTGGCACCATGCCTGCCACACGGTCGACCTGTTCCAGTATCAGACCGGCGAGACCGCGTCGGTCGCGCAGGCGGTGCAAGGTCCCATGCATCCCGAGCTGAAAATCGCTATGGATATGGGCATCATCATGAAAACTCCTTCGGGAGCGGTCTGCACGCTGTCGTTATCGTTCAACAACAAAGGTCCCCAAGGGACATTCTTCCGATACATCTGCGACAACGGGACGTATATCTGCTACTACGACGATCTGACGGACGGCGAAAACAATAAAATCGACATCTCTCAGGTGGACGTTTCGATGAACGGCATCGAGCTGCAGGATCGCGAGTTCTTCGCGGCGATCAAGGAAAAGCGCGAGCCCAATGCTAGCCTCGCGCAGGTGTTGCCGGCGATGCAGACGCTTGACCGGCTGGAAAAAAGCTTAGCCTGAGAGTCTGTATGGAGCAGGTTTCAGCCTGCGCGGCGATTGGTGCGTTTCATGGAGGCTATCATGCCTGGAGCGGGGGCTGGATTAGGAATCGAGCGGCTGGGATTCGTGGGCTTCGGCGAGGCGGCGTTCCATCTTGCCAAAGGCCTCCGCGAAGCGGGCGTGAAGAGCACCATCGCCTTCGACATCCACATGCACACGCCTGACCGGGGCGAGAAGATTCAAACGCGGGCACAGGAGACCGGAACGGGTCTGGTGGAGTTTTCCGCCGCGTTAGCCGCCGCCGACGTGATTATTTCGGCCGTTACGGCGGATCAGGCAGTCGATGCCGCTAAGCAAACTGCTCCTTATCTAACGCCGCGCCATATCTACGCCGATCTCAATTCAGTATCTCCCCAAACTAAGCAAAAGGTCGCTGAAATCATCACCCACAGCGGCGCCCGTTTTGTCGAAATCGCCGTAATGGGTCCTATTCCGCCGCAGCAGCACAAAACACCCATGCTGCTTGGCGGAGCTTCCGCGCCTGAGTTCCAGGAAATGTTTGCACCCTATGGCATGCGAATGGATGTGGTTTCCACCGATCAGATCGGCCGCGCGGCGGCGGTGAAGATGTTCCGCAGCGTGATTTACAAGGGCCTGGAAGCTCTGATCTTCGAATGCGTGCTCGGCGCCAGCCAGTATGGAGCCGAGCCGCGGGTGTTCGCTTCACTCGCTGAGAATTTCCCCGGCATCGACTGGAAAAAGCTGGCCGACTACATGGTCGGACGTGTGGTCATCCACGGTGAGCGCCGCGCGCGCGAAATGGACGAGGTCGCCCGAACACTCGAAGAATTGGGAATCGAACCGATGATGGCGGCCGCGACCGCACGCCGCATGGACTGGGCTGCGGACCTCAACCTGCGCGACAAATTCGGCGGCGAATTTCCCAAGACCTACCAGGACGTGTTGGACGCCATCTCGACAAGAGCATGATTGTCTACTTGTGGATAGCCTTCGGGAGCGCCCTGGGAGGAGTTGCCCGCTACGCCTGCCAGGCCTGGGCGACGCGCTACATCAGCGAAACGTTTCCCTGGGGCACCATGATCGTCAATATCGTTGGTTGCAGTTTTATCGGTTTCTTTTTCACCTTCACGGGACCGGATGGCCGCGTGATCGTCGGCCCTACTATGCGCCAGTTCGTGATGGTCGGAATTTGCGGCGGCTACACGACATTCTCTTCATTTAGCCTGGACGCACTGAATCGAGTCCGCGACGGCCAATGGGCCCAGGCGGCGGGCTATGTACTCGGATCGCTCGTGTTCTGCTTACTGGGAGTATGGCTCGGTCACATGGCGGCAGTAGCCGCCAACGGAAGGTAGCATGCATATACCAAAAGACGCGATGCTTCTGCGGATCTTCCTGGGCGAAAATGACCACTGGCAGGGCCGGCCTCTCTACGAAGCCTTGGTCCTGAAGGCTCGCGAAATGCACTTGGGCGGCGCGACGGTTCTGCGCGGCCCCATGGGATTCGGCCATTCCAGCCGCTTGCACACCGCGAAAATCCTGCGTCTCTCCGAAGATCTGCCGTTCGTGGTTGAGATCGTCGATACCGAAGAGAAAATCAGGGGATTCGTTGAAGCCATCGATCCGATGATGGGCAGCGGACTAATCACGCTGGAAAAAGTCCAGGTGCTGCAATACGGTCCGCCGCCGAATCACGCGTCCTGAACTACTGCACGGCTGCGGATTTCCTTCAGCCGGTCGCGATACGCCGCAGCCTGCTTGAAGTCGAACTTGCGCGCCGCCTCGCGCATCTTTTCTTCCATCTCCGCCAGATACTTGTCCATCTGCTCCGGCGGCACCGATTCCTCTGGACCGATTTCCTCCAGCGGCACCGTCATATAGTCAGCCTCGGCGATGGCGATGAGGTTGATATCGATCGGCTTGATGATCGATTGCGGTGTAATGTCGTTGGCTAAGTTGTAGGCCTGCTGCGTGGTCCGGCGGCGCTTGGTCTCGTCCATCGCCCGCTTCATTGAATCCGTCATCACATCCGCGTACAGGATCACGCGACCGTTGAGATTGCGCGCGGCGCGTCCCATGGTCTGAATCAGCGAGCCCGCTGAACGCAGAAAGCCTTCCTTATCCGCGTCCAGAATAGCCACCAGCGATACTTCCGGCAGATCCAAGCCTTCGCGCAACAGATTGACGCCGATCAGCACATCGTACACGCCCCGCCGCAGATCGCGCAGGATCTTCACCCGGTCGAGGGTCGATACCTCCGAATGCAGATACGCGCATTTCACACCGGCCTCAGTGTAGTGTTCCGCCAGGTCCTCAGACATCCGCTTGGTTAAGGTGGTCACCAGCACGCGTTCGTTCTTCTCGGCGCGCAGCCGGATCTCGTTCAGCAGGTGATCCACCTGCCCGCGGATCGGCCGGACGTCGACTTCCGGATCCACCAGACCCGTTGGGCGAATGATTTGCTCGATGACGGCTCCGGAGGTTTTCGTCAGCTCGTACGGACCCGGCGTGGCCGATACATAAATCGCCTGATGCACACGATTCTCGAACTCCTCGAACGTTAGCGGGCGATTGTCCAAGGCGCTGGGCAGACGGAATCCGAACTTGACCAGGTTTTCCTTGCGCGAGCGGTCGCCGTGATACATGCCGCCCAGTTGCGGCACCGTCTGGTGGCTCTCGTCGAGGAACAGCAGCGCATCCGATGGCAGGTAGTCCAGTAGGGTCGGAGGAGCCTGTCCCGGAAGGCGTCCCGAAAAATGCCGCGAATAGTTCTCAATGCCGTGGCAATATCCGATGTTGCGGATCATCTCCAGATCGAACATGGTGCGTTGCCACAGGCGCTGCGCCTCGATCCGCTTGCCTTCTTTATCCAGCTCGGCTTTCCACCAATGCAATTCGTTCTCAATGCTGCGGAGCGCGTTCGATCGGGTCTCCTCGCTCATCACGTAATGGCTTTTAGGATAAATCGGCAGACGCAGATAATTCTGCTTCACTTGCCCGGTCAATGGATCGATCTGCTCCAGCGACTCAATCTCATCGCCCCACAGGCTGATACGGTACGCCAAATCGTCATAAGTGGGAACAATCTCGATTACGTCGCCGCGCACGCGAAAAGTCCCGCGCTTGAAATCGCCCTCATTGCGCTCATAGAGGATGTCCACCAGCCGACCGGTTATCTCCTCGCGCTTGATTTTCTGGCCCTTTTCGAGCATCAGCAGCATCCCGTAATACGCCTCGGGCGAACCAAGTCCGTAGATGCAACTGACGCTGGCAATAATCACGCAATCGCGCCGTTCGAACAGGGAACGCGTGGCTGAAAGCCGTAGCTTGTCCAATTCCTGGTTGATGGTGGCTTCTTTTTCGATATAGACATCGCCCGCTGGAATGTAGGCTTCGGGCTGGTAGTAATCGTAGTAGCTGACGAAATACTCCACAGCGTTCGACGGGAAGAATGATTTGAATTCCTGATACAACTGCGCGGCCAGCGTCTTGTTGTGCGCCATGATCAAGGCCGGTCGATTCAGCTTCTCGATGACCTTGGCCATCGTGAAGGTCTTACCGGAGCCGGTCACGCCTAACAGGACCTGGTGCTGCTCGCCATCCTTGAGACCGCGCACCAGCGCGTCGATAGCTGTAGCTTGATCACCGCGTGGCTTATAGTCGATTCCCAGGCGAAACGTGGACATGTCTTTCTTCCCCCAGGGGCTGCGCTTACAAGTATAAACGGCAGACAAAAGCGTCCCACGCGATGTGGAGTGCCGTCAGCATCTCACAGCACGCGTTCGAACATGTATCCGGCTTCACGCAGTCGGCGCATCATTTGTTCGGCGTGATCCGCCCCGCGCGTCTCCATGGTGACATCGATCTTCGCATCGCCCAGATGCACCCCGAAATACGCCCGGTCATGCACCACCTGAACGATGTTCGCGCGTTCGCCGGCGATGACTGCGGTTAATCGCTCCAGGCCCCCAGGGTGATCAGGCAGAGTAATCCTCAAGCGCACCAGTCGGCCGTCCTTGACCAACCCGCGTTCGATAATGTGCGCGAGTAAGGTTACATCGATGTTGCCTCCACTGATTACGACGGCGATCTTTTTCGCGCGCAAAGTGGTTTTTCCGTGAAGCAGCGCTGCCACTCCCACGGCTCCCGCGCCCTCAGCCAGCATTTTTTGCTTTTCGAGAAGCCGCAGAATCGCACGAGCCACTTCCTCATCGTCTACCGTGACCACTTCCTGGACGTACTGCAACGCCAGCTCCAGCGTCAGCTCGCCTACTTGCCGCACCGCAATGCCATCCGCGATCGTGGCCGCCGCGGGCAGCATCACCGGCTTGTGCTGGAGCAGAGCGGCTTCCATCGCGGGCAGCGCCTGCGGTTGAATCCCCACAATCCGCACCTCGGGACGCGTTTCCCTGATGGCGCAGCCGACTCCGGCGATGAGTCCTCCGCCGCCGACCGGCACGACGACCGCATCCATATCCGGAAGCTGTTCCAGCAATTCCAGACCGATAGTACCTTGTCCCGCGATGACCGCTGGATCGTCAAAAGCATGGAGAAATACCAGGTTCTCGGCCTGGCAGCGGCGGCGGGCTTCCTGAAGAGCTTCGTCGTAGTTGGCGCCGAAGAGAATCACTTCCGCGCCCCAGGCGCGCGTCGCCGTCACCTTTACCAACGGCGTGTATTCCGGCATGCAGATCTGCGCACGGATGCCCCGCTGCGAGGCGTGATATGCCACTGCCTGGGCGTGATTTCCGGCTGAGGCCGTGATCACGCCGCGCGCGCGCTCCTCCGCGGTCAGCGTCAGGATCTTGTTTAACGCGCCACGCTCCTTGTAGGAGCCCGTGACATTCAGGTTCTCGAGCTTCAAGAAAAGCTGATTGCCGGCTTCACGCGACAGGATTTCCGAATACAACACCGGAGTCTGACGAATAGCGCCGCGAATGCGCTCCCGAGCGGTTTGAATGTCCCCAAGCGATACCATGGTATGCGGTCAAACGTAACATACATGGCGACGCCGGAGCGATTGGAAAAGCCTGGAATCCGAGGTTGGCTGCATAAGCCAGAGAAGATCAAGGCAGCTATGCTTCTGTCCCACGGAGCAGGAGGCGATTGCACGGCTCCCCTGATGGTGGCCGTCGCAAAAGCCTTCTGCGATGTAGGATATTGCGTTCTGCGCTGGGACCTGCCGTTTCGGCAGGCGGGCCCTCGGAGTTCGCCCGGTGGGTCGGGCAAGCGCGACCGCGACGGAATCCTTCTGGCCGTGAAGTTGTTGCGGCAACCAGCTCCCGATGTTCCCCTATATCTCGCCGGGCAATCTTATGGCGGCCGGCAATCGAGCATGGTCGCCGCGGAAGACGCGAGTATTGCGGACGGGCTTTTGCTGTTGTCTTATCCGCTGCATCCGCCCCGCAAGCCCGGCCAACTGCGAACAGATCACTTTACTTCCCTGCGTGTTCCCGCACTCTTTGTTCACGGGACGCGCGATCCCTTCGGCACCGTGGAGGAACTTCGCGAAGCGATCAAAGTGATCCCGGCCGCCGCGCGCTTGCAGGTTGTCGAAGGCGCCGGTCATGGAGTGCCGCCCGCTACGGCCGCATTCATGCCCGCATGGCTTTCTGGAGCAGCCAAATGAATCTGCGGGAATGCATCAAAACCGTCGAAGATCGCATCCAAACGGCCATCCGACGGTCTCATCGAACGCGTGACTCGGTCACGCTGGTAGCCGTTACCAAGAAATTTCCACCTACAGTGATGTGCGAAGCGTACTCCCTCGGGCTCCGCGTATTCGGCGAAAACTACGTTCAGGAATTTGCGGAAAAGCATACCGCGCTTGCGAGTTTGGCCGACGCGCAGTTCCATCTGATCGGGCATCTTCAGTCTAATAAGGCGCGCCAGGCAACTGAGCTGTTTCATGCCGTTGAAACGGTCGATTCTGAAAAGCTCGTCCGACGGCTGAACGAAGCCGGGAAGCCCCTGGAAGTGATGATTGAGGTAAAGCTCTCACCGGAAGGCGCCAAGGCCGGCGCGCCCCCAGAACAACTGCCTGGATTAATCCAGGCAATTCGCACTTGCCCGAACTTGAAACTGACCGGCCTGATGACCATGCCGCCCTGGAATCCCGATCCCGAGACGACTCGCCCCTTCTTTCGCAGACTCGCGGAGTTGGGGCGAATCCATCAACTGCCCAAGCTCTCGATGGGTATGTCGCACGATCTGGAAGCCGCGATCGAAGAAGGCGCGACGCACATCCGAGTCGGCACTGCACTCTTTGGCCAGCGACCTAAAGCATGAAGGTCGGCTATTTCTCGCCACTCCCCCCTGCCCCAACAGGAGTCGCCGACTACAGTGCCACGTTATTGCCGCTCCTTCGGAGTTGCGGAGCCGTCGAAGTTGATCCGGAGAAGTGCGACGTCGCCCTCTACCACGTCGGCAACAATATGCTGCATCGCGACGTTTACCAGCGCGCGCTCACGCATCCAGGCGTTATCGTCCTGCATGACGCGGTTCTGCAACACCTCTTGCTCGGGATGCTGAACGCGAACGAGTACGTAGATGAGTTTGTCTACAACTACGGAGAGTCCTCGCGAGGGCTGGGCCGCCAGCTCTGGGATGAGCGCGCACGATCCGGCGCCGATATGCGCTACTTCGCGCGCCCCATGCTCAAGCGCATCGCCACGGCCTCGCGCGCGGTCATTGTGCACAATCCTGCCGCGGCTAAACTGGTCCGCGAACACGCCCCGCAGGTGCAGATCTTCGAGATTCCGCACTTGTTCCTGCGCCCCATTCTGCCCTCTCCCGAGGAAACTACGCGATTTCGCGCGGCCCTGGGCCTCACACCCGAGACGCTGTTGATCGGAACTTTCGGCCACCAGCGCGAGACGAAACGCCTCGCTGTGGTCCTGCGCGCGTTCCAGCGGCTAAACGTCGACGCCCGTCTCCTGGTCTCAGGCGACTTTGTCTCCAGCACGTTCGAAAACGCGATGGCTCCGCTGCTCCGGCAACCCGCCATCATTCAAACCCCGTATCTTCCTGAACCCGAGCTTTGGAGTCACGCCGCGGCCACGGATCTCTGCATTAACCTGCGCTATCCCTCGGCGGCGGAAACTTCCGGCATCGCAGTGCGCATGATGGGTATCGGCAAGCCGGTGGTCTTCACGGCCAGCGAAGCTCTGGCCCGAATCCCCACCAATGCTTGTTTGCGGCTCGACATGGGACCTGACGAAGAGCAGATGCTGGCCGGCTACATCACTTGGGTAGCGGGAAACCGCGAGGCTGGACTCGAAATCGGCCGCCGCGCCGCGGCGCATATCGCACAATGTCACGAACCGGAAAAGGTCGCCCGCGAATACTGGAAGGTCCTTAATAGAGACTGAGGGGCTTGGTTTCTGTCCCTACCCACAGCACGGGCGACGGCGTTTCCCAAGGAGGCAGGCTCTTCAGATGAGGCTTCAGCACGATCAGCGTCTGACCCACCAGTTCCGTCTTGGTGGTAGTGGTGAACAGACGCCTGAGGATTGGAATGTCGGACAGTCCGGGGAATCCGGAGCGATTTTCGCTGATACTGCTTTGCATCAATCCCGCGACCACCGCCGATTCGCCCTCCCGCAGCCGCGTGATCCCCTGAAAATGCCGGCTGGTAATTACGGGAATACCGTCGTTGGAGGCGCCGTTCAGCGCATTCTGTTCGGCGTCTACATCCAGAGTGATCTCGCCGTCTGCTTGCACCGTGGGAGTCACTTTCAGAATCAGCCCCAGATCCTGGAATTGGACAGCTGGAGGGATTCCCGTATTCTGGCCCGCGCCCGTTGGCCCGATATAGGCGCTGGTGATGATGGGATAGCGCTCACCGACTTTCAGCGACGCGGGCAACCCATCCACGCCAGTCATGTTGGCCTCGAAAATCGCGTCACCGAGGCTAGTACTCACCGTTGCGAACGCCGCGGCGTCGGCGATGCCGATGCCCATGAGCGTCGCTCCGCCGCCGAAGGTCGCGAACCGCGCCAGGCCGGAGATAGTCCCAGGAATGCTGTGGAGAAATGTTCCGAAGTTCAGTACCGACGCCATGTTCTGCAATTGCAAACCGTACGTCAAGGTGGAGTTCTTCGAGACAGACAGAAGTTCAACTTCGATATCCACCTGCGCCCGATTGCGCGATAAATTGGTCAGGATCTGGCGGACGGCCATGACCGTGCTCGGCTGATCGCGCAGGAATATCGCATGGCGGCCCGGATCCACTGCGATTCGCCGGACCTGCATCACTTGCTGAACCGCCGACACCATTTCCTGTGCCTCCTGCACAGAGAGGCGCTCGGGTATGGGAATCTCCGCGGTCACCATCGGAGCGTTGTCGGTGCGGCGCTGGGCGGTATCCTGATACACCATGGCCATCTTCGGGTTTACCGGCACCAGGAACGAGTTCGTAATGGTCTCCAGCGCGTGGAAGGCCTCGGGCATGCTCAGATCGTTCATGCGAAGCGTGAACGCGGCAGCCGGGCCCTGGTAACCATCTTCGAACTGAAGCTGGATGCCGTAGGCGGCGGCTACCTGTTCGAGCACCGGGCGCGCGGTACCGCGCAGATCGAAACTCCGCCTCTCCGTCGAAACCTGCAACCTCGCCGGGGCGAGGGCCGACCTGCCGGCGATTACCTCGCTGGGGCTCTTGGCTTCCACCGTAATCTTGCGCGCGGCCTCTTCGGCATCGTCCCCTAGGGAGATTTGCGCGTTTAGGGAAGCCCATTGACGCAGCAGATCGCGATTTAGAGTGTATTGTGCATTGGCAGGCTTAAGGGCTGCCGCCTGGGAATAGAGCTGGTAGGCTTGGAGGCTGTCGCCCGAACGTTGCGCCCGCTGGGCCGCCCGGAAAACCCGGCTGGCCTCGTCTTCTGCTCCAAGGATCGCACCAAAGGCCAGCAAAATCAATCCGATACGGAATATAGCCACAGATAAGGCTTGACGCTCTCACCGCTCCAAACGTGCAGATAAACCCCTTAGGGCCTGCTGCCGATAGTGATAAGTAGAGATAGCTATGGCCACTTTCGCGAACGTCCGCTGCTCGTTTCTTCCTAAAGTGCCCCAAACCTTCGCGGATTTGGGCATTTCGGAATCGCTGGTACTTGATCTCATGCTTCGCCGTATGGTGATCGAAGGATTTTCCAGCATGACCGGTCTTAGCCGGTCGATTCGGGTGTCTCTTCCCATCGTCGACATGGTATTCAAGCACATGCGCCAGCAACAGCTCGTCGAAATCAAGGGCATGAGCGGGAACGACTACCAATTCGTGCTTTCCGCGGCGGGAAAACAGCTTGCGAGCGAGCGCTTTCAAGTCTCGCAGTACGCAGGCGCGTGTCCCGTATCGCTGAATGAGTATCATGCGGCCACCAAATCGCAATCGGCGCGCATTAGCGTCGACCGCCGCTTGCTGCGCCAGGCTTTTTCCGATCTGGTGGTCTCCGACAAGATGCTCGACCAAATGGGGCCCGCCATCATTTCCCAGACATCCATATTCGTGTACGGTCCTACCGGGAACGGTAAGACCAGTCTGGCGGAACGCATGCTCCGCGTCTATCAGGACGCGGTGATGATCCCTTACGCGGCGGAAGTGGACAACCAGATCATCAGTGTCTACGATCCCGTGGTGCACCACCCCGTGGATCATGAAGACACCGATGTGGATCCGCGCTGGATTCTGTGCAAGCGCCCCTGCATCGTGGTGGGAGGCGAGCTGATTCCCAGCATGCTGGAGCTGCGGCTGGACGAATCGTCCGGTATCTATGCAGCACCGCTGCAAATGAAAGCTAACAATGGCATCCTGCTGATCGACGATTTCGGACGACAGCTCATGTCACCGCGCGACCTGCTGAACCGCTGGATCGTACCGCTGGATCGGCGCGTCGATTACCTCACGCTGCGGTATGGAATCAAGTTTCAGATACCCTTCGAGTTGATGGTGGTGTTCTCCACCAACCTCGAACCGTCCGACTTGGCCGATGAAGCCTTCCTGCGGCGTATCCACAACAAGATTTACGTCGAGGCGGTGGACTCCGGCGCATTCGACCAAATCTTCTCGCGCGTGGTGGCGTCTCGAAATATCTCAGCCGAGGCGGATAGCGCCGAATACCTTCGCAAGCTATGCCTGCGCGACGGCCGGGCGGAATTGCGGGCCTGCTATCCGGCCGACATTTGCAATATCCTGCTGGCCATCGGCCGTTACGAAGGCCGTCCGCCACAGATGACTAAGCCCGAGCTCGAGCGGGCGGCCGCGCTCTACTTCGCACGTAGCTAGTCTCAAGTCATAAAATCATTCCGTAAGACGAACGCTACATGGGATCGAAACCAGGGAGGCTGCTCTCTGCGTAATCCGGCGCGAGAGTGCATCCCTCGTCGCCGAAATCAAAGATCCACAAACCGGAGTAGTACTTCACCGCCGGCCAGGAGGCGGGCTCGAAGCAGATGGGCGGAATCGGGCACGTTTCCGCCACCCGCGAGTTGGTGCTTCCGCCTATGGACGTCGCGTACAGGCTGCGGCGCGGCGCCCTGGAGATCATCCACGGCGCCCGACGGTGGCCAGATAGGTTCTAGTCCGATTTACGCAGCCGAGCGGCTCATTTCGAGATCCAGCGTGATCTCGACGTTCTCGCTGAGCATTACGCCGCCGCCGGCCGGAGCGTTCCAGCCCATCCCAAAATCTTTTCGATTGAAGGTCGTCGTAGCCGTCAAGCCGCGACGTTGGCCGCTCCAGGGATCCGTGATCTCGGGCGAAACGGCTTCTACGGTCAGCGTCACCGGCTTGGTGACTCCGTGAAGTGTCAGATCGCCGGCTACTTTATAGCCGCTTCCGTTGGCGGTCACTTTGCTGGACCGAAAGGTGATCGTCGGGTATTGGGCGACGTCGAAGAAGTCGGCTCCCTTGATGTGCCCGTCGCGCTGAGGATCGCCCGTGTGCAGGCTGTTGGCGTCGATGGAAGCTTCGATGCGGGATTGATCCGGCTTGCTGTCGTCGAAGTCGACGGTGCCAGAGACGGAATTGAACTCGCCTCCGACGTTGGCGATCATCATATGGCGGATCTTGAAACGCGCGGCACTGTGCTTCGGGTCGATTTGATAAGTCATTGTTATGTTTTACCAAAATCAAGGAGGAGTTGGGCTAGTTTCGGAATTTTCCGATTTCTCCGTTCCTCGCTTCGGACCCAGGCCCAGCGCAATCAGCGATAGGGACCCGAGCTTTCCGTCGTCGCCGATATTCTGATCCCGCTGGAACCGCTTGAGCGCATCCACCGAATCCGAATTCCAAGTTCCGTTCACAGGGCCAGCGAAATAACCCTTATCCGCGAGCGACTGCTGGATTTCCTTATAGCGTTCCGGAGCCGGTTCCCGTTGTGTCGATCGACGGTAGCTGGAGGCGGCCGTCTTCGCGGAAGTATGTTTACCGGCGGCTTTCTTGGAAGATGTCGGTTTGGTCGCGACGGATTGTTTCCCGCTCGCGGCCTTCTTAGGAGCAGACTTGGATGACTTCGCCGTCGATTTTTTGGCAGTCGTCTTCTTGGCGGAAGATTTACCTTTGGGAGCAGGGGTCGCCGCCCACACCGCAAGCGCGGTGCTCAACGCAAGGACGATGACGATCGCTTTCGAGCGCAAAATCCTAGCGCCCCGGAAGGATTCCCGATAAGTACAGGCCTTGCGGTCCGTCGGCAACCGGCCGCGACTGTACAGCGGCTGGAACACGAGAGCCACGACCCGAGCGCGGAGCGGCCGCCGCGGGGGGAGGGGTCACCCCCTTCAAAACGTGAAACGCTACTGCATCGCCCGGCTTCAGCTTCTCCTGAACCTTGCGAATATCCTCGAGCGAGTTCACCGGTTGGCGGTTGATGGCGTCGATCACGTCACCGTTCTGAATGCCGATCTCCTCGGCGAAAGAATCTTGCTCCACCAGCGTCACCATGACGCCGCGCCGGGTGTCGACGCTGTCACGCTCCTGCTCAGTCAGAGGCCGCGGCCGGAAGCCGAACTTTACTTCGGTGGGAACTTCGACTTTGCTGGTGATGGTTTCAAGTGGCTTGCCGCCGCCCACGATGTCGGGACGATCTTTATAGAGTTCGCTGCGATCGGCAACCGTAACCTTGAGCGTTACCGGCTTGCTGTCACGGTCCACGCTCAACGAAGCGGTACCGCCCACCGGCGTATCGGCGACATGCGAGATGAGATCGTCGCCGTCCTTCACCGCGGTTCCGTTCACGGCGACAATGATATCGCCCGCACGCAATCCGCCCTTATCGGCGGGACCGCCCTTGGTAATACTCTCCACGATGGCGCCATGGTCAACGCCCAGCGCTTTCAACGTAACTTCCGGCTCTATGCTGCGATCCAGGCTTACGCCGATCGAGCCACGGGTCACCCGGCCCAGCCGGATGATGTCGTTATACGCGCGGGCGACCATATTCACCGGCAGCGCGAATCCCACACCTTCGGAACCACGCCCGCTGGTAGCGATCATCGTATTGACGCCGATCACCTCGCCCCGAATGTTCAGTAGCGGACCGCCGCTGTTGCCTGGATTAATGGCCGCGTCAGTCTGAATGAAATGCTGGAACGTGCGTGCGCCAAGTTGCGCCGGACTGCGCCCAATTGCGCTCACGATACCCGCGGTTACGGTCGCTTCCAGACCAAATGGGGATCCAATGGCCACGGCCCAATCGCCTACTTGCACCGAATCGGAATTTGCGATCGTTACTGGCTGCAACGGTCTACCCGTATCGATTTTGATCACCGCCAGATCTGTTTCGTAGTCAGTCCCAATCAAGCGCCCGCGATAGTCTGCCGGATCTCCATGGAGCCGCACGCGAATCTTGGTGGCATTCTCCACCACATGGTTGTTGGTGACGATGTAGCCGTTCTTGTCGACCAGGAAGCCGCTGCCCGAAGCTTGGCGCTTAGGCGCGTCTTGTGGAACATCCTCTCCATTGGGGCCGCCGTTTGGACCGAAGAACCGCCGGAAAAAGTCGGGCACTTCATCGCTGTTGTCGTCGGGAGCCTGGCCGCGGGCCTCGCTCTTCTCCGAAGGCGCCACGTCCACCGTGATATTTACCACGCTCGGCTCCAGCTTCTTGGCTAGCGCCGTGAAGTCGTTACCTAGCGCCGATAGTCTCGGCACCGTCAAGGGCGTCGCGTCGGGTGCGGCATTCTGATCGCGGGCCGCGTTCACCTGCGTATTGATCAGTGTCCCGATCAGGATGCCCACTGAAAGAGTGAATAGCATCAGGGCCATGGACATCAGTTTTTGCTGGCGCATCTTTTCAAACAGCTTCATGGCGAATCTCTTCTCCCGAGGGCAGGCCCGTATTGGGCTATCGTTTGCTGCTTCGTTTTCCATTATACGGGCCGCAAGCGCATGGACGCGACCGGGGGCCCATAGGTTCCGCTGGATATTTCCCGCCAGCGATCTACTCAGCCAACAGCAGCGCGCAGAGCGCCAATAGAATCCGCCGCAAGCCCAGCTCGCGATTCTCCGGATGAAACCATTCGGCGGGTGTGTGCGCACCGCCACCCTGGCCCCCCGCGCCGATGGACACCGCCGGAATTCCCAGGGACAAAGGAATGTTGGCGTCGGTCGAAGAACAATCCAGCCGGCTGCGGATTCCCAGGAACGCGTCCACGGCCAAAAGGCAGTTGAGAATCGGCGCGCCTTCGCGCAACTCACCTCCCGGACGCGAACCGATTTCTTTTAGACGCGCCGTCACCCGGCCGCCGGTGGCCCGGGTGTTTTCGATATCGGCGGCTTGCGCTACGCAGGCGGCCAGCAACGAAGCCATTTCGTCAATCCGCTCGGCTTTTTCCGAGCGCAGGTCCACTTTGGTGCGCGCTTCCGTGGGGATGCAATTGATGCTGGTCCCCCCTTGGATCAGGCCAAAGTTGAAGGAAAACCGGGGCGTGGGTTCGTTGGGCACCGCCGCCGCGAAGTCGGCGGAAGTGAATTCCGCAATAACCCGGCTGAGGGCGTGCACGGGATTGCCTGCGCCATAGTCGCTCCAGCTATGCCCGCCCGGGCCAGTGATCGCCACTTCAAAGCGCCGGCTGGCCAAGGCCCGGCACGTGATGTGATCGGTGTTGGGGCCGTCCAGAACCAGAAAGGCTTTTGGCCGCGAACCATTCGACTCGCGGCACAGGTAGCGCATGCCGCTGAGGTTACCCTCGCCTTCCTCCCCCACGTTGGCGATCAGCAGCGGGGCCAGAGGTGCATCGGGAAGAGGAGGTGCCGCGTTCCAGGCGGCGGCTAGCGCCAGCAGCGCGGCCAGACCGGCGCCGTTATCGGAAACCCCCGGTCCAACCAGCCGGCCATCACCCGAAACCTTGATTTCCTCTGGAACCCGGGGCGCAAGCACTGTGTCCAGATGCGCGGTAACCGCCACCGTTGCGCTGTCGCGCCGGCCGGGCAGCCCGGCGACCACGTTTCCCGAACGGTCCAAGCGCGATTCCCAGCCCAGGCTCTGAAAGCGCTCCGCCATCCACTCGGCGCGTTTTTGCTCCAGGAAAGTCGGCGCGGGGACGCGGCACAGCTTGAGGTGCTGCTCATTGATCCAGGCCCGCTCGCGGCGGAACCAGTCGAGGGCCACGCGCAGCTCCGGTGCACGGGCAAAATCAGCTACCGAACCGGCTACCAGTGGCATTCGGGATACTTAGCTCTTAGTCTACCCCGCCCGCCATTGCATCCCGCCGTGTTTGGCCTCGCGCAAGTTTCCCGCCGAGACGGCGAGCGCTACAGGCGCGCAGCCCGGAGCCGGAAGTACAAATCGCGCACCGGCCTGACCAACTTGCGTGCTGCCGGATGTCAGCAGCAAAGTCGCCAGAACAACTCCGCAGAAAAGTAATCCCAGCCAGTAGTAGCGGGGCACCCCGAAGATTCGCGCCAGCGGAAGAAAATGAACCCCTACAATCAGGACATCCAGGGGGACGATCAGATCCAGATGCTGCGTCGCCGCGCAGATGGAATTGACCACTGCAAAAGCCATCACTTCGGCCCCCGCCACAATTAGGAACGGACGAACCCTGGCCTTTTCCTCAGGCGTACGCGGCGCCATTGATCCGGGTAATCTAAGGGTCTCGCGAATAATAGAGATGGCCCAGACGACGAGCGTGGCCGCGAGGGCGCCCACCACGCGCGATAGCCATAATTCGCCGCCTGGATATTGCCCTTGGGTTCAGGCGCGCATCAGATTTTCTGGCCGGGATAGCGCGCCCGCATCCATTCCACGAATTCGTCTGGGGCAGACATGGTCGAGAGACGTCCTTGGCGCACCAGGGCCCAGTCCTTGAACCGGCCGCTTTCTTTCACCTCTGCCAGGGAAGTGGGAGGATCCAACCGACTGAGAAACGCCATATCCACCACCGCCGATTTGGGATTTTTGGGATCGGTCCTGCCTGCGGAACGGACCGCTGCCAAACCCACGATTCCTGTAACGCCGGCGGCTGTATTGCCTCTAGAGTGATAGATGAATACGCGGTCACCGGACTGCATCGCACGGATGGACCGTACGGCCTGCGGATTCGTCACACCGTCCCAAATGGTCTGTTTTTCTCGTTCCAGATCGCCGATAGAGTAAGTGTCCGGGTCGGTCTTGGCTAAGTAATAGGTCATGGGTGGATTACTATCAGGCTTAAAGTTCCGGTACGGAGGTTACTAGACACGTTCCAACCCCCGGAGTCTAATCGAATGGTACCAGTAAGAGTCTGGCGCGGTTCAATGATAAAGGTTTACAATAAAAAGTACTTACCGGCGACGCTGGAGGAGGCGCGCATGGCGACCGCCAAAATCAGTATTCCATTTGTATTGCTAGCTCTAGCCTGTATTCCTGCTTGGGGCCAGTCCGGGAAAAACGCCCGCGCGACCATCCCTGAGCAGGCGGATCCCCCCCGCGCGAACGTTGCCGCTACCGAGGCCGTGGCCCAGCCAGTCGACCCCCATAGTTATCTGATCGGGGCCGAAGACATCTTAAGGATCGAAGTATTCCGCGATGCGGACTTGTCCCGGGTTGTGAACGTCCGGCCCGACGGCAAGATCACATTATTGTTGGTAGGCGACGTCCAGGCCGAAGGCTTGACCCCCGAGCGACTGACCACGCAAGTCAAAGAAGCCTATTCCCAATTCATGACCAATCCTGAAGTGACTGTTTCGGTCATTGGGGTAAACAGCAAGTCCTTCGTCATCACGGGGAAAGTCAATCGCGGCGGGAAATTCCCGTTGGTCACGCCAATTCGCGTTTTCGACGCGCTGGGCCTGACGGGAGGCTTTCAGGACTTCGCGGATACCAAGAAAATCACCATCGTGCGCGGTGGCGAGCGGCTTTACTTCAATTACAAGGATTTTGTGAAGGGCAAGAAAGAAGCAGTAGATCAGAATATCTTGCTTCAAAACGGCGACACCATTTTGGTGAAATAGCCACCCGAGGATTCCTAGCATGCAACCATCCGAGAACTTCACCGTACCGCGACGCGCTCTGGACGTCGAGGATTTCATCGACATCCTGCGACGTCACAAAGGCTGGATTTTTGGGCCTTTTCTCTTGACGCTGGTGGCGAGCGTGATCGGAGTTTACCTTTGGCCGGACAGCTACGATTCGGTCGCCGTGGTGAAGATCGTTCCGCAGCAGGTTTCGCAGAACATGGTCCAGTCGTCGATTACAAACGATCTGGCCGACCGGATCAACTCCCTGGCTACCACGGTGCTCAGCCGTAACGTACTCATCACCATTATCAATAATCACGATTTGTACAAGAGCGAGCGCAAGCGGTTGCCCCTCGAAGATGTGGTCGATAACGTGATGAAAAACAACATTCACGTGATCCCCATTATGGCTGGATCGGGCGGCCGGACGGTACCCGCTTTCAACGTCGAGTTTTCTTATTCGGACAGGTTCATGGCGCAAAAGGTGGTTGAGGACGTGGTTGCCCGTTTCATTGCCGAGAACCAGTCTAATCGCTCCACCGTCACCACTGAAACCGGTCAATTCTTTAAGGATGAGGCCGACCGCGCAAAAAAGGAGCTGGAAGATCTGGAAACCAAAATTTCTCAGTACCGGGTTCAGAACAATGGACGGCTGCCAGAGCAAACCGACTTGAACTACCGGAACCTGCAGACGCTCAATACCAATTATCAGTCCCTTACCAATTCAAAAAATCGGGCTGAAATGGACAAGCTCCAGCTGGAG
The DNA here is from genome assembly GCA_025980665.1 of Bryobacteraceae bacterium. Classification (GTDB taxonomy): domain Bacteria; phylum Acidobacteriota; class Terriglobia; order Bryobacterales; family Bryobacteraceae; genus Palsa-187. Next base: position 30,318 of record JAICXC010000035.1, read on the forward strand.
ACGAATCTGCAGATAGAGAAAGCCCATAAGGCGGAACTAACCAGGGAAGTCCCGCAGAATAGCCCAGTGGTCATGAAGAGCGAGCGAATGCAGGAAATCGAACGTGAAATTCAATCCCTTGAGGATACATTGGCCTCGGCTCGCCAGAGATTCAAGGACACGTACCCAGACGTGAGAAATCTTAAGAACCGGCTGGAACTGGCAAAGCAGCAGAAGGCCGATCTTCAGAAGCAAGAATCCGAAGTTAAGACGCCCGCCGTAGTGGCCGCATCACCGGCAAACCGCCAGTTGCAAATGCAAGTACTGGACGTGGAAGGAAACATACAACGTTTTGAATCCGCCATTCAGCAGCGAGTCCTGGAAATCGCGACCCTGGACGCGCAGATCAAGCAGACCCAGGATTCGATCAACAAGCTGGGAGCGCAGATCAGCTCCGCGCCACTGGGAGAGCAGCAATATGACGATCTGCTGCGCCAACGGGAGATTGCCAGCAAGAAATATGTCGATCTTGATGCGCGTCTGAGCACGGCAGAGATCTCTAAGAACCTGGAGTACTCGGGGCAGGGTGAGCGGCTGGATTTACTGGACGCAGCTTCGCTACCGCAATATCCCACCGAGCCTAAGCGGCCAATGGTCATCGGAGTCGGCGCGGGACTCGGGCTGCTGCTGGGCGTGGTCATCGCCGCCGCCCGCGAAATGAAAGACACGTCACTTAAAAACTTGAAAGACGTGCGCGCGTATACCCAAATGGCGATTCTGGGAAGTGTTCCGCTGCTTGAGAACGATTTCGTCGTCCGCCGGCGCAGGCGTATCGCCTGGCTGGGATGGACCACCGCATGTTTGATGGCGGTAGTAACGATGGCTGGATCGATAGCATTTTACTATTACAAGCAGTCGGTATAGGCATTCGGAGGATAACCAAGAATGAGTCGAGTTCATGATGCGCTCCGCCGCGCGGAGAAAAGCGGCGAACACGCTCCGCCGGTGGTCCAATCCAATCCGGTGGTCCAATCCTACAGCGAAGCACGGCCTCCGGCGGCTACCCCTGCAGCACCTCCCGTGGAGATTGGAGCCAATCTGGCCGGCTTACTGGAACTGGTGGAAGAAGTTCCTTTTCGCACGGCTACCGATTCTCTGCTGATTGATGCCACGCGGCCGCACCAGGCGCCGATGGAAGAATTCCGCACGTTGCGGACGCGGCTCAATCACATGCAGAGTCTCCAGCCCATCCATACCGTGGTAGTGACCAGTGCTTCGCCCGCTGAAGGGAAGTCCCTCACCGCGGCGAACCTGGCGTTGGCCGAAGCGCATCTGGCAGGCAATACTACGCTCTTGGCCGATTTCGATTTCCGCCGCCCGCTGATTCATACGATGTTCGGAATCGATCGCGGCCCTGGCATTACAGATTACCTCATGGGGCAGGCTCCGCTGCACAAGGTGATCAAGAGGCTCGCGGGAACCAACCTGTATGTCATGCCGGCTGGACAGGCGGTGATCAATCCGCTCGAATTGCTGAACCTGCGCGAGGTCAAGCACCTGATGGACCGGCTGCCATCCCTGTTTCAATGGGTGATCATGGACAGTCCGCCGCTGCTGTTTGCAGCCGACGCCAATCTGCTGGGCACGCTAAGCGATGGGACGCTCCTGGTAGTCCGCATCGGGCACACCACCATCGATTCGGTAACGCGCGCGATGCAATCGCTGTGCAACAACAACGTTCTCGGGATCGTTGTGAACGGCGCCCGCCGCGGAGAATTGTACAGCAAGTACACCTACTATCATTCCTACTACACGCCCAAGGACGAAGAAGAGGGCGAGGCCGACGCGGAAGACCAGACGGAATTCGCCACCGTCGGCGCGGCTGAAGACTCGAAGAAGTAGTCTTGCTTCCAAGAAGACCGGCTCGCAGACGGGCATGCTTTCCAGAGCGGACACGCTTTGAACGTCCCGTGCGCCTCGATACATACTTGATTAGCTCTGGTGTTCGGGGACGAAGCCCGGGCTCGCGCTCGATCCGATCCCTTCGAGAAATTTCTCGTTATTGGAGAGCCTTTGACGCGCTCCAGTTATTCAGCAGCCTTCCAGAAACTCAGGCGCACTTTAGAACCAGGGCCGAGTTTTTGCTGCCGAAGGCGATGCAGTTTGCAACCGCATATTCGATCCCCACGCGGCGGCCCGTTTCCGGGACGTAGTCCAAATCGCATTCGGGATCGGGAACTTCGACATTATTCGTGGGCGGCAGAACGCCGTCGCGCATAGCGAGCAAAGTCGCCGCCACACCCGCCGCGCCGCAGGCACCCTGAGGATGACCGATCAGGCTCTTGAGAGAAGAACCCGGTAAACGATAGGCGTGGTCCCCGAACGCGAGCTTCACGGCGCGCGTTTCGATGCGATCGTTAAGCTCCGTCCCGGTGCCGTGATAGTTGAGATAGCCGACCGCCTCGGCGGGCACTCCGGCCTGTTCCAGCGCGAGAGAGATCGCACGCGCCGGTTCCTCGCCGCATTCTTCCAGACGCACGCGGTGATACGCTTCACAAGTGGAACCGTAGCCGGCGATCTCGCCGAAAATCGACGCTCCTCGAGCCAGCGCTTTTTCCCGTTCTTCCAGCACGAAGAACCAGGCGCCCTCAGCGATGACGAACCCGCCGCGATCGCGCGAGAAGGGCCGCGAGGCGCGCTCGGGCTGATCGTTCCAGGTCTGCGACATGATTCGCATGGCGATAAATCCGCGCATAATCAACGGCGCGATGGGCGCGTCCACGCCGCCCGCTACGATCGTATCGAGACCGCCCGCGCGTATCATTTGGGACGCGTAGCCCAGAGCATCGGTCGAAGATGTGCATCCAGTGGTGATCACGTGGCTCAGGCCGCGCAGCCCGAAGCGCATCGAGATTTCGCTGGCCAGAGTGCCCATGGTCGACGTGGGAACTACATACACGCTGCACTGGCGCCAGTTGCCGGAATGGTACAGACGATATTGCTCTTCGGTGAATTCGACGCTTCCGCCACCCGACCCGACGACCACTCCGATTCCGCGCAATTCCTCGCGGTTCATGGCGGCTGTGTCCAGGCCCGCCCACTGTAGCGCTTCCGTCACGGCGGCAACCGCCAGCGGCGTGGCGCGCGAGACGTGCGGACGGTCTTTGGCCGTCACGTAATCTTCTTCGCGGAAATCCTTAACCTCGCCCGCAACGCGAACTGCCAGACCGGTTGTGTCGAAGCGGGTGATCGGCCCCACGCCGCTGATACCCTTACGCGTGGCGCACCAGAATGCTTCTGTTCCGATTCCATTGGGGCTCACTGCGCCTATTCCGGTAATGACCACTCGACGTTCCATAAGAGAGGGTCCGCATCACGGAGAAGCCGCAGGGGACTCTGTTAGTATAAGAGGGTTCCAAACGTGCAAGGGAACGTCGTGTGGGGAGAATCCATTGGTGGGAAACGAATTGGGCCGTGCCGCGCCTGCTCAGCGGGATCGAAGCTGGCGTCATCGGCAGAATGAGAACGGGTGGTTCTGCTGGGAACGTTAACCGGTCTTATTATGTCAGAGACTGGCAGACGCTTTGCCATGTGGAAGAACAGCGCGGCAACAGGCGCAAAAGATGCCGGATGGGGTAGAATGACAGTTTACCCGGCCGTCGAGTCCCCTGGGAAGCGGAAGTTATGCGAAACCCGGTTTGGCGGCAGAACGTCAAAAAAAATCAGGCGCAGAGTGGAAAGGAACCCGGTCTAGATGCAGTTTCCCAGGCCTCGAGGCCTGCGCGCGCCCATTTCCATGGTGCCGGCAGCGTTCAAGGTGCCAGCGGCGCTGTTCGGCCTGTTGGCCGCGATTCCCCTATTCGGCCAGCAACAGCCTGCGCCGCAGCAACCCAAGCCGCCCAATCCGTTCGAGCAGGTTCCGCAAGCCGAAGAGCCGAAGCCGGCGCCGCCTAAACCGGAACCCGCCAAGCCTGCGGCGCCCGGGCGGGCTGTGCCAAGCGCGACGGCGGATCGCCCTCCAACCGATACCATCGAATCCATTAACTTTCAGGGGGCACGCAAGGTGCCTCAAGATACGCTGCGCGCCATGATCTTCACCAAGCGCGGTGATATGTACGATGCCGAATCCCTCCACCGCGATCTGATCACGTTATGGAACAGCGCGCGCTTCGACAATATTGAGGTTACGAGAGAGCCCGGCCAGACCGGCTGGATCATAACGTTCAAAGTCCAGGAACGGCCGGTGGTGCGTACCATCAAGTACGACGGACTGAAATCGATCACCACATCCGAAGTTCTGGACCGGTTCAAAGAACGGCACGTCACTTTGACGCCGGAATCGACCTACGACCGGAACAAGGTCCAGCGCGCGCAGATCGTCTTGCAGGATTACCTGGCGGAACGCGGCCGGCAATTCGCCACCGTCATGCCCGAACTGCAGCCATTTCCTCCATCGTCGCTGAACATCGTATTCAAGGTAGACGAGGGACCAAAGGTAAAGGTCGGCGACATTAAGTTCGAAGGCAATACGACCTTCAGCGACCTTTTAGTCCGGCGGGCCATGAGAAATCTGCGGCCGTTCGGGATCCCGTACTCCCGAGTGGCGGAAAATTTGTTCAGCCGAACCTTCGACTCCACCAAACTGGAAGAAGACGAGGGGCGAATCGTCCAGTTTTACCAATCGCAAGGCTATTTCACGGCGCGCGTGACCGGGCAGTCGGTCAATATCGTGGACGTCGGCGGCGGCAAATTTCGCCTTCCCCTGATCAAGCCCAACCGGCCCGGCAAGAATGCCAACATCTCGATCAGCATCGAGGAAGGCCGTCTGTATCATCTCAACACCATTAGTTTTGTGGGAGTGAAGCTGTTCCGTACGCCTGAAGAGCTGTTTCCTCAGATCTTCCGAATGAAGCCAGGCGACCCGTTCTCGACGGAGAGGCTGCAAAAGGGTTTCGAGGAGCTGCGTAAGCTGTATGGCAGATTCGGCTACATCAACTTCCTGGTGGAGCCCGAGCCCGAGCCTATTCCCGGCACCGATAAGATCAACCTGACACTTCGCTTCGATGAAGGCAACCAGTTCTTCGTGCGCCGCATTGATTTCTCCGGCAACACCACCACTCGCGACAAAGTAATTCGCCGGGAGCTGCTGATCGACGAGGGCGACCCATATAACACGGACCTGTGGCGGTTGAGCATTCTGCGCCTGAACCAGCTGGGTTATTTCGAGACGCTGAAGGAAACCGACTCCGTCGATATGAAGACGGATAACAACAACCACACGGTCGACCTGACGCTCAAGGTCCGGGAGCGCGGGAAGAATACTATCCAGTTCAGCGGAGGCATTTCCGCCATCTCCGGCAGCTTCGTCGGGTTTTCGTATTCGACCAATAACTTTCTGGGCCTGGGCGAGACTTTGAGCTTATCGAGCCAGCTCGGCACGCGAACCACCGACGTGAGCTTCGGATTCACCGAACCTTACTTCCTGGACCGGCCCATGCAGGTTGGATTCACGGTATTCATGAGCCGCTTCAATTTCGATCAGGCGCGTGAAGCTTCGGTCCTGGCCGGCGCAGACCTGATCCCCCTTTATAATTCCCTGGGCACCCAGAATCTGCTCAACTACGTTTCGAATACCAAGGGATTCACCACGTTCCTTAACTACCCGCTCAAGAGGAGTTTCCAGCGCCTGGGTGTAAGCTACGGCTATAGCATTCAGAACGTGCGTACGCTGACCGATGCAGCGTCGCAGTACTACGACTACCTGAATTTCTTGAGCATCAACGGACCGCAGCAGAATTCGCTCGATGGGATCAGAACCTCAAGCATCACTCCGACCTACAGCTACAATTCCGTTAATAACCCGCTCACCCCGACGGGCGGCACGGGCTTTCAGGCATCGCTTCAATTCGCGGGCAGCATTCTGGGCGGCAATGTGAATCAAATCGAACCGGTGCTCGATTTCCGGCACTTCCGCAAGGGTTTCAAGCCAGGTCACGTGATTGCGATGCACCTCTCGGCGAAGTATGTGACCGGGTACGGCGGCAAAGTGGCGCCTCCATTCAATCGTTTCTATATGGGCGGCGAAAACGACGTGCGCGGCTTCGATCTATGGGGCGCTGGTCCGTGGGCGTTCGTGCCGAATACGGCGGCGGTGAATGTTCTGAATGCCGACGGCACCCCGCGCCAGCAGAAGTTCATCGATCCCACGACGGGAGCGGTCAGCCTCCAAAATGCTACGCAGACCATCCCCTCGTATCAGCTGGTGGTCCCCGGCGGCGACACCAACATTGTGGCGAATTTCGAATACCGAATCCCGATTGTCGGGCAAACTGTCAGTCTGGTTCCCTTCTTTGACGCGGGCATGAACCGGATCTCGAACAAGAGCCAGCTTAAGTTGAATCCTGGCCGTATCAGCGACCTGAACGGCCAATTCCCCGAAGCGGCGTTCGGCGACTCAGCCGTGATTGCGCCGGGAACCCAGATCATCCGCACGTCCACGGGACTCGAACTGCAAGTGTTGATGCCGGTGTTCAACCAGCCATTCCGGATCTACTGGGCGTATAACCCGACCAGGGTCTACGAATATCTGCAGCCCCCGATTGTGGCTGATCGAAGCTATTTCCCGAATGCAGCTTCATTCGCCAACTCGATTCTCACGTTCGGGCAGCCGTCGCCCTTATTCGAGAGACGGTCGCAATTCCGCTTCACCATCGGCAGGACGTTTTAAGGACCTCGCGGGTGGATGTTAGGATGTTAAAGAACAGCCAAGCCAACAGTTAATAATGAGGAGTTCTCCTGTGAATAAGTATTCTGTGATCGGTCTGGTTTGGGCTTCCGCTACGCTCATGGCGCAAACGCCGGCGGCGGTCCCCACCAAGATTTGCGTGGTCAACTTGCAGAGCGCCATGCTCAGCACCAAAGACGGGCAGGCCGCCGCGGACGAGTTTCGAACCAAGTTTTCCGAGCCCGAGGAGAAAAAGCTCCAGGCGAAGCAAGCCGAAATCACCGATCTGAGCGATAAGCTCCAGCGCGGCGCCAACACCATGTCGCAGACCGCCCAGGACGACATGAAACGCACGCTGGATAAGAAGAACACGGAATACAAGCGCGCGGTCGAGGATTTCCAGTTTGACCGCGATGACATGCAGCGTAAGCTGCTGGACGATCTGTCGGCGAAGATGCAGGCGGTGATTGCGCGGTTTGCGCAGGAAAACGCCTGCGCCATATTTCTGGACGTGACCAACCCGAATTCGGGCATCATGTGGATCGCGGATCAGGTTGACGTCACGCGGCAGATCGTGGATGCCTACGACAAAACGCAGCCGGGAACAGCGACGCCCGCTGCCAAACCCGCCACGAGCGGGGTCAAGCCGCCTGCGACGCCGCCCGCAAGTACCGTCAGGCCACCCGCGACAACACCGGCCAAGCCGCCAGCCCCAGCCAAGTAGTTCTTTAGAACGCGTGGGCCTTCGGGCCCACGGCTACATTACTTCTTCGCTCCAGTTTTCGAGAATCGACTTGACCTTCGCCGTGAATTGGTCCGCGAGTGCGCCGTCGATCAGGCGATGATCGAAAGTCAGCGCCAGATACGCCGTGGAGCGAATCGCGATCGCGTCTTCGATCACCACCGGCTCCTTCTGCACCGCCCCGATGCCCAGGATCGCTACCTGCGGCTGATTGATTACGGGGGTCGCGAAGATGCTGCCGAAGCTGCCGAAGTTGGTGATGGAAAAAGTGCCGCCGGTTACCTCGTCGGGCCGGAGCTGTCGGGAGCGGGCACGCGCGGCCAGATCCACGATGGAGCGTTGCAGGCCAACGATGTTCTTTTCATCGGCATTGCGGATCACCGGTACGATCAGTCCGTTTTCAAGAGCCACGGCGACGCCCAGGTTGATGTCGCGGTGATAGATGATGTTGGTACCTTCAATCGACGCGTTCACCAGTGGGAACTCGCGCAAGGCGGCGATGGCCGCACGCACCATGAACGGCAGGTAGGTTAATCCGAATCCATACTGCGCCTGGAACGAACCCTTCAATTTGTCACGCAGCTTGGCGACCTTGGTCAGGTCGGCCTTGTGGACCGTGGTCACGTGCGCCGACGTGTGCTTGCTGAACGTCATATGTTCGGCAATCTTCTGGCGCATGATGCTCATCGGCTCGACGCGCATCGCGGGAGGCGCTCCCGGCATAGTTGTCTGAACCGCCGCTGGTTGCGGAGATGTGGGCGCGGCCTGTGGCACCTGCCGTTGGGCTTCGGGAGGAGGCGCGGGTACATGCACCGGAGCCTGCTGTGGCGGAGGCGCAGCAACCGGACGCGGCGCGGAAACAGGTGCGACCGCTGTACCACTCTGGCCACCCAAATATGATTCCAAGTCCTGCTTGGTGATCCGCCCCCCGACGCCCGTGCCCTTTACGCGGCTCAGATCGATATTGTTCTCACGCGCCATCTTACGGACCAGCGGCGAAAGTGGACCGGCGGTTTCTTCGACCACCGTTCCGGTTTCCTGAGCGGGGACCGGAGGAGGCGCCGCTTGCGGCGCGGCGTCGACATGCGATGCGCCATCAGACTGCGCGACTGTCGCCTGGGGAGCGGCCGCCGGGGGTGCGGCTGCCGCTGCGGCGGCTGCGGCCGGTGACGAAGCACTCGCCCCATCGCTGATGCGTCCAACCACCGTATTGATACCGACCGTCTTCCCTTCCTCGACTAGAATCTCGGCCAACGTTCCGGCCGCCGGCGAGGGGATCTCGGTATCCACTTTATCTGTGGAAATCTCAAAAAGAGGCTCGTCGCGTTCCACCTTGTCGCCAGGCTTCTTCAGCCACTTGGTCAGGGTTCCCTCGACAATGCTTTCGCCCATCTGCGGCATTTCTACGTCGATCATTCGCTCTCCATCTCGGCTTTCTCCATTTTCGCACCGTACATGTTTCGATCAAAGACCCGGCCGAAAGCTCGCGCCACCGACATGGTGACTTCCGCGCGGCTGGCATGACACCCAAGGACGCGTAGGGACGTTACCGGCTGGGTCAATCCACACGGCACGATGTACTTGAAATAATCCAAATCCGTATCCAGATTGAGCGCGAAGCCGTGTGAGGTCACCCAACGGCTGATATGCACTCCGATGGCGGCGACCTTCGCGCCCTGGACCCAAACTCCTGTCGCGCCCGGCTGCCGCTCTCCGTGGATGCCGAATTCAGCCAGCGCCTCGATCAAAACCTGTTCCAGCGCGCGTAGATATGCGACCACATCACGCTTCCATTCGCGCAAATCGAAAATCGGATACCCGACGATCTGTCCGGGACCGTGATAGGTCACGTCGCCGCCGCGATCGGTGTAGTGCAATTCGATACCGGCGCGGTCCAGGATCTCGGGTGAAGCCAGCACGTTTTCCATGTGCCCGTTGCGGCCCATGGTCACGACGTGGGGATGCTCAACGATCAGCAACTGGTCGGGTATTTCGCCACGCTTGCGGCGCTCGACCATATTAGTTTGCAGCGCTAGCGCGCGAGCGTAGCTGGTCCTGCCTGCGTCTAGAAACTCGCACGATGCAAGCGTTTCTAAGACTTCAGGCATTGATCGCCATTCCATCGACTGCGTTAAACGCCTCGCCCATCGCCTCGTACAGCGTGGGATGCGCATGGATGGTATGCAACAGTGTCTCGACCGTGGCTTCCGCCTCCATCGCCAGCACCCCTTCACTGATCAGCTCGAACGCCTCCGGGCCGATGATGTGAACCCCCAGGATCTCGCCGTATTTCTCGTCGGCAACAATTTTCACGAAACCGTCGTGCCGGCCCAGGATGGAAGCCTTGGCGTCCGCCGCGAAGGGAAACTTTCCGATCTTGACGCTATGCCCCGCGGCGCGCGCCTGTGCCTCAGTCAGCCCCACGCTGCCGATGCCAGGCTCCGTGTATGTGGCACCCGGAATCCGGTTCCGATTGATGGGCACGACGGGTTTGCCGGCCATGTGGCCGATGGCGACCATTCCCTCTGCCGTCGCTACGTGCGCCAGTTGCGGCGTCCCCGCGACGATATCGCCGATCGCGTAAATGCCCGGCTCTCCGGTGCGTTGGTAAGGGTCCACTTTGATGAAGCCGCGGTCCAGCTCGATTTTCGTCCCTTCCAGCCCGATATTCTCGGTGTTGGGTTTGCGGCCGATCGCGACCAGCAGAGCGTCCGCTGCCACGGCCTCGGTCTTTCCGTCGGCTAGGGTCACTTGGAACCGCACGCCGCTTCCGACGTTCTCGACGTTGTCCACGCGCGCGCCCGTTTCCACACGAATGCCTTGTTTCTTGAACACCCGGGCCAGTTCTTTGGAAACTTCCTCGTCTTCGACTGGAACCAGACGCGGCAGCATTTCGAAGATCGAAACTTTACTTCCAAAACGCGAGAACGCCGACGCGAACTCGACTCCCACAGCGCCCGCTCCCAGAATCGCCAGTGATTTTGGTACTTCGGACAACGACAGAATCTCGATGTTGGTGAGGATGCGGCGGGCATCCGGCTTCAGGCCCGGCAACATGCGGGCTTCCGACCCCGTGGCGAGGACAATGTTCTTGGCTTCGAGAATCTGCTTCCCGCCGTCCGTGGCCACTTCGACTTTGCCTGGGCCAGCCAGCCGGGCATAGCCCTTGATCCAGTCGATCTTGTTCTTCTTCATCAGATACTCGACGCCCTTGGCATGCTTGGCGACGATCTTGTTCTTGCGGTCGAGCACCAGGGGGAAATCGAGGCGTGGGTTATCGCAGTGAATCCCGTCCTCTTCCGGGTGAAGAAAGCGTTCCCACACCTCAGCGGCATGCAGAAACGCTTTGGTCGGGATGCAGCCGACGTGCAGGCAGCAGCCCCCCAGTTTCGGATCTTTCTCAATCAGTGCGGTTTTCAGGCCGTATTGGCCGGCGCGAACAGCCGCCGAGTAACCACCGGGACCGCTCCCGATGATGATCACGTCGTATGTCATGGGGTGAATCTCCAGTTTACCAGGGGGACACAGTTTTCTGGAACTTTTGCAGCCTGGGATGCGGAATACTAACGAACAGATTGAGTTATTGGATGATTGCCACCGACGCAGCGTTGCTGGAGCAGGCTCTCACGGGCGCGGAGGATGCCTTTACAGCGCTATACCGGCGCCGCCAGGGAGGCGTCTACCGCTTCGCTCTGCAGATGACCGGGAGTACGGCCATCGCCGAGGACGTGACGCAGGAAGCCTTCCTGGCGCTGATTCTGCATGGGACCCGTTATAACGAGGCCCGCGGTACGGTGGCGTCCTTCTTATATGGAATCGCGCGCAACCTGATCATGCGGCGCCTGGACCGCCGTCCCGGGGCGGAATTGGAAATTACCGAGGAATGGGCGGGTCCGGAAGATCTGCTGGAGGACCTGACGCGGCGCGAGTCTATCGAACAGGTCCGGCAGGCGGTTCTGAGCCTGCCTCCTGTCTTCCGCGAAGCTGTTGTTCTATGTGACTTGCAGGATTCAAGTTACGAAGAAGCCGCCGCGGCGCTGGATTGCCCGGTCGGGACCGTGCGATCGAGACTCAGCCGGGGCCGGGCGCCGCTGGCGAGGAAGCTACGGGGGGTAGCAGTGGTATGAAGTCAGGAGATTGGGCTGTAACAGCGTTGCGGGCTCTGGCGGAGCATGATCGCGAGCGTGAAGCGCCCGAGGAAGTCGAAACGCGCCTGCTCGCGGCTTTTCGGAAAAAGCAGGGTCGGAGGCAGGTGAAAACCGTGGCGCTGGCGATGCTGGCCGTCGCGGCGGGGATCACGATGTTCTTCGCTAGACCCCAGCCGAAGCCGAAGCAGGTCGTTCCGATGCCGGAGAGACGGCAGCCAATAGCAGCCGCCGCCGCTCCCGCCCCGATGCCGACGGCAAAACCTAAGCCTCGCCAAGTGAAACGCCAACCCCGCGAGGTCGTCACCCAATTTTTCCCGCTCCTGGATGTGGCTACGCCTTTTGAACGCGGCGAATTGCTGCGCGTGACCGTGCCGGCGTCGACCATGCGGACAGTCGGACTACCGGTCAATGAGGATCACCTCACGGATCGGGTGTATGCGGACGTGCTGGTGGGACAAGAGGGGCTCGCACGAGCCATTCGATTCGTGAGTTATGAGCAATAAGGAGATACGTATGAAAACGATGCTTAGAGTGTTACTGGCAGCCGGAGCGGCGTCGACTCTTGTTGCTCAAAATGATGAGGTTCTCCGCCAACAGAAAATACTGGAGCGCCAAGCCGCCGCGGACGAGCTGAAGAAAACGTTCTTGTTCAACCAGCAGACGTATCAGTTTGTATCCGGCCAGCTGGTTTCCGGGCCGCCGGTGAAAGGCGCGCCGTATTCAGCCGAAGCGGTGAATGAAACGGTCCAGACGCTGGCGGA
>JAICXC010000076.1 GCA_025980665.1 Bryobacteraceae bacterium
GAGTGCGCCGTTCACGACCTTTCCGGTGGGAGTACCGGTGTCTATTAATAACTGGCTGACGCTGGCAGCTTTGCCGAACCTGAATTTCCAGGCAAATATGTTTGTACCGGCCAGCTGCGCCCCGTCGGCGACACAACTCTGTATCGGTGGATTCCTTCTCTCACAGATAGGCCAGAACGTGACGGTTTCGATGACGATCGACGGCATCGTTTCCGACACAACAGGGGTACTTTCCTCTGCTGCCTTCACCGACGCAATCTCGGGGCAGTTTAACAATACGACCATCGCTGCCGTGGCCCAGGCTGCCAGCTCGCCCCAAGGCATCTTCTCCAACACGTGGTCGGGTTCCGTCGCCACTTCGGCCATACCCGAGCCGGCGACCTTCGGACTAATTGGCGCTGCACTCTTGGCGCTGGGAGTCGTGAAGTTCAAGCGAGTCACTGTCTAGCACGTTTAGTCACTGTCTAGCACGTTTAAGGGAACCTGGTCTCGATTGTCGAGGCAGGTTCCCTATTCCTTTTATCCCTTCCATTTATCTTTTCTAAACTGCCCACTTCAGTTGCTACCGCGCGGCCATGACGTCCTGGCGGGTCGGCAATCTTGTGGAATCCCATCCGCCTCCCAACGCCTCAACTAGCAGAACGCTCGCCGTCAGACGGCGCGATAGCAGTTGGATGGCACTCCTTTGAGAGCCCAACAGCGTCGCCTGGGACGTGATCACGGTGAGATAACTGGTAGTCCCGGCGCGGTACTGCGCGCTAGAGATGGTCAGTGCGCGGTCGGCCGATTGGATGGTCTGTTGTAGCTTATCGTTTTCATCGGACAGAACGCGCAGGGCGGCCAAGTTGTCCTCTACTTGTTGCAGCGCCGTCAACACGTTTTGTCGATATCCAGCCACAGTCGCATCGTAAGCCGCCTGCTGTTGCGCGACGACGGCACGGCGCCGTCCGGCATCAAACAGCGTCTCCGAAAGTCCCGGGCCCACCGACCAGAATCTGCTGGGCCATGTGAACCATTTCGCGAGGCTGGACGCGTTGAGTCCCGCGCCGCCACTCAGAGTAAATGCCGGATAGAAGGCCGCCATGGCGATTCCAATCTGTTCGTTGGCGGCCGCTACCCGGCGTTCGGCGCTGGCGATATCCGGCCGCCGCTCCAGCAAATCCGACGGAAGCCCTATGGGAATCGGCGGAGGAGGCATGCTGAGAGGCACGGGCGGTATGCTCACATCCGATGGGGGCTTGCCGGTCAGGATCGCGATGGCATGTTCCAGCTGCGCCCGCTGTTCGCCTAAATCGATCAGAGCCGACTGCGCCGAGTACAGTTGCGATTCGGCCTGCGCTACATCCAGATCGGAGGCAACGCCGGCCGCGTACCGGTTCTTCGTCAGCGTGAGATATTCGTTGTAGGAATCCGAGGTAGTTTGAAGTAAATCCGCTTCACCGTCGATACCGTGAAGCTGGAAATAATCCTGCGCTAACTCTGCTTGGTACAACAGCCGAGCGTTTTCCAAGTCTGCCTCGCTGGCCTGTGCAAACTCGATATTTCCGGTTACGCTGCGCCGGATGCTGCCCCATAGATCGGGTTCCCAGGCGACGTTAAATGGCAGGCTGTAGGCGGTGCGAGTGCCCGCGTTCGACGAGCCGTTCGCGCCAGCGGCATTGCTGGCCGCACCGCCGGCGCCGGTCGCCGTAATTCCAACTCCGACCCCAACCGTCGGGAACAGCGCGGAACGCGCTTCACGAGCCAGCGCCCGCGCCTCGCGATACTGCGCTTCAGCCTGCAGCACGTTCTGATTCGTTACGCTCACCTGCTCCTCTAGCGCATTCAAGGCCGGATCATTGTAGATTTCCCACCATTTGCCCTTGGCGAACGCGCCGCCCGGCTCCGCTTGTTTCCATCCCGCCGGCAGGGGTTCCTTGAAACTCACAGGGATAGGAGCCGAGGGTCGTTTGTAGTTCGGTCCTACCGGCGCACAACTGGCCAGGAAAAATATCCCGCTCCCCAGGACGATGGCACGGCGATTTCGCAGGAGCATCATGTTTCAGAACCCAGGGCATTCGCCGGTTGCCGTGCCGGGCGGTCGCGCGCCCACCAGTGTTGCAGTCGATCGAAGTATAAATACACCACCGGCGTGGTGAATAGTGTCAGGACCTGGCTTACGATCAGTCCTCCGATAATCGTAATGCCCAACGGCCTTCGAAGTTCCGACCCCATGCCAGTACCCATGGCCAGCGGCAACGCGCCCAGGAGTGCGGCCATGGTGGTCATCAGGATGGGGCGGAATCGCAGCATGCACGCTTCGTAGATGGAATCGCGGGAGTTCTTGCCGTCATTGCGTTCGGCTGCCAGGGCAAAATCGATCATGAGAATGGCGTTCTTTTTCACAATGCCGATCAACAAGATGATCCCGATCATGGCGATGAGACTCAGTTCGGTATGCGTCAGCAGCAGCGCGAGTAAAGCGCCCACGCCCGCCGATGGCAAGGTCGACAGAATCGTCACCGGGTGGACGTAACTTTCATAGAGAATTCCCAGTACTAGGTATACGGCGGCCAAGGCAGCGGCGATTAGAAGCGGCTCGCTGTTTAAGGAATCCTGATACACTTGCGCAGTTCCGGCGAAGAATGTCTGAATGCCTGGGGGGATCCCGGCGCGGCTCGCCGCCGCCTGGATCTGGTTGACCGCATCGCCCAGCGCGACGCCCGGCCGCAGGTTGAACGACATGGTTACCGCCGGATACAAACCCTGGTGCGTGATCGCGAGCGCCGCGACATCTGGGGCGAAATGCGCGAAAGCGTTTAGCGGAACGGCTTGGCCCGCCGGCGACATTACATAAATCGTCTTCAAGATGTCGGGGCGCTGCCAGTATTGCGGCGCCGCTTCCATTACCACGTGATACTGATTGAGCGACGTGTACATGGTCGAGACCGGCCGCTGTCCGAAGGCGTCGTAGAGCGTGTTGTCGACCAGTTGAGGCGAAATCCCGAAGCGGGCGGCGGTCTTGCGGTCGTATTCGATATAAGTTTGCAGGCCATGATTCTGCTGATCGCTATTCACGTCGGCGATAGTGGGGATCATTTGCAGTTGGGCGAGCATACGCGGGCCGAAGGCTGTCAGGTCCTGAACGCTGTCGGATCGCAGGGTGAATTGATATTGCGCATTGCTCTGACGGCCGCCCACACGCAGGTCCTGGAAAGACGTCAGATATAGAGTTGCGCCCGGAATGCGCGCGAGCTTCGGCCGCAACCGCGCGATGATCTGATCCGCCGTCGCTTTGCGTTCTCCGAGCGGCTTTAGTGATATGAACATGCGAGCGCTGTTGGTGGCCCCGCCGCGCCCGCCCCCGGTGAAACCATTGGCTGTGTCCACGGCCGGATCGGCGGTGACAATGCTCACGTATTCCTTCAGGAGCTTATCCATTTGCTGAAACGATGTGTCCTGATCAGCCTGCACCGAGCCATTCAGGCGTCCCGTGTCTTGTTGGGGAAAAAACCCTTTGGGAACCCGAATGAACAGATAGGCATTCAGCGCAATGGTGCCGAGAAGAATCAGCAGCGTCACGAAGGAGTGCCGGAGCACCACGTTCAGAGCTTTCCCGTAGGCATGGACCACGGCTGTAAAGCCGCGCTCGGTGGTCCGGTAAACCCAGCCGTGCTTTTGTTCGCGCCTCAGTAGATGCGCGCACATCATCGGCGTCGTGGTGAGCGAGACGATCATCGAGACGACGATTGCCACCGACAGCGTCACCGCAAATTCACGGAACAGCCGCCCCACCAGGCCCTGCATCAGCAAGAGCGGAATAAACACGGCCACCAGGGAGGAACTGATGGCAATGACGGTGAAGCCGATCTCCTGCGCGCCCTTAAGAGCCGCCTGCATGGGCTTCATGCCCTGTTCGAGGTAACGGGTGATGTTCTCAATCACGACGATAGCGTCATCCACCACGAAGCCGGTGGAGATCGCTAACGCCATCAATGAGAGATTATCGATGCTGTATCCCAGCAGGTACATGATGCCGAACGTCCCGATCAGTGAAACCGGGACCACGACGCTCGGGATGAATGTGGTCCGCAGATTTCTCAGGAAGAAGAAAACCGCCAAAATGACCAGCGCGATCGAAATTACCAGCGCCTGCTCCACTTCACGGACAGAGGCGCGGATCGTGACCGTCTGATCCATGGCCACGCGCATGTCAATCGACTGCGAGACAGCCGCGTGCAGTTGAGGCAGGGTAGCACGCACCAGATCCACCGTATCGATTACATTCGCGCCGGGCTGCCGGAAAATGATCACCAGCACGGAGGGCTTGCCATTCGCGTACCCGGAATTGCGGATGTCTTCCACCGAGTCCACTGCCTCTCCGACATCGGAGATCCGCACAGCGTTGCCGCCGTGATAGGAAACGATCAAGTGCTGGTAGTCGGCCGCCTTGTAAATCTGGTCATTGGCGCCCACTTCCCACATCCGCTGCCCGTCCGACAAGTGGCCTTTCGGCGTGTTGGCGTTGGCGTTTGCGAGCGCTGTCCGAATCTGCTCCAACCCGAGACCGTACTTACTGACGGCATCGGGATTCAGCTCGATTCGGACGGAAGGAAGCGCGCTACCGCCCACCACCACCTGACCGACTCCTTTGATCTGGGACAGCTTCTGCGCAATGATCGTCGAGGCCGCATCGTACATCTCGCCCTTGTTCAGCTTGTCCGACGTCAGGGCGAGAATGAAAATCGGCGCATCGGAAGGGTTAACTTTGCGGTAGGTAGGGTTGCTGGGAAGATTTGTGGGAAGATTCCCGCGGGCCGCGTTGATGGCCGCCTGGACGTCACGGGCCGCCGCGTCGATATCGCGATCCAAATCGAATTGCAAGGTAACGGAAGTTGAGCCTAGTCCGCTCGACGATGTCATTTCCGACACGCCCGCAATGCGCCCGAACTGGCGTTCGAGCGGCGTTGCAACAGACGCAGCCATGGTTTCGGGGCTTGCTCCCGGAAGACTCGCGCTCACTGAAACGGTCGGGAAATCGATTTCCGGTAGCGGAGACACCGGCAGCAATCGGAATGCAACCGCTCCGGCGAGCGCCACGCCGGCCGTCAGGAGCGTAGTTGCCACCGGCCGTCGGATGAATGGCGCCGAGATACTCATGGAGACATGCTCATGGGAACTAAGCCGGCTCCGGATTGGCATTCGGCGGCGCGTCCGCCATCTCAGGTGCGTGCGAGAACCGACGGGCCAATCGGTCGAACCAAAGGTAAATAACAGGCGTCGTATATAGCGTCAGGGCCTGGCTCAGGATTAAGCCTCCGATAATCGTGATGCCCAGAGGCCGCCGTAATTCCGATCCGGTACCCCCACCGAAGGCCAACGGCACTCCTCCGAGTAAGGCCGCCATGGTCGTCATCATGATCGGACGGAAACGGAGCAGGCACGCTTGATAAATGGCGTCTTCCGGCGACTTGCCTCCATGGCGCTCGGCTTCCAACGCGAAGTCGATCATCATGATGGCGTTCTTTTTCACGATTCCGATCAGCAGAACGATGCCGATCAGTGCGATCACGCTGAAGTCGTTACCGGTGATCAGCAGCGCCAGCAGTGCGCCGACTCCCGCCGACGGCAGCGTAGAGAGAATCGTGAGTGGATGGATGTAGCTCTCATACAGAACTCCCAGCACGATGTAGACGGTAACCAGCGCGGCCACAATGAGAAACACCTCATTCGACAGCGCATTTTGGAAGGCTTCAGCCGTACCTTGAAAGCCCGCCTGGATGCTAGCCGGTAGTCCGACTTCTTCTTTGGCGCGTTCCACCGCCTTTACCGCGGCTCCCAGCGATGTGGAGGGGGCCAAATTGAACGAAAGCGTTACCACTGGGAATTGACCCTGATGGTTGACTGTGATCGGGGCGGCTGCCAGTTCAACGTGTGAAAATGCGCTCAGCGGGACCTGGGCCGCGCCCGAAAATGCCGCCGACGACGCCGCAACTCCGCTAAATACATTGGATGCGGTCGCGTTGGATCCGGCCGCGGCGCTGGCGGAAGTAGCCGCGGCTGCATTGGTTGGCCCCCTCGAAAGGCTGGTGGACGATGTTCCCCCGGATACCAGGCCTGAACCCCCGGTGGAACCAGTCCCTCCCGGACGAACGTACAAATCCCTCAAGTCTTGAGGAGTTTTTTGGAACCCTGGCAATAATTCCAAGACAACGTGGTACTGATTCAGTTGCGTGAAGATCGTGGACACTTGGCGTTGCCCGTATGCGTCGTACAGGGTTTGATCGATGCTCGCCGGCGTAATGCCCATACGGGAGGCTGTGTCCCGGTCATAGATCAGCTTGGCCCGCAGGCCCTGCGTTTGTTGATCGCTGGCCACGTCCCGTAACTCGGGCAATTGCTGCAGCTTGGCGATCAGACGGCCGGCATAGGTGTTTAATTCGTTGAGGTCGGGCTCTTCGAGTGTGTACTGGAACTGAGTGCGGCTAACGCGATCCTCAACGGTAAGGTCTTGTACGGGCTGCATAAACAGCGTGATTCCCGCGACCTTGGCGAGCGCAGGCTGCAGCCTTCGGATGACGTCGGTGGCATTGTCTCTACGTTGATCCAGCGATTTCAAGTTGATCTGAATGCGTCCGCTGTTCGTGGTCGTGTTGGTGCCATCTATGCCGATGAAGGAAGACAGACTCTCGACGGCCGGATCCTGGAGGATCAACTTTGCCAGTGCCTGCTGCCGGTCGGCCATGGCTGAAAAAGATACGGTCTGCGCCGCTTCCGACACGCCCTGGATGACGCCGGTGTCCTGGATCGGAAAGAAGCCTTTGGGAATCACGACGTACAACAAAACGGTCAGCGCCAGCGTGGCGAGCGCCACCAGGAGAGTCACGGTTTGGTACCTCAGAACAAATTGGAGCGTTCTTCCGTAAAAGTCGATGATCCAATCGAACGCCCGCTCGGATGCGCGGAAGAGGCGGTTTTGTTCGTGCTCAGGTTTGTGCTTCAACAGTTTCGCGGACATCATGGGAGTCAGCGTGAGCGAGACCACGGCGGAAACCAGGATCGTGACGCTCAGAGTGACCGCGAACTCCCGGAACAGCCGGCCGACGATATCGCCCATAAACAGCAAGGGAATGAGGACGGCGATCAGCGAGACGGTCAGCGAAATAATCGTGAATCCTATTTGCTCGGAACCTTTAAGGGCCGCCTGTAAAGGTTTTTCTCCCTGCTCAATGTAGCGGCTGATGTTTTCGATCATGACGATTGCGTCATCGACCACGAAGCCTGTCGAGATGGTCAGAGCCATCAGCGTCAGATTGTTCAGGCTATAGTCCAGCAGGTACATGACTCCGAAGGTGCCGACGATAGAGAGCGGAACGGCAACACTGGGAATGATAGTCGCGGCCAGATTTCGCAGGAACAGAAAGATAACCATCACGACCAGCGCGACCGTGAGCATCAGCTCGAACTGGACGTCCTTCACCGAAGCCCGGATGGTATTCGTGCGGTCTGTCAACACGCTCACCTTTACGTCCTGAGGAAGCGTCGCGGTAAGTTGCGGGAGCAGCTTCGTGATTCCGTCGACGACCGAGATGATGTTCGCTCCGGGCTGGCGCTGGATGTTCACGATGACGGCGGGCGTCTGATTCATCCAAGCGGCCTGACGGATATTTTCGGCATCGTCCTTCACGCTGGCGATGTCTGAGAGTTTGACGGGAGCGCCGTTGCGATAAGCGATGATCAGTCCGATATAGTCCGCGCTGGAAAGTAGCTGATCGTTTGCGCCGATCTGGTAAGCCTGATAAGGGCCGTCGAAATTTCCTTTCGCCTGGTTAACGTTCGCGGCCGCGATCGCGCCGCGGACGTCTTCGAGAGTCAGTCCGTAAGACGCCAGCAATGTCGGATTGACCTGGATCCGCACGGCAGGTTTTTGCCCACCGCTGATGCTGACTAATCCCACGCCCGGCAGTTGCGAGATCTTGGGAGCCAAGCGAGTATCGGCGAGGTCTTCGACCTTCGATAGCTCGGTGTGCCGTGACGTCAGCGCCAACGTCAGAATCGGCGCGTCCGCGGGATTACTTTTGCTGTAGATCGGGGGTGCCGGCAGATCCGGGGGGAGGAAGGTGCCCGACGCATTGATAGATTGCTGCACCTCCTGCTCCGCTACGTCGATATTCAGGCTCAGGTTGAATTGCAGGGTGATGACCGAGCTTCCGTCGGAACTGGTGGAAGTCATCTGTTGCAACCCGGGGACCTGCCCGAACTGCCGCTCCAAAGGCGCCGTTACCGATGAGGCCATGACATCCGGACTTGCGCCTGGATAGAAAGTGATCACTTGGATGGTCGGATAGTCCACCTCCGGCAATGCCGATACTGGCAGTTGTTTGTACGCGAATCCACCGGCCAGTAGAATTCCGACCATCAGGAGAGACGTGGCCACTGGCCGCACAATAAATGGCCGTGACGGATTCACTTGGGCGCGCCCCCCCTTTTCTGCGTTGTGTTCCGGGAATTATCCTGCGGGAATTGCGCGTTTACCTTGCTGCCTTCCTCCAGCTTGTCGGCGCCGGTCATCACAACCGTGTCGCCGTCGTTCAGTCCTGAGGTGATCTCTGAATCGTCGCCTTCCGTGGTCCCTTCGGTGATGTTGCGAACCGTCACCGTGGAATCGGGCTTAATGAGATAAACGAAGGTAGCGTTCGAGGATCGCTGGATGGCCGCGCTCGGAAGCAAAATGACCCCGCGTTTCTCTTGCACCAGCAGCCGGGCGTTCACGAACTGGTTCGGAAACAGCGAATCATCCTTGTTATCGAAGGTGGCGCGCAAGCGCACAGTACCCGTCGTCTGATCGATTTGATTGTCGACCGTCGTCAGCGTTCCTCGTGCGAGTTTCTGCTTCATGTCCCGGTCGTAGGCATCGACTTGAAGCTTTGCCGTCCGCATCTTCTGCAGCACCACCGGAAGCTGGTCCTCGGCAACCGTGAACAGGACGCTGATGGGTTCGATCTGAGTAATCACCAGCAGCCCGTTAGGATCGCTGGCATGGACGATGTTACCCGGGTCAACCAACCTCAGCCCGACGCGGCCTGTAATGGGGGCGGTAATCCGGCAGTACACCAAGTTGAGCTTCGCGCTATCAACCTGGCCCTCATCCGATTTCACCACCCCCTCGTCCTGCGTAACCAGAGCTTTCTGCGTCGCGACTTGCTGCTCGGGAATGGCGTTCTGTGTCAGGAGCGTCTCGTAGCGGGTAAGATCGATGCGCGCGTTCGCGAGCGCGGCTTGATCCTTTGCCAGTTGACCTTCGGCTTGGGTCAGTTGCACCTCAAACGGGCGCGGGTCAATTTGGATCAGCAGATCGCCCTGATGAACGGTGTCGCCTTCGCGATAGTGGATTTCCATCAATTGCCCATCCACGCGGCTCTTTACGGTGACCGTATAGATCGGAGTCACGGCTCCCAATCCATTGAAGTAAACGCCGATGTTGCCGCGGCGAGCTTTGGTGGCGACTACCTGGAAAGTGTCGGCTCCTTTCCCATCGCCTTTTTTGCCGCCAGCAGCCGGTTTTACGCTCGCATCCGCCTTGGACCAATGCGCGTAACCCCAAATGGCCGCTGCGAGGAGGGCAGGGATCAAAAGCCAGAGAAGCTTCGAGCGATGCGTCCGCGGCGGAGCCGGCGCAGGAAGGGCCAAACGCGGCTCACCAGGAGGTAACGCCAATGGAGGATCGGTGGTATTCTCGCCCTGCGAAGTAACGTTGGTCTCGTTCATCGGTTCCCGAGCGTTTCGAGGCACCGCTTCGACACATAAGCCTCCTTATTTGAGATCCATAAGGTCCCTCCCGCGTTGCGAACCTTCAGAACGCCGTAAGGCATAGGCCGTCTCATCGGAAGGATGAAGGGTTTCGCAGGTCAGCGGATGCTGAAGATCAGCGGGAGCAAACAGTTCCGTTAGAACGCTTTGGCGGTAAAGGTCAGTCCCGTCACAACTGCTGTTCTCACGCCGTCTATCTGCTTTGCGGCCTCAGTTTTGAATACCTGGCACTCGCGAACAAAAATAACTCTCGTCTGTGCTTAATCGGGCGAAGGTACGGCTCTC
Organism: Bryobacteraceae bacterium; assembly: GCA_025980665.1. Lineage (GTDB taxonomy): Bacteria > Acidobacteriota > Terriglobia > Bryobacterales > Bryobacteraceae > Palsa-187. Next base: position 10,075 of record JAICXC010000076.1, read on the forward strand.
GATCGTGAATCAATAAAATGATACTTATAAAAAGAATCTTCAACTCGGCTCTTTCCAAGCCGCCCAGTATCTGGTAGGCTGTTCTTAGCTCGCCTGCGAAACAAACGGGTTTTCCGGGGCAATCCCGGAATCCGTGTTGGCTTCCCACCTTTAGCTCCCTGCGGAGCTGTTTCCCAAGTTGATTCGAGACTAGACCATCGCTTCACGCGATCGGGTTATTTCTTTGTCTGGCAAAGGAGCCCTTTGTGGCGGAAACGGGATACGTGTATCTCAAAAAGGCCCTGGCATGACGACGCTACCGCTGATGGAAAGCGCGCTGCTTTCGACTGCGGCCAGATCTCTCGTGCAAATCGAAGGCGAGCCTACGCCCCTGATCCCCGCGCGTCTACTCGAAGCCGGCGAGCAGTACCGCTTTCACTTCGACATGACCAAGTGCATCGGCTGCAAGTGCTGCGTGGTGGCCTGCAATGAGCAGAACGGCAATCCTGCCGCCCTCAACTGGCGGCGTGTAGGTGAAGTGGAGGGCGGGTACTACCCGTATGCGCAGCGCTATCACCTTTCGATGGGTTGCAATCACTGCCTGGAGCCCTCTTGCCTGATCGGATGCCCGGTCGAGGCTTATACCAAGGATGCGAATACTGGCGTGGTCCTGCATAGTGCCGATACGTGCATCGGGTGCCAATACTGCACTTGGAATTGCTCGTACGGCGTGCCGCAGTACAACGCCGAGCGCGGAGTGGTCGGCAAGTGCGACATGTGCCACAACCGATTGGACGACGGGATGGCCCCCGCGTGCGTGTCCGCCTGTCCGGAAGGTGCGATCGCCATCGAAATCGTGAACGTCGCTGAGTGGCGTCAAGACTATTTGTCAGCGAACGCCCCCGGACTGCCGTCGGCAGACGACAGTATCTCGACCACGCGTGTGACGCTACCGAAAAACCTCGTGCCCGATACGGGACGAGTCGATTTGCAACGCGTGAAACCAGAGCATCCCCACTGGCCCCTGGTGTTCATGTTGGTGCTGACCCAGCTATCGGTGGGCGCGTTTGCAGTGCTGTGGCTGCTCGACATGCTGGGGCGGGGAACCGGGCTGACAATCGCGGCGCTGGCTTCACTCGGGTTCGCAGGCATTAGCCTAGGCGCTTCCACTTTGCATTTGGGGCGTCCGATTTACGCGTGGCGCGCGCTTAAAGGCCTGCGGCGTTCCTGGCTGAGCCGCGAAGTGCTGACGCTGTCCCTATTCGCCGGAGCCGCCAGCGCATTTGCCGGAATGCTGTGGCTCGATCTGCCCGGACGCGGCTTCGTGGGCTTGCTCACGTTTGTCGCTGGATTCGCGGGCGTAACCTGCTCTGCGCGAATTTACATCGTTCCCGCGCGGCCAGCGTGGTTCAGCGGGTACACCATCGCCGAATTTTATTCCTCCGCCCTGCTGCTGGGTCCGCTGTTTGTGCAGATGGTTGAAGGACAAGTTCCGTCGTGGGTCCGTTTTGCTGCGATCGCGGGCGCGGCCAGTCAGCTAATCACGCAGCTACTCAAGTTTCTGTGGGAATCTCGCTCGGATGTATTTGAGTTGAGGGCTTCGTCTCTGTTGCTTTCGGGCCGCTTGCAGAATCTGTTCGTAACCCGTCTGGCGGTGCTTGCGGTCGCCGGCGTCGTGCTGCCGCTGATCGCCACACATGGATCGATCGTCGTAACCGCCTTTGGAGCGGCGCTCGCCGGTGAATGGCTCGGGCGCTATCTCTTTTTCGTGAGTGTCGTGTCCAAGAATATCGCTGCGGCCTTCACATCCGGGGAAAGGAGAGCCGCATGAACTGGAAGCGTACGCTTGGCCTCGACAATCTCAGCGAAGAATATGCTTTCGCACGAGATGAATCTACGGGCTACACCTCGGCCAAAAAGATTCCGGATCATTGGGTGCCCACCACGTGCGGCTATTGTTCGGTCGGCTGCGGGATCGAAATCGGCGTGAAAGATGGCCGCGCGATCGCCTCCCGTCCATTCGAATTGCATCCGGTGAATCGCGGCAAGCTGTGCCCCAAGGGTCTTTCCGAGCACTACACGATCCACGCGGAGAACCGCGCCAAATATCCGATGTTGCGCAAGGGCGGCAAGCTGGTGCGCGTGAGCTGGGATGAAGCTTTGGATGTGATGGTGGAGCGCTTCCGGGCTACGCAGGCGAAGTACGGAGCGGGATCGTTGGGCGTGCTGAGCACCGGACAGTTGGTCACCGAAGAATTCTATACGCTCGGCAAGCTAGTGCAACTCGGCTTCGGCACCAACAACTACGATGGCAACACGACGCTGTGCATGGCCAGCGCGGTTTCGGGTTATAAGATTTCCTTCGGCAGCGACGGTCCTCCCGGCGCGTATGACGACCTGGAACGCGCCGACGTGATTCTGCTGGTCGGGGCGAACCTGGCCGATAACCATCCGATTCTGTGCCAGTACCTGGAGGCGAATCGCAATAAAGCGCTTATCGTGGCGGATCCGCGCGTTTCCAAGACGGCCATGATGGCCGACATTCATCTGCCGCTCAAACCTCGTTCGGACTTAGCTCTACTCAATGGCATCGCCCATGTTCTGATCCGCTACAACTTGGTCGACCGAGAGTATATCGACAAACACACGGCAGGGTTTGCTGAACTGGAACGTTTCCTGGACGCGTACACACCGGAGCGCGTAGCCGAGATCACGGGTTTAACTCAGGAAACCATTTTCAAGACGGCGCTGTTGTATGGCCGCGCCAAGGCCGGCTTCATCGGCTGGACTATGGGTGTGAATCACAGCACTCTAGGCACCGCGACTGTGAACGCAATCTGTAACCTGGCTCTGCTCACGGGACACATCGGTCGAGCGGGCGCGTCACCCTTCTCGATCACGGGCCAATGTAACGCCATGGGGACTAGAGAAGCCGGATTCACGTCGAGTCTGCCCGGCTACCGCAAGTTCGACAATGCGGCGGATCGTGCGGAGTTGGCCGCTATCTGGGGTGTTGACGAATCGCGTCTTCCTGCCAAGCGCGGTTGGGCATATCCGGACATCGTTGAGGCCGCGGTTGCGAAGAAGATTCGCGCTTTGTGGATCATCGCTACTAACCCGTTGGTTTCTTATCCCAACCAAGACGTGCTGAGACATGGTCTTTCGAATCTCGATTTCCTGGTGGTCCAGGACGGATATCATCCCACGCCGACGACGGAGCTAGCCGACCTGGTGCTTCCGGCTGCGATCTGGGGCGAAAAGGAGGGCACGTATACTAACTCCGAACGTCGCGTAAGTAAGGTCAATAAAGCGGTACAGCCGATCGATGAGGCTCGCTCGGATTTCGATATCTTTCTGGCAGTCGCCGAAAAACTCGGCTGCCGCGACGAGCTGTATCCCGAGTGGACTACCGTCGAGGATGCTTTCAACGAGTGGCGTCGCGTATCGAAGGGACGGCTGTGTGATTATTCGGGCATCAGCTACGGTTTGCTGGCCGAGCACGGAGCGGTGCAGTGGCCGCTGGCCGAAGGCGCCGATCCAAACCGCACGTCGCGGCTCTACTCTGATGGCGAATTTCAGACGCCTGACGGCCGCGCCAAACTGGTGTGCACCGACTGGGCTCCGTTTCCGGAACAACCAACCCGCAGCTATCCGTTTGTGCTGAACACGGGACGAACTGTCGAACACTGGCATACTCGCACGAAAACACGCGAAGTGCCGATTCTGGAGCGCCTGTCGCCACGTGCTTGGCTGGAAATGAATCCTCGCGATGCGAAAGGTCTTGGACTGCACAGCCATGATTCGGTCGACGTCGTTTCGCGCCGAGGCCGCGTTCGCGGAGTGGAATTGCGGCTCACAGAGATTACGGCGCCCGGCCAGGTCTTCATGCCGTTCCATTTCGCTGAAACCAACGTGAACGAAGTGACACAAGATGCCTTCGACCCTATTTCGCGCGAGCCGAATTACAAACAGTGTGCCGTGCGAGTCGAACGCCCGGGAGCAAATGTATGAAGCGGCAGCTAGTCGTGGTCGGCAATGGGATGGCCGGCGTCGCCTGCGTCGAACAAATTTTGAAGCAATCGCATGACTTCGAGATCACAATCTTCGGTGACGAGACCCACGCGAATTACAATCGCATTCTGCTGTCCCTGGTACTTGCCGGTGAGAAATCCCCGGACGACATCGTGATCAACGACATCGAGTGGTATCAGACTCACGATATCCGCACACGGCTGGGAGTGAAAATCACAGGTATCAATCGCGAAAAGCGCGTTGTGATCGATGAACACGGTGGAGAGACTGAGTACGACAAGCTCATTCTGGCGACGGGAAGCAGCGCCTTCATCCCGCCTATTCCGGGCGTCGACAAGAAAAACGTGCATGTGTTCCGCACTCTGGATGACACCCGAGCTCTGTTGGAGAAAGCCCGCCCAGGTCTAAAGACTGCGGTAATCGGCGGAGGACTGCTGGGTTTGGAGGCCGCTCGTGGCCTGCAGGTGCGCGGCTGTGAAGTGACTGTCGTTCACTTGATGGAGACGCTGATGGAGCGCCAGTTGGACGCGACGGGTGGGGAATACCTGAAGCGCAAGATCGAGAGCCTCGGTATTCGGGTGATGCTGCCCCAACAGACGGCGGCATTATTCGGCAACGGCAGAGTCGACGGGCTGCGTTTCGCATCGGGCGAAGAACTGGAAGCCGATCTGGTGGTCATTGCGGCAGGCATTCGGCCGAACGCCGAATTGGGCCGCAATGCTGGTCTCGAAGTGCGACGCGGGATCGTCGTCAACGACTACATGGCGACGTCCGATCCTCATATTTTTGCGGTGGGTGAGTGCACGGAACACCGCGGCCAAACGTTTGGACTGGTTGCACCGCTCTTCGACCAGGGGCGTGTGCTCGCATCCGCTATAACGGGCAACGGGGGGCCAGCGTTCACGGGTGCGTCACCAGCCGCCAAGCTCAAGATCATGGGTGTCGACATCTTCTCGGCCGGTTCGATTGATGAGTCGGAGCCGGGTGTTGAGACCGTCCGTTACGAAGATCCTGCGCTTGGTACTTACAAAAAACTGCTGGTCAAGGACAATCGCCTCCAAGGCATGATCCTGGTGGGTGACATAGAAGACGAGCACGTTTATATGGAGTGGATGCGGAGTGGAACGGATCTTACTCCGCATCGCCGCCAGATTCTGTTTCCGCCGCGCGACGCCGATCCCGGCCGGGAAGTGGCCGACATGCCGGACAGCGAGACGGTCTGCGGCTGCAATGGGGTTCGCAAAGGTGACATTATCCAAGCGATTCACGCTCACGGTATCACCACGCTGGCCGGCGTCAAGGAGGGCACGCGCGCCTCGACGAGTTGCGGAAGTTGCACCGGTTTATGTGAAAAGCTTCTCCGCGCCGTGACTCCAGACTTCCAGGAAGAGACCAGAACCACGTTGTGTTCTTGTGTCCCGTTCTCTTATGAACAGCTGCGCGACATCATCCGCGGCCAGAAACTCAAATCGGTGGAAGAAGTTCTGAGCGTCTATGGCAATCGCAAAGGTTGCGAGGTATGCAAACCGGCACTGAGCTATCTGCTCGACATGGTGTGGTGCGGAGACCACGACGAGGACCGCTCAGCTCGCTTCATTAACGATCGAGTTCACGCCAATATCCAGAAGGATGGCACCTTTTCCGTAGTGCCGCGGATGCGCGGGGGCGTGACGACGCCGGACGAATTGCGCCGCATCGCGGACGTCGCCGACAAGTACAGAGTGCCGATGGTGAAAGTTACCGGAAGCCAGCGCATCGACCTCCTTGGTATCAAAAAGGCCGACCTGCCGAAAGTGTGGGCGGATCTTGGCATGCTTTCAGGACAGGCATACACCAAGGGTGTGCGCATGGTCAAGACCTGTGTGGGCACGGAGTTCTGCCGTTTCGGCGTGCAGGATTCCACACGAGCCGGGATCGAACTGGAACGGCGCCTCGAGAATTTGTTTACTCCGCACAAATTCAAGATGGGCGTTGTCGGGTGCCCGCGAAACTGCGCCGAAGCCACCGTGAAGGACCTGGGGATGGTGGGCCAGGAGGGAAGCTGGCAGATTGTGGTGGGGGGCGCCGCCGGCAAAAGCGTCCGCAAGGCCGATCTACTGATCACCGTGGAGACTACCGAACAGGCGCTGGAAGCGTCCGACCTTTTCTTCCAGTACTATCGCGAAAACGCAAATTACCTGGAGCGCAGCTACGATTTCGTAGAGCGCGTGGGGATTGAGAAGATTCGCAAGGAAACCGTGTACGCACCGGAAGCCGATAAAAAGAAGCTGCTCGACCGCCTAGCCCGGTCGAAAGAAATGGCGAAAGATGCGTGGCTGGAACGCGAGACACCCGCGCATCCGACTCAATTCGTCCAAATTCAACCTATGGAGGCTCAGCGCTCATGAACACTCGTGGCTGGACGCCCATCACCAAAATCGAAAATATAGCGCTTCGCGAAGGTCGGGCCGTGAAAGTGGGAGACACGGAAATTGCGATCTTCCGTCTGGACCATCGTTATCTGACGATCGAGAATAAATGCCCGCACAAGGGGGGCCCTTTATGTGATGGTATCGTTTCGGGCACAACCGTGGTCTGTCCCCTGCACGGGCAACGTTTTGATCTGGAGACCGGCATGCCTGTGCTGGCGTCTCAGCCCGGCTGCGTGGCGATTTTTCCAACGCGCGTCGAAGAAGGTGTGATTTTCGTCGATTTAGGCAGCGCGAGCAAGGGGCAGGAAGAAGTAGCCGCATAGTTTTTGATTTCCGCAGTTCCCTCAACGTTTGAGGACCCATCATTCAGCCGAGCGGATGCGAACGGGTGTCCCGAATGCTCGATGAAACTCTCCCCGTGTGAGCCGATTTGAATTGAATCCAACTCAAGGAGAACCGACTCAAATGAACGTTCGCAACAAAGCAACGCGGATCCGTCTGGCTGATTTTTCCAGCGCTCCCATGCGCGCGTTCCACATGTCGTGGATCGCTTTCTTTCTGTGTTTCTTCGGATGGTTTGGCGTCGCTCCACTCATGCCTGTCATCCGCGATGAACTGCATCTAACCAAGGCACAGATCGGAAATCTGACCATTGCATCGGTAGCTATCACCGTACTCGTACGAATGGTGATTGGTTGGTTGTGCGATCACATCGGACCTCGCCGGGCATACACTTGGCTGCTTATTCTTGGCTCACTGCCCGTGATGGGAGTAGGACTGGCGCATAATTACAGCACCTTTCTGCTCTTCCGGCTGGCGATTGGAGCGATTGGAGCATCCTTCGTCATCACGCAATACCACACCTCGGTGATGTTCGCGCCGAATGTCGTCGGAACTGCGAATGCCGCGGCGGCCGGCTGGGGCAATTTAGGTGGTGGAGTCACGCAAATCGTGATGCCGCTGCTGTTCGCCGGCTTTGTCAGCCTGGGTGTGGGCGCCTGGTGGGGATGGCGGATGGCGATGTTCGTGCCTGGAGTGATGATGTTATTGTGCGGAATCGCCTATTACAGGTTGACCCAGGACACAGCCGACGGCGACTTCGCGGAGCTCCGCGCGCGCGGCGAACTGGCTAGCCGCTCCGGAGCCGGGAGTGCCTTCGCGACAGCCTGCCGCGACTCCCGCGTGTGGGCTCTCTTCGTGATCTATGGCGCTTGTTTCGGAATGGAGCTGACCATCGACAACATCGCAGCCCTCTATTTCACGGATTATTTCCATCTTGCGCTGACCGCCGCCGGAATTGTGGCCGGGTCGTTCGGAATGATGAATGTATTTGCGCGTGCTTTGGGTGGGATCGTGAGCGACCGATTCAACAGGCGTTGGGGGTTGCGCGGCCGCGCGCTTCTGTTGGGCGCCACCATTTTCTTCGAAGGCCTTGCGATGATACTCTTCTCACAGATGCGCCTATTGCCCCTGGCGATCGCATCGATGATGTTGACCGGCCTGTTCATTAAGATGTCGAACGGAGCGACATACGCGCTGGTTCCATTCGTGAACAAACGCGCTCTGGGGGCAGTCGCCGGGATCGTGGGAGCGGGTGGCAACGTAGGTTCCGTACTCGCGGGGTTCCTGTTCAAAGGGAGCATGCCATGGACCCAGGCGCTGCTAGTTCTGGGAGCGACCATATCCGTGGTCTCCGTTCTCACCTTCCTGGTTCGTTTCTCTGAAGGCGAAGAAAGATCCGCGCGCGCCGAGATCGAAGCTCGCTTGGCCGGCGAACTTGCGACTGCCGGGGCGATGGGAGACTAGCATGCGAAACATTCTAGTTCTTTCGCTGCTCGGCGCCGCTGCGTTATTTGGACAGTCCGCGGACACGCCCCTGAAGCTGGGCGACGTCGTTGTTACGGGAACATTCCGCACGCGCTTATATGCGTGGGACTGGTTCGAGCCGTCCTCTGGTAACAACCAATACGCCTACAGCGGCAACCTTCTTCGGGTGAATTTCACCGAGAAGCACGCCGGTTGGGATTGGGACGCCGAACTCGCGGCGCCCTTCCTGCTGGGATTGCCAAATAACGCCACTGCAGCGGCTCCGCAGGGCGCCCTCGGTCTTGGATCCAATTACTATTCGGCGAACAGCAATAGCCAATACAGTGGAATGGTGTTCCCGAAGCAACTCTTCGTGCGATTCAAGGGTTTGGGTCCGAGCGAAGCAGGCTCGCTGCAAATAGGACGTTTCGAGTTCAACGATGGCTCAGAGCTTGTCCACAAGAACGCCACGCTTGCGACACTGAAGCGCGATCGCATCAGCCAGCGCCTGATTGGGACTTTCGGATGGTCGGATGTCGGGCGCAGTTTCGACGGCGTGCATTACTCGTATTCCAAGCCCGCTACCGATTTTACATTCGTCGCTGCTCTCCCGACGCGTGGCGTTTATCAGACAGACGGTTGGGGATGGAATCGCGTCGGATTCGGCTATGGCTCTTTCACGCGCGACTGGGGTCATGGGAATCACGCGGCCGATACGCGGATCTTCATGCTCGATTACGACGATTGGCGGCACATCCTTAAGACCGACAATCGTCCGGCGGCGGTCCGCGCGCACGATACGGATAATATTCGCATCGAGACCTTCGGCGCACACAGCCTGCACACGTTCACGACCCAGGCGGGAACCATCGACGCCCTTGCCTGGGGAGCCGTGCAGACCGGCCGATGGGGAACACAAACCCAGCTGGCCTATGCTCTCGATTTCGAAGGCGGCTTCCAACCCAAGGTGCTTCCCAGGCTAAAGCCATGGTTGCGAGGAGGTTTCACGATGGGCTCTGGCGACGGCAATCCCAATGACTCGCGCCACGGGACGTTCTTTCAGGTTCTGCCCACGCCTCGGCCCTATGCGCGATTTCCGTTCTTCAATATGATGAACACCGAGGATCGATTTGGCGCGCTCGTCTTACGTCCCCATTCCAAAGTCACAGTTTCTAGCGAATTCCATGCACTGCGCTTAAGTAACCCGAACGACCTTTGGTACGCCGGAGGCGGGGTGTTTCAACCATGGACTTTCGGTTACACGGGCCGCGCAACCTCGGGCCGCCGCTCACTCGCCAATCTATACGATACAAGTATCGAGTACCGCGCAAACCGTCTTGTAACCTTCACGGGATATCTCGGACACGCCCAGGGTCTGGCTGCGATCGAACAAATTTATCCGAAAGGCACAAACGGAGAATTTGGATACGTGGAGGCAGCCTTCAAGTTTTAGACTGGAGGAAAGTCTTACCGCGTCTTAATACATGTCATTTGCAGGACTCCGCGTTCTCAGCCTGGAAAGCCGTCGCGCCAAGGAAATGGAGGCTCTCATCCGCAGGGAGGGTGGCGATCCATTCATAGCGCCCTCGGTCCAGGAGCGCGCGCTCGATGATCATGGCGAAGCCATCCGCTTTGTAGAGCGCCTGGAGGCTGGTGAATTCGACTTGGTCGTCATCATGACCGGTACGGGGCTCGCATTTCTTCGCGACCAAGTCGTTGCGCATTCTTCGGCAGCCCGGCTAGGAGCGGCGTTGGGACGCGCCACTATCGTCTCGCGTGGTCCCAAACCGCTTCCAATTTTGCGCGGCCTGGGCGCACGCGCGCAAATAGTGGTTCCGGAGCCGAACACGTGGAGAGAAATCGTGGAAGCGGTGGCAGCGCGCACGGAACGGCGCATCGCCATACAAGAATACGGGCGCCCGAATTTGGAAATGAACGCGGCGCTTGAGACGTTAGGCGCCTCCGTGACGCCCGTGGTGCTTTACCGTTGGGAGCTTCCCGCCGATATCGGACCTCTGCAGACCGCGGCTCGCGGTCTAGCGGCGCGTCAATTCGATGTGATCCTGTTCACATCTTCTATCCAACTCGACCACCTGATGATGATCGCGCGTGCTCTTGGACTTGAATCTCAAGTGACCAGCGCGTTGCGCGAATACACTGCCATCGCGTCGGTCGGGCCGGTGATGACCGCGTCCTTGGAAGCCGCGAGCCTACCAGTTGAAATCATGCCTATGCATCCTAAGATGGGGGCGTTGATAAAAGTCGCGTCAGAGATGTCCGCAACGGTCCTGGAGAAAAAACGCGATCCTCGATAGTTCTCTTCGGACTAGCTCTGCACACGGACTGGAGTACATGACTTGTTCAGACACACAGTAACGGCGGATTCAACGCCCATTTGCAGCCTTGCTGAAACGCTAAGGCTTTCCAGGAGTCTAATGAGACATGCCGATACTCGCGGTGCATGTCGCGGGATTCCTGCGTCGGCGGGATTTTTGCGTGTCGTGGAGAAAATGTGAAACTGCGCTGGTCCTTTCTTTTGTTTCAACTGCCTTTATGGTGTGCCAACACTACAGTTCTGTTCCAACCGACCTCCCTCTCAGTCGGTCCCTTCCCGGCTAATGCCTTAACCGTTCAAACTGCAACCCAGCAAACCGGCTTACAGGTGAGCCTGCCGCTCCCTCCGGGTTGCACGGTTCTATCGACGGCCGCTCAATGCATCAACACGCAATTGTTGAATCAGTTAGACGGATTTAGCTTGAATCCGAGAATCATGGTCTGTTTCTCGGGACTCGTGGATATAACCACGCTGCGGAAAGGGATCAGCATAACGGCTCTAGAGCCTGGTGGGCGTTCGATCGGAATCAATCAAGTGATCTTCGATCCGGCCGGCATGTGCGCCTACGCCAAACCGGACGAGGTTCTCGATCAGCAGACCCAGTATTTGCTTATGGTCACCTCCGATGTGACCGACGCTAATGGTAAGAAATTGAAGGCCAGTCAAGATTATAGAGATTGCGTGGATGAAGTCCGCTCGGTCTATTGCGCGGCTTTATCGAAGGCGCTTAGCGCGGTCAAAAGCAATCATGACAATACGAGTGCTGGGGAGAACGCGACTCAGATCGCCAACAAAAGCAGTAATGGCGACGGAGTGGGGGACGTGATTGCGGCGTCTTTGTTTACTACGCTGAGCGCCACCAGCTGGCTTGAGCGAGCACACGCGCAGATCAACTCAGGCGCAATTCCTGGTGCTGGCCAGCTTTACGGACCGCTTTCCACATTTGACCTGACGGTCATCAAATCCATCACCTGGATGCCACAAACGGGTGTTCCTGGTCTCAGCCTCGATCAGACGCTACCACTGGACGTATTAACAGGAGTGGAACGGATTGCATTCGGTCTGGTTCTTTCGCCGCTTTACCTTAATACGTCAGGCCCTCAAGCCGGCACCATCAGCACGATACCAACGAATGCTCCGATTTCCATTCCTAGCACTGTCGTTCCCGTCTCATTTCACCTCTTTCTACCGGCTTCAAATTCCTCTTTGGGAAAAATCCCCGTGATCATTTATGGCCATGGGCTTGGCGATAGCCAATTCGGCGCTCCCACATTTGCGGCTTCAACCTGGGCTCAGAAAGGCTTCGCAACGCTCGCGATCGAGATCACGGGTCACGGCTTCGGCCCTTTGAGCACGACCCAGGTAACGACGAACAGCGGGAATGTTATCGTACCCACTCCCGGCCGCGGCATTCAATTTTCGCCCACGGCGCCTATTGGGTCGTCAGACGGCTGTATTCTTCCGAACGCAATCGCCACTCGTGATTGCTCGCGGCAGTCGGCGGTTGACTTGTTCGCTATGGTAGCCGCCATTAAGGCTACAGGAGGCCTTGGGCTGAATCTCGATCCATCCCGAATTTATTACGCGGGCCAGTCGTTTGGGGCATTTTACGGAACGCTTTTTGAAGCGCTGGAGCCGAGTGTTGCCGCTGGCGCCCTGAACAGCGGCGGCGGAACGCAAGTTGAGGTCGCACGCTTGAGCCCTATTGCACGCCAGTTAGGAACCGTGTATCTAGCAAGCTCCACGCCACCGCTGCTGAACGTTCCACCGGCTCCCTCGCAGGCCTATTTCCACGATGCCTTCAATGACGAGTACGTCTTTCGGGGACAGACGATTACCGACAATATTCCGGGCGCACTTGCAATTCAGGCTGCGTTTGAACAGGCTGACTGGCTGGGAATGCTCGGCGATCCGCTGAGCTACGCGGTGCACTTGAAGACCGCGCCGCTGGCGGGTATGGCGCCTAAACGAATCCTTGCGCAGTTCGCTCTAGGCGATTTAGAGGTGCCAAACCCGACAGAATCCGCCTTTGTGCGAGCGGGGGGCTTTCGGCCCGCAACGTGGCTGCTCAGAACGGATCTCGCAGCCGGAATCGACCCCCGATTGCTCGGACTTACACAGCCGGGAGTTCCCTTTCCCATTTATCCGCATCGCTTCTTAAGCAATCCGACGCTCTTCGACCCGCTTAGTCCGTCGCTGGAAACAGCGATTGCGATAGCCGCTCAAAAGCAGATCGCAGATTTCTTCGCTTCCGGTTTGATTCAGGACCCGAATCAATATCTTCCGGGTTCATTCTCGGGCCAAGGCCTGTTCGAGCGTCCCGTTCTCTTGCCCGACGATCTGAACTTCTTACAGATACAACCGTAGATAGCTCTGGCGAGGTTACTGACGTCCAGGTTGGAAGACTAAAGATACTGTGTTCAGGCGTTGCTCCTCAGTACGAGTGAATTGGTCTTCCGCTCGTAACGCTAGCTGGCCGAAGTCATATGCAGGTATTCTGGTGTCGAGCCGGCGAATTGCCGGGAGTGCCTGCCATAGTGCCAGTTTTCCCCGTATACCTAGTGTCAAGACTTCAAGGGCTTCAAATGTTCCAAGACCGGCTCCGGAGTCATCGCGGTGCAGTTTGAACTGACTTGCCCGTTCGGCGAGCCAGCCGACTGATTCGGCCAGATCAAGATGTGCGGGTCCAACCTGATGGATGATGTCCTCCAGGATCTTTTGATCCTGCGCCACTTCGCCGAGCATAATATCTGCAAATTTACCCAATGCGTTTTCTTTATATTGCTCTCGCAATGAGTTAAGCAGTTTAGTCGCGAAGTGCGAGCCGGCAAGATGATCATGCAGGTAGGTTCTTAGAGCATCACTCATTCGGCTCACTTTCTATGTGGTCCAGTGGGAAACTGTTTGGACAAGTCGTGGATAATGACATCCGGCGCCGTGCCGCCCTTGCAAGAGGGATGCCCGAATCCGCTCGGGCTGCTATTGTTCTGCCAGTCCAGGATCATGTTGTCGTTGTGATCGGGGCTGGGCCCCATCGTGACCGTATCAAGCTGGAGTTCGTGGCGAATCTTCCAGGCGATGATGTGATCCGTACAAGACGTATCGCCGCTCAGGCCGAGTCCTCCCACGATTTTGCCTCTGCTGCTATACAGCGGCAGACCACCTCCGAAGACGATGATTCCTCCGATCGCCTTGCCGACCATCGGGTCGGTCGGCGTGCCAAAGGTTGCAGGGTCGCCGAATACGGCCTCGGCATTAGGCGCGGCGCTAGTGGCCAGGCTATAGAGGCTCTGCCCCGGTTGCGCCCCGGCAAAGACGTTTGCTGTTGATAGCGCGAAGTCATTGCTGCTGAGGCCGTTTGCGGTACTGGCTTTCGAACCCGCAATCACGCGACTGCCGGGCCACTGATCGCTGCGCGTGTTTCCGCTGAAAACGATGGCGCAGACGACTCCGTCGCGATTTACAACCGCGGCCCACTCCTGGTTCCCCATACCGCCGTTCTTAGAGGCTCCCTGACGGACCACAGATTGAAGCGTGCTTCGAAGGCGCGTCGCGTCCGGAAGTTCGGAGCAATCAGGTTTAGATTGCGCGCTGCACGCCAAAGGGTATGCGGCTATTAGCATGAGAATCTTCACGCCCGAGCGGGAAACGAAGTGAGTCATGGCAGACATGAGAAATCTCCTGAAATGAAATTCTTGGGTATCATCGCAGCTGCCGCAGATAGGCGACTAAGTCGCGAAGCTGTTCGCCCGTAAATTGCGTGAGATCCGGCATCAGTGCTTCAGGCTTGAGCGATTGTGCGTGAGTAACCCAAGCTTCCAGATACGCATCATTATTTGGAAAGGAGTTGGCCGCAAGCATTCCGCGGCCGGCAATGTGAGTTAAGTCAGGCGCTACGCGCCCTCCCGCCAAAGTTCCGCGTATCTGATGGCATAGCGAACAAGGACCAGCCTCGAATACCTGTTTGCCGGCGATTGCCTCTTGCGATTGAGGATCAGCACCGGGCTTCCTTTGCTGTTCCAGCCATGCGCTGTACTCTTCCGGCTCCTGCGCGACCACCAGTAAGCGCATGTGCGCGTGTTGCGCCCCGCAATATTCCGCGCATTGGCCCTCATACTGCCCTGGGTTGCTGGCTTCGATTCGGATATAGTTGGGCAAGCCGGGTATCAGATCCACCTTGCCATGCAGGCTAGGCACCCAAAAGGAGTGCATCACGTCAGCCGAGCGCAATTCGATATTGACCGATCGACTGGCAGGAATGTGAATTTCGTTCGCAGTGGTGAATTGTTGGTCGGGACCGCCTTCAAGATACTGCGCTTCCCACCACCACTGATGACCTGTGATCAGGATGTCGGGCTTCATCCCAGGCATGTTCGCGTTCATGGCGACGCCCATCGGGCCGTTCATCCCGTGGATCGGAAATGCCGCGAGCAGCCTGAGTCCCAAGATAAAAATAACCGTAAGAACCAGAAGTGGTACCGCGAGCCCCCCAATGGCGATCCACGCCTGGCCGCCGCCTGAGTCCAACGGAGCATGCTCGGTGAGCGTTCCGCGTCGCTTCGCAAACCCCCAGGCGATTAGCGCCCACATCACCAGCGTGAC